>JAFGNZ010000202.1 GCA_016926755.1 Myxococcaceae bacterium | reverse complement strand
TGGGCTTCTGGGAGGAGGCGCTGCTGGACACGGATCGGCTCTTCTCGGCCGTCATCCGCGGCCCCGAGTTCCAGCGGAAGATGACGACGCCCGAGTTCCACTTCCTGCTGGGCAAGGCGGTGTACCGGATCGAGAAGCAGCTGGGGGTGAAGCAGCCCTCGCTGCTGTCCACCTGCTACAAGCACGCGGTGCCCATCTGGGTGGGCGCGGTGCAGGACGGCTCCATCTTCCTGAACGTCGTCAAGCTCAAGCGGCTGCTGGGCGCCGAGTTCAAGTTCGAGCTCGACATCAACGACGACGTGTACTCGATGGCCGCGATGCAGCACTTCTGCCGGCACCAGGGCGCGAAGCGGCTGGCCATCTGGATCCTGGGCGGCGGCGTGCCGAAGAACTACACGCTCCAGGGCGAGCCGCTGCTGGATCAGATCCTCAACGTGCCCACCACGGGCTTCGACATCGACGTGCAGTTCTGCGTGGACCCGGTGGACAACGGGGCGCTGTCGAGCTGCCCGGCCGGCGAGGGCCACACCTGGGGCAAGGTCTCCGTGGAGGCGGTGGAGACGGGCTCCATGTACGTGCACTGTGACGTGACGGCCGTCTTCCCGTGGCTCACCCACGCGCTGCTGTCCGAGCCGAAGAACAAGCGCAAGCCGATGCGGCTGATGGACAAGATGGGCGAGGCCATCGCCTTCCTGGACGCGGACGTGAAGAAGCGCCACAAGTCGCTGATGAAGACGTTGGACTGGAGCATCCAGGACGCGGAGCCCTCCACGGAGGGGGACGCCGAGAAGCACGAGGCCTACGTCCGCTGATCCCCCCGCGCACAGGAGCAACGCCATGAGCCAGCCTTCGCAGCCCACCGGGGTGGTGATGTCCGCCGCCACCGCCCCGGCCTTCAAGACGCAGCTCGAGCACGGGCCCTCGGGCACGCGCATCGCCACCGAGGCCCCGAAGGACAACGGGGGCACGGGTGGCTCGTTCTCGCCCACGGACTTGGTGGGGGCGGCGCTCGCCTCGTGCGCGCTCACCACCATGGCGCTGGTGGCCTCGCGGGAGGGGATTCCGCTGGGGGAGGCCCGGGCCACGGTGGAGAAGCGGATGACGCCGCCGCCGCGCCGCATTGGCGAGCTGGTGCTGCAGATCCAGATGCCCGCGGGGCTGTCTTCCGCGCACCGCGCCAAGATGGAGCAGACGGCGCGCGAGTGCCCGGTGGCGCGCAGCCTCCACCCGGATCTGAAGCTGCCCTTCAGCTTCACCTACCCGGACGAGCCCCGGGAGGGCTGAGGCTGCCCTTGTTGGGCTACAACGAAGGCTGGAGCCATCCCTTGATCCCTGATTGGACGCGACTCGCACCAAATCGCCCCCTCGAGCCTGGGGACGCGGCCTACGTCCCACGTCCAGTGGATGCGCCTCGGATTCCCGACTGGATCCTCACCGGCCGCTCGCCGGTGCTTGTGGTAGGTCCCGTCGGCGTCGGAAAGAGCACGGAGCTGTCATTTGCAGCACAGGCTCTCCAGAGCAGCCGAATCGCCTGTCTCATACCTCTGGATCGGTACGAGAACATGCGCACGCTGACCACGGAGCAGGTCCTGCTGCGGATCGCGGGGCGACTTGCCTCCTTCGCGGTGAAGACCCTTCATCTGGAGATCACGCAAGAGCTTCTCGATGAACTCAAGAGTCGTGGCGTCCTGGAGCGTGGAGTCGTTCCAAAGACCAAGAAGGTATTGACCAAGTTTTCGCAGCGGAGCGCCGAGGATCTGGCGATCCTCGTCATCCGTGAGACCTCTCGCATGAGCACGCAGCGTAAAGTCACGCTGCTCATTGACGGTCTCGAGAAGACGCCGCCCGATCCTGCTCGGAGCACCTTTGACGCGCTCGAGGGCCTGCACTCCGAAGTCGAGCTCGTCGTCGTGGTGCCGTGGCATGCGGCGTATGGGCCGAGCGCTGAAACCGTGATCGCCGCGGGCGAAAAGCTGGTGGTGTTGCCTCCCGTTGAGGTCGAAGGCCCGGAAGGGGCCGCCGGGCTCGAGTTTCTCCGGCATGTGGCGACAAAGCGATTGGAGCTCGATGCTGCGACGCTGGCGAAGGCCCCGCCCAGCTTCATGGCGCGCGGAGGGGAACTCGATACATGCGCTCGACTGAGCGGAGGGGTCCCGCGCTCCTTTCTTCAACTGCTCGCGGATGCGGCCTCGTACGCGCGCGTCACCGACGGTGAAGACTGGCCAGCCGCCTCACATGTCGCGCAAGCAGTCGCGGATCAACGAGAGAGCTTCCGCAGGCTGCTGACCCCAGGCGATGACCTGGCGCTTCAGATGGTCGATGGCAAGGACGGGCGCAACATGGCGCTCGACCAGAAACTCCGGCTGCTCTCTCATGGTGTGCTGCTTGAGCGGCGAGAGAACGGTGTCCCCATCATGCGGCCTCACCCCATCGTCAAAACCCTGCTCTGAGATTGTCGATGTCAAACCCCGTGGCGAGTATTGCGAACGCAATCGACCGTGATGGTGGAGATGGCATCGTCGTCGTGTACTACCCGGATTTTGGGGTGCGCGAGTGGCTCGTCAGGGAGGTTGAGTCGATCGCAGGCGCCGAGAAATCGGTGCGAACGGACTCCACGCGGAAGGCGCATGCTCGGCCGGATGCCCTCGTGCTGCTGCTTCCGGCCAACGAGCGTGCCGTGGTCGAGGAGCTCGACGGGATGCGCGATCAATTCCTCGAACCCAAGCGCAAGTACCCGGTCGTGCTCTTCCTCCTGCGGGAGGGGGATGGCGCGCGTGCGCTCCGCGAGGCTCCGAGTCTCGCGAGCTGGATACGAGGCAGCGATCCTGATCCTGAGCGCCTTGCTGAAGTCGATGTGGAGGCGGAGCGACGCGCCTTTGAAGCGGAGGTGGGAAGCTCGCCCGAGGAATGGCTGGAGCGGTGGCGTGCAAACAAGCTTCCGATGGACACGGGCACCGTCGTCCTCAGCTATCGCGCGGCGCTTCTGGAGAGGCGATGAACGACTGGCTCAAACTCCATGGGAGGCATCGTGAGCTCAGGGCGACGGGAGGCTCATCGATCCAGGACATTCGTCGCGTGCTTCAACTCCTGACCAGGCGCAAGCATGCGGCGCTATCGCTCCTCAACCGATTCACGAATAGAAAGAACGTCGAGGCAGCACGGCGTGAATGGCACATTGCGGCGCCTCAGGATGCGAAACAGGAGGAGAAGAAGGAGTGGTCGGAGCCACTGCAGAATCTTGATCCAAGCGTATCGGAGGCGCGCCTGACGCTTCTCGCGCTCACGGATGAATCCGATGTGAGGCTCAGCCAGCTGACGATCATGCTGAGTGGGAAGCGCGCCACGGGTGATTCATTCGCCGTGGCCGCTCACTTGGACGACTGCCACAAGGGGATGGGAGCTTGTGGCCATGCGCTGTTTCATTGCCACGTGGGGCCTGATCTCTCCACGACGCCCAAGGTCCGGGTTCCGCTGCCTGCACTCAGACCCGCCGCGGCACTCGAATGGGTGCTGTCAGTGGTTCTCCCGAATTGGGAGCCTGTCCCTTGGAGTCAGGTCGTCGCGCACTTCGCTCGTAAAAGAGTTTGAATCTTCAGGCGGATGACCCGGCGCCGGAGAGTCAGATCTTCACGCCGACGGGCCGCACCCGGCCGTCCTCATCGAAGAGGAACACGTCCGCGGATACGAGGGTTTCTCCCTCCAGATCGATTCGCGCGAAGGTCGGCACCAACGTGCGCCAGCGATTCAGTTGGTTGTCCGCCACGGCCTCGACGAACTCCGCGAGCACCGTGTCGCCCGCGGACGTGTTGGAGAGCACCTCGTCGGGGATCCGCATCAGGTCCGCCCACGTCCCCGTGTTCAGGTACAGGGCTGCTCCCCCAAGCATGCGCACGCGCTTGGCCAGGTGCGTGTGCCCGAACACCACCACGCGGAACCCTCGCGCCGCCAGCGCCTCCGCGGGCCTCAGGTAGCGCGGGCTCTCTTCCTCCACCGCGAACGTCTCATGCTGCTCGCGCACGTAGATCTGGAGCGCCTTGCGCAGCCGCCGCAGCTGCTCCCGGCGATCCTCGGCTCTGCCCGCGTGGTAGACCTCCCACCAGCTCTTCAGGTGCTCCCGCGCGCCGACCTCGTCCTCGGAGTAGCCGAGCAGCTCCTGGGCCTCCCGGAGCCGCTGGCGCTCCGGCCCCTCGGCCTCGCTGGAGATCAGCTCGCGCTCCTCGGGGGCTCCGCTGTCATCCCGGGGGACCCGGGTCCTTGCGGCCTGCCGGACCAGCCGGACGAGCTGCTTGAGCTTGCCCATGGCGCCGGGATCGAGCACCGCGAGCAGGGGGAGCGCCGCCTCGTTCTCGGGCTTGAGCAGGTCAATGAAGGCGTACTGCCGCTTGAGGTTGTTCATCACCCCCACCACCAGCTCGCTGCCGGCTACCGTGCGCATGGCCGGGGGCGCCTCGCGGCGGGAGAGCGCGGAGCGCACGGCGCGTAGCGCATCATGGGACACGACGTTCCAGTCGTCGTAGCGGTTGCCGTGCTCAATCAGCACGGGCCCCCGGATGAAGGCCTGATTGTCGTAGAGGAACTCGACCCCCCGATGGCCGATGCGCTCATGGAGCAGGCGGCGGGGGCCGGGCAGGGACAGCTCGAGATCGTGGTTGCCGAGCAGCAGCGTGAGGGAGTGCCCGGCGGAGACGAATTCACGCAGGGCCTGCCACACGTCCGCGGTGTCTCCGTGATCCATGAGGCGGGCGAGCTTGCGGGTGGCCAGGGTATCGTCCGCGGTGAACGCGGCGAAGGGCTGCTCGGCGAGGAAGTCGACGATGTCTCCCGCGAGCACCAGATGCGCCTGCTGGGCGGGTGCGAGCTGCCCCGGGATGCTGCGGATGAAGGCCGCGATCCGCCTGCGGCCCCGGGCGGTGCAGATCTGGAAGCCGGTGTCACCTCCCAGGTGGAGATCAGAGATGACGAAGAGACTCTCATGGTGGGGCATGGGCAGGGCCTATGGTGGAGGAGGGGTCGTCAGGGGGAGCGACCTTTGTAGGGGCGGCAGAAGTCACGGAGTTCATCGGTCGACGGCGTGAACAGGGGCAGGTTGCAGGCCTCGATGATCCAGCCCTCGGGAGAGGCGATCCACAGGCGCGCGGTGTTGTCGTCGCTGGCGGTGAGCACGCGCGCGCCGTCCGGGGAGAACGCCGCGCTCCAGACCCTGGCCTCATGCCCCTTGAGGGTGGCCACCAGCTGGCCGCTGCGGCTGTCCCACAGGCGCGCGGT
>JAFGNZ010000201.1 GCA_016926755.1 Myxococcaceae bacterium | reverse complement strand
GTGGTCCACTTTTGGAGAGCAGGGGTGGGTCATTTCTGGAGAGCGCTGAAGGCCTCGCACCCCTTCTCCAGAAAGGGTGCGGCGCGGCGGCTGTCCTTGGGCACTCCCTGGCCCAGCCAGTAGGCGACGCCCATCCGCTTGCACGCCTGGGCCTCCCCCTGCGAACAGGCCTGTTCGACCTTCACCAGTTCCTCTGGCAGTGGGCGGGACTCGGCCGAAGCCTGGGGAGAAGAGAAGTCACGTACCACGACGACAACGGGCGGTCTGTCCGTCACACACCCGCCCAGCCCACCCAGCATCACGAGCCAGAACCCCGCTCCGAGCACACCTCTGGACATCCACGTTGTCACCAGTTCCCCCTGATTGAGCTCAGGGCACTAAGCCCTAAGTAGGTCGGAAGAAGTTTTGCACAGGTTGTTCGGGATGCCCACCCATGAGACATGGGCAGAGAGGGGCGGCAGATAGGACAGGAGCAGGTGCGTCGGGCTACCCGTCAGACGCGCGGCTGGCGCGACGCCTCATGGCGGTACTGCACGAGAAGGCGACGAGCAGTTCGTCCTTGCAACTCTCGCAGCGCACCCGCGCGAAGCCGTGTGCCAGCACTCCGCATTCCCGGTTCCATCGGCCTGCGCACGGAGACGAAAGCCCCGCACGCCCGCTCCGCGACCTTCTCCATCAGGCGAGTCAGCCAGGCGGGCGACTCCCCCCAGATCGAAGTGCCGACAGCCGAGGGGTTCCGTGTCTTCAGCGGGCGCGATGTGATCCAGCAACTCGTCCGCCTGGGGAGGCCTGGGGACGTGGCGGTCTGGTGGGGCTCGGAGCCCGGGGCCCACCCTGACCAGTGGCTCCACCCGCTCTCCTACTGGGAGCGCGAGTATCTTCAGGCCATGAAGGCGGTTATCCCCCCAGAAGTCTAGGTCCTGCCATGACAGAAACTCTTCGCGTCCTCCACGAAGAACTCGATATCGGTGATGAGCGGTTGATGGTCTGGCAGGGCAAGCCCTTCACGGGAGTTGCCGTCGAGTTCTTCCCCGATGGCAAACTGTGCAGCGAAGTGCCCCACCTCGACGGAATCGAGCATGGATTGAAGCGCGCGTGGTATCCCTCCGGCCAGATCAGGAAAGAAGCAAACTTCTGGTATGGAAGTCTCCATGGGCATCTGCGCGAGTGGGACGATCAGGGACGGCTCATCTCCGAAATGATCGGCGAACTCGGGGTCGGGATAGCGGAGAAGCGGTGGGATGAGCAAGGCAGGTTGATTCGGGACTGGCACATAGACCCCAAGGACGACATGTATGAAATATTGCAGATCTCCCGGAAGAAGTGGGGCCATCTTGCCCCTCCGCTCTGAGGACCTGCTGCTGACCTACAAGGAGGCGGCGGATATCGAGGTGAACCACGCCGAGCCGGGTGAGCTCCTCATCGAGGTGCCGGAGGCCAACGGGCAGGTGACGGCCCTGCCGTTCGGCAAGTGCAGCGTGGAGCAGATGCGCAGGGCGCTGCAGCGCAAGCGCAAGCCGGCCTCGACCCGGCCGCTGCCGACGAGGCGGTGGTGCTGGCCGAGCAGTACCGCGAGGCGGTGACGGGCCGCTTCCCCAAGGGGGTGCCCGTCAAGGTGAGCGTGCGCAACCACAAGGGCAAGGCGGTGCTGGACTTCAAGGGCATCCCCGTGGAGCAGGTGAGCCAGCTCATCGAGGCGCTGACGGGCAAGCTGCCCCCGGTGCAGCCGGTGGAGTAGACGCCCGAGGCCTGAGCCTCGGTGAATGAAGCAAGTGGCGGCCCTCTGTCTGCAAAAGGCGGAGGGCCGCGGCTTTTTGCTGGGAGGTTCGCCACCAGCTCCGCGCCTGCTGAAGCCTGGGCCCGCTACGGTTTGCGCACGGGATCGGAGGTGGACTGGCGGCTGGGGAGGATCACGGGCATGTAGCAGGTGCCCTTGAACATGTTCCCGCCGTTGGGCTTGAGCAACTCGCATCCTTCGCGATCCAACGGGACCGCCACCCAACACCCACCGCCGAGGGGGACCTGCCGTGGGTGAGGGCAGCGTCCTTTCGCATTGGGTCGCACCTGGCCCGGCAGCGGTTCGGGGAGCGGTTCCTCGGCTTGAACCCCTGGCACGGAGGGAGCGGGGGAGGCCATCGTGGAGGCGGTCGCCGCCTCATCGCCGAGCCCTGAGGTCCCCCCGTCCTCCAGGCGGGCCCCTCCCGCCTCGTGGATGAGGACAGGGGGCTGCTGCGGGAACTTCTTGGGAATGCTCCACCAGCCCCAGGCCCCGAGCGCCAGGAGCGCTGCCGCCGTCGCGAGCCGCCGCCGCCAGGGTCGGGCGCGTGCTGGGGGGCTGACACGCTCGGCGGAGCCCGGCAGCTCCTGGGTGAAGAGCGAACGGGTGCTCTCGGGATGGGGGCGCTGTGCGGTCTGCTCCAGCGCCTCGGCCAGCTCCGCCGCGGTGCCACGCTGCTCGGGGCGCACCGAGAGCATGCGAAGGATCAAGGCATCGAGCTGCGGGGTGAGGCGCGGGTTGAGGACGAGCGGAGCAGGGGAGGCGAGGCCCTGCAGGTGCCAGAGGCCGGCCTCATCCTGGAGAGGCTCCCCCAGCTCGGGGTACTGGCCCGTCACGAGCCGATAGGCGGTGACACCCAGCGCGTAGAGGTCATCGGCCGGCTGTGCGCGGTAGCGGGCCTTGGGGTCCCGGAAGTGCTGGAGCTCGAACAGGCAGGCCTCCGGGGAGCGGTAGGCCGGGGTTCCCGGAGGCAGGATGTCCGGAGTGAGGGTGGCGGCATCCGGGTAGCGGCCCGAGCCGAAGTCGGTGAGCAGGGCGCGGCGATCGGAGTGGCGCACCAGCACGTTGTCCCCTTTCACGTCTCGATGGACACAACCCTGGGCGTGCACGGCCTGGAGGGCGCTCGCGAGCTGGGACAGCCACTGGAGCACCTGCTGGGAGGAGGGATTGCTCTGCCGTGCCTGGTCATACAGCGGCACTCCCTCCACCCAGTCCATCACGAG
>JAFGNZ010000200.1 GCA_016926755.1 Myxococcaceae bacterium | reverse complement strand
GTGGTCCACTTTTGGAGAGCAGGGGTGGGTCATTTCTGGAGAGCGCTGAAGGTTCCATGCGCCAGAAGGCGCAGGAAGTGCGGCAGCTCCAGGGCCAGATGACGCTGACCGAGCTCGACCGGAAGCACTCGGAACTGCTGGAGAAGCTCACCCAGGCCAACGCCGCCACGCTGGGTGAGATGCGCTCGCTGACCAAGGAGGTGAAGACCGAGGTGGCCGACCTGCGCAAGGGCCTCCAGGGACAGATCGATACGCATCGGACCGAGACGATGCGCCTCACCAAGGAACTGGCCGACATGCGCGAGCGCCAGGAGAAGATGTAGGCGACCCTCCGCGGTGCCGCTCCCGGAGCCAGCGAGCAGCCGCCGACGCGCAGGAAGATGGGCAATGGGGCCACCGGGCTCACCAAGCCGAGCATGGGCGACGCGGTTCCTCCCACCGCCAAGACCGGCTCGAGCAGGGCCTCGGCTCGTACGTCGCGCACCATGTGACTCGTGCCCGGGTGACGAGGGGGTGAAGACCTCCTCGTCATCTGGGCCCTCTTCTTTTTAGCCCCACTGAGCTCCATAGGAGCGAATCGGAGCCCGCTGTCAAGTGAAGCTGCCTCGGGCTTCAGCCTCCGTCGCCTCCACCTTGCTCACCACGCACCTGTCCTTCACGCCCGGCCTGAGCGGCTCGCGATCCCAGTGGTGGCACATGCAACCTACGGGATCACCACCACCCACTGGGTGCCGCCTACGTGCCGTGGCGTGGACGCGGCCTGATCCACGCTGGTAGCGTCGAGGGTCCTTCAAGGGAGGGACTCATGCGTTGGCTCCGGGTGGGAGTCGTCATACTTTCAGCCATGGCAACGACAGGCTGCCCTTCTGAATTCGGCAAGGACGGCCGTGTTGGCAAGGCCGTGCACAAGGATTCGCAGGAACAGCTCCTCTACATCACGCGGTGCTCGGAGAAGATGCTCAAGGAGGTCTGCGCACGTGGCAAAGAGGACTCGGACGACTGCCGCAGGTGCCGGCAAGGAGGAGTGCCGTAAGTGCAGAGTGGGGGCTGGCGCAAAGTCGTGGCGATCTGCGCAGGCGTGCTGCTGCCACTGCCGCTCGTGCTGCTGCTGTGGGGGCTGCTGAGGCCGGAGGTGCCCGCGGCAGCGCCAGCAGGGGTGCGCATCAGCCCCATGCTCACCGACGAGCAGCGCCTGCGCTTGATGACGTACGGGCGGCACTGCGGGCCGGGCGCGGAGTGTGAGCCGCCGCTGGGCTGCTTGTTCGACGTCCGGTACCCGCGGTCGTACTGCACCGACAGCAAGTGCCTGACCGATGAGCAGTGTCCGGAAGGCCAGGTCTGCCAAAGCCTTGCCACCTGGGGAGATGGTCCGCAGGTGCGCGTCTGCGTCCCCATTGGCCCGCGCCAGGAGGGGGAGAGCTGTGTCGACCTTCCGCGGCGCAAAGAGAACGCCTGCGCAGCCGGATTGCTGTGCGGTGGCCAGGAGGGTTGGTGCGCCCGGCCATGCCGTCCGGGCGACAGCAAAGGTTGTCCTGAAGGGTTCTTCTGTGCGGACACCCTTCCCCAGCCTCTGTGTCTACCCACCTGCGCCACACGGGAATGCCCAGCAGGTCAGCAGTGCATCCCTTTCCGTGAAGGAGCCTCGGTGTGCGCTCAGGTGTACGGCCCCAACTGCCTCCAGACTCCTTGCCCCGATGGCCGCAAGTGCGAAGTGGCGTATGAGCCGCCACATCCAGGCAAGGTGTGGATGGAGTGTGTCGAGCCGTGCGGCGAAGGCCAGCCTCCTTGTAGCGCCGGGAAGGTCTGCGACGGCTGGCATTGCCTGCCGGCCTGCGATCCCAACGGCCCTGAGGTGTGCGGCGAGGGCTATCACTGTAGCCGCAGTCTGGAAGACGGCCCCTTCTCGTGCCAGCCGCTTTATTGGGATTGGACGATGGGGATTTGAGGACATGAACGTCCCGCAGTCCCTCGCTGAGGATGATGCTCCGGGTCCCATCCGCAATCTCCGGCACAGCAGCCCGGACGTGAAGCGGGACGCCGTGACCATGCTCGACACGCCGAGCCCCGCCAGGGGCGCATCCGGGACACATGACGCCTGAAACGCCAGCGGCCGGAACCCTTTGGAGGATTCCGGCCGCCGGACTTCATTCTGGAGCGGGAAAAGGGATTTGAACCCTCGACCCTCGCCTTGGCAAGGCGATGCTCTACCACTGAGCTATTCCCGCGTCTGTCACTCCGCCGCCGCTGGGCTGCCGCGCCGTCGAAGCGAGGCCGGATATACCGACCCGCCCCGAGCCCGTCAAGCCTTCTGTGCGTCCTCTCCCCCACCCCGCCTGGCCAGCATGGCGAGGAACGCCCGGAAGTACACCACCGCGCTCCACACCGAGAACGCGCCCGACAAGTACACCAACACCCGCCCCACCTTGTTGTAATCCACCGTCACCACCTGGAACCCCAGGTCCAACGGGTGCACGTAGTGGACGCAGAGTGAAATCACCCCCACCAGCTGCAGGCTGGTCTTCCACTTGCCCTCCTGCCCCGCGGCGATCACCATGCCCTCGCTCGCCGCGATGGTGCGCAGGCCGCTGACGATCAGCTCGCGCGCCAGCAGGACGATCACCACCCAGGCCGCGATCCGCCCCAGCCGCACCATCATCACCAGCGCCGCCATCACGATCAGCTTGTCGGCCAGCGGGTCCATGAACTTGCCCACCACCGTGATGAGGTTCCACTTGCGCGCCAGGTACCCGTCCACCACGTCCGTGATGGACGCCACCGCGAACACCACCCCCGCCATCAGCGAGTAGAACGGATCCGCGTCGGACGTGAACCAGACGAACACCGGGATCAGCAGGATCCGCCCCAGCGTCAGCATGTTGGGGAGGTTCCAGAACTCCTGGACGAGGACGCTCGGCTTGCGCCCCGCCCGGCGCTTCGCCCGCTCCTCCCGCTTCCGCTGCTTCCTGGTCGCCCGGTCCATGAGCCCCCGTTCTAGCGGACTGGCAGGCAGATGAGGGCAAATCCTTCGCCGCTCAGCTCCACCGCTGTCTTGAGGACCTCACCCCCGGGCCCCTGCATCAGCGGGACCACCCGGGGTGTCAGGTTTCCCTGCCACCCCACCAGGTGCGTCAACGGCACCGTCACCGGCGCCTCCATCCCCACCGGCACCGAGCGCAGCGGACCCGCCAGGCTCAGCAGCACCTTCCCGTTCCCGCGCAGGTGCACCAGGTCCAGGTCCGGCGCCACGTCCGAGGGCACCCGGCCGTTCTCGAACATCACCGGCTCCTCGAAGGCGAACACGTACTCGTCGCGGAAGTAGGCGGACTCGTCGCCCAGATCCACCGCGTGGAAGGTGCGCTTCTCGACAGGCTCGATGAAGAGCACGCCCTGGCCGATGGCCCGCACCATCCGCGCCGAGCCCTCGCCGAAGGGCTTGTCGGTGGTCCGTCCCCGGAAGCGCTTCATCTCCGGCTTGAAGGAGAGCTGCCCCGTGAACGCCACCAGCCCGTCCAGCCGCGTGAGCAGCTCCCCATCCACCAGGGCGGAGAAGCCGCCCGCGCCCACCGCGAACGGGCTCGCCGCGCCCGCCCCCACCAGAGCGAGCGTAGGTGCCAGCTCGCCGAGGAGCGGCACCCCGCCCTCCTGCTGGAAGGCCTTCCCCACGAGCCCCGATACGGCGATCCGCGGCGCGAGGGCCGTGCCGCCAGGGACCGGGCTGGCAACCGGGCGCTCAGCCGGAGGCGCCTCTGGTGCCGCCTCGGCGAACTGCGCGGTCTGCGCCGTTGCCTCCGGCTCGCTGGCCGCGAGCGCGGCGGGGGCCTCCGTGCTGACGACCTCCGGCGGTGGCTCCTGTGAAGCGGCGGGCGCCAGGGCCTCCGGGGGGGCCGGGGGCGGCAGGGCTTCCTGTGAAGCAGCGGGCGCCAGGGCCTCCGAGGGGATCGGGGGCGGCAGGGCTTCCTGTGAAGCAGCGGGCGGCTGCTCGTGCTGGGCGATGGCGGCCAGATCCTCCGCGTCCTCGGGCTCTGCTGTCAGCACCGGCATCCCGTCCTCCGAGACCTCCTCCACAGGCAGCACCGGGAGGTCTCCCTCAGGGATCTGGGTCACCACCGCAGGCTCCTGCGCGGGAAGGCCTGGAGCCTCCCCCACGAAGCCGGGGGCGGCCTCGGCCTGCGCGGCGGCCTTGTTGGAGGCCACCACCACCGAGCCCTCGGCTCCGGAGAGCGGACTCTCGGCGGCGCCCTCGGCGGCCACGCCCTCGGCGACCGGCGCCTCGGGGGGAACGATGGGGGCCACGGCCTCAGCGGCCATGGGCTCGGGCACGGCTTCCAGCTGCTGCTGCGCGGACTCCTCGAGCCCGAACTGCGCCCCCCAGTCCTCCTCGGCAGCTGCGGGCGCCTGCACCGGCTCCGGCGCAGGCAGGGGCGGAGGGGCCGACGGCGTCGGCGCGGCCTGCTGCGCGGGCGCCTCCTCCACCACGTCGATCACCGGCTGCGCGCTCGGCTGCGGTGGCGTCTCCGGCACAGGCACGCCGCCCTGCTCCCGCACCACCTCGGTGCCCTCGAGCTCCGCGAAGCCTCGCTCCTTGGCGGGCTGCGCCGGCGCCGGCCGGCTGAAGCCCTCGCCCGCGATGGCGCGAGTCATCTTCTCCGCCATGGCCTCGCTGCCGGACTGCAGGAAGTGCTCGCGCGCCCGGCCGTACTCGCACTGCTGCGCCAGCGCCAGCCCCAGGTAGTTGTGCGCCTTCTTGTGGTCCGGCGCCAGATCCACCGCCACCTCGAACTCGCGCACCGCGCGCTGCAGCGCGTTCGTCTTCAGGTACACCAGCCCCAGGTTGACCCGCAGCGTCGGGTCCACCGGGTTGTCGCGCACCAGCATCTCGTAGAGCTCCGCCGCCCGGTCGAAGAGCCCCAGCTTGAAGTACGTCAGTCCCAGCAGGTTCTGGCCCTTCTCGTTCCTCGGCTGCAGCTTGTGGGCGCGCTCGAGGTAGTCCTTGGCCTCGATCACCTTGCCCGCGGCCAGCAGCTCCCCGCCGCGGTAGAGGTGGTGCAGGAATTCGTCGTCAACGGGGTTCGACTCCCGCCCCGTCGCTCGCTTCGTCGCCATCGGTATCCGCTTCGCGGGGCTCGTTCAGAGCGAGCCGCTCGCGCTCTTTGTAGTGGTAGTAGAGTTGGAGGACCTTGCGCACGTACTCCTGCGTCTCCGCGTACGGTGGCACGCGCCCTCCATACTTGCGCACCGCGTCCGGGCCCGCGTTGTACGCGGCCACCATCTTCACCATGTCCCCTTGGAACTGGTTGGCGAGCACCCGCAGGTAGCGCACCCCACCTTCGATGTTCTCCTTCTCGTCGAAGATGTCCTTCACGTACATCTCCGCCGCCGTCTGGGGCATGAGCTGCATCAGCCCGCATGCGCCCTTGGGGGACACGGCGTTGGCGTCGAAGTTGCTCTCCGCCTGCATGATGGCGCGCACCAGGCTGGCGGGGATCTTGTAGCGCTTCGAGGCCAGCTCGATGTGCGGCTCCAGCTCCGTCGGAGCGCTCGCGCGGCCGCGCACCGGCGCCGAGGGGGCCTGCGCCTGCGTGAAGGTGCCCTTGAGCTTCTTGGCCCGCTTGCTCCCGGGCGGCGGCACGTTCGTGTAGATGATCGTCCCGTCCTTCTCCACGTACCGGTAGATGCCCCCGGAGGCAGCAGCGCCCAGGGGCAGCAGCAGCAGGGCTGTCAGGAAGGCGAGGCCAGGGCGCATATCGGCCCCCGAACCTTAGACGGACGCAGAAAAGTCCTCAAGAAAACGCCTTGTTTCCGGCACTTACAGTCGCTAAGGGTCCCACCCATGCCCCAGCGCTTCGACTTCCTCGTCCTGGGTGGTGGCGTCGCCGGCCTCTCGTTCGCCCTCCAGGCGGCCCGCCATGGCTCCGTCGCCGTGCTCACCAAGCGCGAGCGCTACGAGAGCAACACCCAGTACGCCCAGGGGGGCATCGCCAGCGTGCTGGCCCCCACCGACAGCTTCGAGGCCCACGTCGAGGACACCCTGGTGGCCGGGGCCGGCCTCAACCACCTGGACGCGGTGGAGGTGACGGTCCGCGAGGGCCCTGATCGCATCCGGGAGCTCGTCGCGCTCGGGGCGGAGTTCAACCGGCGCACCACGGGCGAGTTCGATCTGACGCGCGAGGGCGGCCACTCGGCGCGGCGCATCATCCACGCCGGAGACATCACCGGCCGCGAGGTGCAGCGGGCGATGCTGGCGGCATGTGATGAGCAGAAGAACATCACCTTCTTCCAGAACACCGCCGCCATCGATCTGATCCTGGATCGGCGCCCCAGCCCGGGCCGGGCCAGCCGGTGCCTGGGCACCTACGCCCTCGCCGAGAGCGGCCACATCAAGACGTTCCTGGGCAAGGTGACGGTGCTGGCCACGGGCGGGGCCGGCAAGGTGTACCTGTACACCTCCAACCCGGACGTGGCCACGGGGGACGGGGTGGCCATGGCGTACCGGGCGGGCGCGCAGGTCGCCAACATGGAGTTCTACCAGTTCCACCCCACCTGCCTGTACCACCCGGAGGCCAAGAGCTTCCTGATCAGCGAGGCGTTGCGGGGCGAGGGCGGCAAGCTGCGGCTGCGCAGCGGGCAGACCTTCATGGAGCGCTTCCACCCGCTGGGCGCGCTGGCGCCGCGTGACGTGGTGGCCCGCGCCATCGACGCGGAGCTCAAGCGCACCGGCGATGACTGCGTCTACCTGGACATGACGCACCTGGGCCGCGCCTTCCTGGCCGAGCGCTTCCCCAACATCTACGCCACGTGCAAGGCCTTCAACATCGACATGGCCGTGCAGCCCATCCCCGTGGTGCCCGCGGCGCACTACATGTGCGGCGGCGTGGTGACGGATCTGCACGGCCGCACCTCGGTGGCGGGCCTCTACGCCATTGGCGAGGTGGCCAGCACCGGCCTGCATGGCGCCAACCGGCTGGCCTCCAACTCGCTGCTGGAGGGGCTCGTCTTCGGCCACCGCGCCGCCCACGTCAGCGCCGAGGAGGTGCGCACGCTCGCGCCGTCCTCCCAGGAGCCGCCCGAGTGGGATCCCGGCAGCGCGGTGGACTCGGACGAGAGCGTCGTCGTCACCCACAACTGGGACGAGATCCGCCGCCTCATGTGGAACTACGTGGGCATCGTCCGCACGGACAAGCGGCTGATGCGGGCGCGGCGCCGGCTGGATCTGCTGCGCGAGGAGATCCGCGACTACTACTGGCGCTTCAAGGTGACTCGGGACGTCATCGAGCTGCGCAACATCGCGGATGTGGCCCACCTGATCGTCGACTGTGCCAGCCGGCGCAAGGAGAGCCGCGGCCTGCACTTCACGCTGGACTACCCCAACACCGACGAGCACCACTGGAAGCGCGACACCGTCGTGTCGCGGGAGCTCTGAGGCCCGATGGCACGTACGCCGCGCATGCTCGATGCTCCGTCCGCCGAGCCGCCGCTCCCCCCGCGGCAGCGCTGGCCGGTGGTGTGCGGCACGGTCATCGTGAGCTGCGTGGCGATGTTCTTCCTGGGCCGCGCCGGGCTCGTGCCTCCGCTCTCCTCCGCCCCGGAGGGGATCATGCTGGCGGAGGCGAAGCTCCCCCTCGCGCTCTACGGGCCGCTGGTCCAGCGGGGAGAGTACTGGCGCATGCTGAGCTGCGCCCTCGAGCACGGGGGGCCGCTCCACCTCCTCTTCAACATGTCGGTCGTCTACACGCTCGGCTTCATGTTCGAGCGCGCCATCGGGAGCTTGCGCTTCCTGGGCCTCTGCGTCGTCACCGCCCTGGGCTCCTCCGCCTTCGCCCTCTTCTTCAACTTCAACATCCCCATGGTCGGCGCCTCGGGGATGATCCTGGGCTGGGCGGGGGCCATGCTCCCCATGGCCACGAGCCAGGGCCGGCAGCAGCTGGGCCTCTGGCTGGTGCAGGTGCTCATCATCAGCCTGCTGCCCGGCGTGAGCTGGGCGGGACACCTCGGGGGCTTCCTCTTCGGCCTGCCCTGTGGCGTGGCCCTGCGGCTGGGAGCCCCCGTCTACTCGCGGGCGCTCCCGCTCATCCTCTTCATCACCGCCGTCGTGGCGATGTTCGCCGCACACCCGGAACGGCGGTGGGGGTTCTGACATGGAATTGCGGACGGTATGTGTCTTCTGCGGCTCTCGGCCCGGCGCGCGGCCTGACTTCCTGGAGGCGGCCCGGGCGCTCGGGGCGGAGCTGGCGCGCCGAAAGCTCACGCTCGTCTACGGTGGGGCCAGCGTGGGCCTCATGGGCGCCGTGGCGGACGCCGCGCTCGCCGGAGGAGGCCGGGCGGTGGGCGTGCTCCCCCTCTCGCTGCAGCAGCGCGAGCTCGGCCACGCGGGCCTCCACGAGCTGCACCTGGTGAACTCCATGCACGAGCGCAAGGCGCTGATGGCGAAGCGCTCGGACGCCTTCATCGCCCTGCCGGGAGGCTTCGGCACCTTCGACGAGCTGTTCGAGATCATCACCTGGGGGCAGCTCGGCCTGCATACCAAGCCCATCGGGCTGCTGGACGTGGGCGGCTACTACCAGCCGCTGCTGGCCATGCTCCGCCGCGCCGTGGAGGACGGCTTCGTCCCCGAGGCGCACGCGCAGCCGTTCGCCGTGAGCGCCTCTCCGGTCGAGCTGCTGGAGCGGCTCCAGGGCGGCCCGACGATGAAGGCCACGGAGAAGTGGCTGCGCCGGACCGAGGAGACCTGAGCCCTCAGCGCGCGTGCACTCTCAGCTCGGCGTGGCCGAGCGTGGAGGCCAGCCGCAGGTGGACGTGCGTCGCGCTCGCCGGGATGACCGGAGTGCCGTCGGCCAGCGCCTTCGGGAACCGCACCCGGTAGGCCACCCAGAACACCCCCATGTAGGGGTACATCGCGCGCATGTCCAGGTTCGCCCGGCCAATCCGCTCGATGCTCAGGGGCTCCACCTCCATCGAGGGCGTCAGCATCACCACGCGCCAGATGGAGTCTTTGTTCGCCAGGTCCTCGAAGCGGGAGTCGTTGACGTGGACGCCGAGGTGGAACTCGTGGAACTGAGCCTCCTCGCTCCGCTCCTTCTCCAGCAGCGCTTCCACCCGGGGCTTCGGCAGGAACTGGAACTCCGCCAGCCGCCTCACCCGCGCCTCGCGGAAGGTCATCGTCTCGAACGTCGTCCCGGCGAACAGGCGCGTGTCGAAGCCATCGTAGATCTCCGCCCGATCCGAGTACCGCTCCAGCATCTTCCGGTACGCGCTCTCGGAGCGGCGGTCCGTCAGCTGCGGCGCCGCATCACCGATCGTGGGTGGAGTAGTCGTGCAGCTGGAGAGCAGCCCCAGCAGCGCCCCGACGCGGAGCCCCTGCTTCACGGGATGAAGTCCTCGCGCGTGAAGAGCGTGAAGAGCCGATGACCGGCGGCCTCGACCGCCTCGCGCCCGCCCTCGAGCCGGTCCACCAACGCGAACGCGCCGAGCACCTTCAGGCCCTCGGACTGGGCCCGCTCGATGGCCTTGAGCGTGGAGGCCCCCGTCGACACCACATCCTCGACGATGGCCACGGGCGCGTGCTGCCCGAGCGCGGACAGGCCCTCGATCCACTGGCACGTCCCATGCCCCTTGGGCTCCTTGCGGACGATGAAGGCCTCCAGGGGCGTGCCCGCCAGGTAGCTGGTGAGGCTCACCGCCGAGGCGATCGGATCCGCCCCCAGCGTCAGGCCGCCCACCCCCACCGCCAGCGCCGCCTCGCGGGTGATCGCGTCCAGCAACAGCCGCCCGATGAGGAAGTGCCCCTCCGCCAGCAGCGCGGTGCGCTTGCAGTCAATGTAGAAGTCCGACTCCTTGCCGGAGGAGAGCACCACCTTGCGCCGCTCGAAGGAGCGCTCGGTGAGCAGCTCCAGCAGCCGCGCCCGATCCCGGGCCAGCGCCGTGTTCATCTCAAGCCCTCCAGGTACGCCACCAGCTCCGCGGAGTACCGCAGCTGCATCAGCAGCTCCGCCCGCCGGCCCTCATCCAGCGACAGGAACACGTCCGCCAGCAACGAGAGATCCTGGTTGATGGTCCCCAGCCGCTGCGCCACGTCCGCCGCCAGCTCGTCCGCGTCGACCTCCTCCTCCACCGTCTCCGGCGCCAGCGAGTCTTCCGTCGCCAGCGCCTTCTCCAGCATGTCCCGCGCGGCGGCGGTCAGGCGCCCCTCCGCCTCGAGCTGGACGCGCCGGGCCTCCAGCTCCTCGCGCTCCACCGGGCTGGCATGAATGGCCGCCGCCAGCGCCATCAGCAGCGCGTCCTCGTCCGACAGGCCCGTGTGGATCCGCGCCTGCATCCGATCCCGCTTGAGGAAGCGCAGCGCCGCCACCCGCCGGAAGCCGCAGATGAGCTGGTAGCGCTCAGGCCCCACCGGGCGCACGTCCACCGGGAAGAGCTGCCCCAGCCGCGCCACGTCCGTGGCCAGCCTGGCGATCTCCCCCTCCGAGCGGATCTGGAAGGTGGAGTCCTCCTCCACCTGCTCCAGGGGAATGGCGGCCAGCGACATCGCCCCCAGCGGACGCGGCTCGGCAACGGGAGCCGGTGCAGCGGGGGCCGCCTCTTCCGACATGGCCGCCTCTTCCGACACGGCCGCCTCTTGCGGCGCCTCCGTCACGGCCGACGGGGCTGCCTCAGCCGGCGCCTCCGTCACGGACACTCCCGCGCCCAGCAGGATGATCCCGCTGGCGGCCTGTGGCGCCGGGCTCGAAGGCACGCCCTCCGCCTCTGCCGGCGCCGCTGATGACTCCTCCAGCGTGTCCGGCTTCCCATCCTCTCCGTCGACCTTGTTCTCGGCGTCCATCGGCACCCCAGGCTCGGTCCAGCGCCGTGCCGCACACGATCATCACGCGGCGGCACGGCGAAAGCCCGCTCTAGCGGGCCTTCTTCTTCACCACGACCTTCTTCTTGGCGCCAGCACCAACGACAGGCGGCACCGGCGCGGCCGGCTCTCCCCTGCTCGCTGCCCCGGCGGCGGCTCCAGCGGCCGCGGGAGGAGGCGGCGGGGGCACCGGCTTGGCCGCCGGACGGGCAGGCGGCGGGGGCGGCGCGGGGCGCCCAGCGGGAGGACGCGCCGGGGGAGCCACCGGGCGCGCGGGCACGGTAGCGCCCGGACGGACGGTGGGGCGAGCCACCACCGGGCGCGAGACGGGCACGCGGCCCGGCTCCACCTCGCCCATGTCCACGCGGCCCCGGAAGCTGGCGCCGTCCACGATGATGACGCGCGGGGCATGGATGTCGCCCACCATGCGGCCCTCGCGGGTGAGCTCCACGCTCTCGGTGGCGTTGATGTTGCCCACCACCACCCCGCTGACGATGGCGTTCTTCACCGCCACGTTCGCCTTCACCACGCCCGTGGTCTCCACGATGAGGGTCTTGCTGAGCGTCAGCTCGCCCTCCACGCGCCCGCGGACGGTGAGATCCTCGTCACCCGTCAGCTTGCCGCTGATGAGGATGGACGGGCCCACCACGGTATTGTTACCGGCTGCGCCGGCGAGCTCCTTCGCGATAGCCACGCGTCATCGCTCCTTCTGATCCATGTCGACGTTGCCCTTGAAGGAGGCCCCGTCGGCGATGAGGATGCGAGGGGCCTTGATGTCGCCCACCACGCGGCAGTCCTGCTTGAGCTCGACCTTGTCACTGGCGACGATGTTGCCCGTCACCCGGCCGGCGATCTCCACGTTCTGCGTCTCGATGTCCGCCTCGACGACGCCGCTGCCCTCCACGTAGAGGCTCTCCTTGAGGGAGATCCTCCCCTTCACCGTGCCCTGGATGACCAGATCCTCATCGCCGGAGATCTCCCCGTCGATGACGATGCTCGAACCGATGACCGTATTCGCCATGAGTATTGCACCCCTCCCGAAGGGTTGTGCTGCGTCGTCCCTGGACGGCGGGGACGTCCTAGATGTCGTCCGGCAACTTCACTTCCATCTCGATGGAGCCATTGAAGACGGCCCCGTCCTCGATGATGACGCGCGGAGCCTTGATGTCGCCGGCCACCTTCGCCGACGCGTTGATCGACACCCGGGCCGATGCGTCGATGTTGCCGCTGGCCTCGCCATTGATGGTGAGCTCCTCGGCGCGGATGTCCGCCTGGACCTTGCCCGTGCTCTCGATGGTGAGGTGGTTCTTCAGGGCGATCTGCCCCTCCACCCTGCCCTCGATGACGAGATCCCCGCCGCCGGTGAGGCTGCCCTTGATGACGATGCCCTTGCCGATGATGCCCGTTTCGCCCTGTGCCATGCGGTGACCCTCGGAAGCGCCAGTCACGTAGAAGACCGCGTCCTGATTATGTCAGAGATGGGCGGAGATCCAGCCGGAGATGTCCCGGAACACCTCCGCGCGCCCAACCTCGTTGAGTGGCTCGTGCAACATGCCGGGATACTCCTTGAAACTCTTGTCGGTGGAGCCCACCGTCTCAAAGAAGGACCGCGCCGCCGCCGGGGCGGCCACGCCATCATTCGATCCGCAGAAGATGAAAATGGGTGCTGTCACCCGAATCGCCTGGGCCAGGGCCTCGGCCTGGGCCTGGGTGGACTGGATGAACCAGCGCGGGGTGACGGTGCGGATGTAGAGCGGATCCTGCTGCGTGGCGCGGACGATCTCCGGATCCCTCGTGAGATCCTCCGGCTTGAGCTCGCTGGGGATGGGCAGCCATGGCAGCACCTTGCCCACCAGGCGCGCCGCGAACACCTTGGCGGCAGGAGGGACGATGGCCAGCTTGAAGTAGGGGGCTGACAGCACCAGCCCGGCCACCCCCTCCAGCCCGCCGCGCGCCGCCAGGTGCGCCGCCATCAGCCCGCCGTGGCTGTGGCCCAGCACGAAGATCTTCTGCCCGCCGGCCGCCTTGCGCACCCGCTCCAGGAAGGCGCTCAGATCGTCCAGGTAGTCCGGCCACTTGCCGCAGTAGCCCCGGCGCCCATCCGCCCGGCCGTGCCCCCGGTAGTCGAAGCCGTGCACGGCGAAGCCGTCCGCCACCAGCGCCTCGGTGACGGGGCGGTAGCGGCCAATGTGGTCGGCGTACCCGTGGACCAGCGCCACGTGGGCACGCGGCGCGTCCGGCAGGTCCAGCGTCCAGAAGAGCCGGAGGTGATCCTTCGCGGTGAAGAAGCCCTCGTCGTGGCGCGGCATATCGGGTCGTGAACTTAGCGGCCCGCAGCCTCCGTGGACAGTTTCTTCAACTTTCGCTCGAGCTGCGCCCGCTGCTGGGGGGGGTCCGCGGCCTCGGGATCCAGCGCCAGCACCTCCAGCGCCCGGCGCCAGGTGGCGGCCGCCTCCGCGCTCCGGGCCACCTCCCGGTAGGCATCTCCCAGGTGTTCGAGGATGACGGGCTCCTCCGGCTCCAGCTGGGTGGCCCGCTCCAGGACTTCCACGGCGCGCGGGTACTCGCCGCGCTGGAAGTACACCCAGCCCAGCGAGTCCAGGAAGGCGCCGGTGTCCGGCCGCAGCTCCAGCGCGCGCAGCACCAGGCGCTCGGCCTCGACGAGCTCCTCGCGCCGCAGGGCCAGCAGGTAGCCAATGAAGTTCATGGCCGAGGCGTTGTCCGCGTTGAGCTGGAGCACCCCCCGCATCCGCGCGAGGGCCTGCGCCGAGTCCCCCTGCTGATCGTAGGCGGCGCCCAGCGCGTAGAGGAGCGCCTCATCCCGCGGCTGACGGGCGACGGCCTCACGCAGCAGCGCGATCCCCTGCGCCGGGCGGCCCCGGCGGTGATAGGTGGCCGCGAGCGCCTCGTACAGCTCCGGCGCGGGGTTGCGCGCCAGGGCCTCCTTCAGCACGGCCTCCGCCCGCTCCGGCGCGCCCCCGCGCTCGAGGGCCCGGGCGTACTGCACCCGCAGGCCCGCGTCGTCCGGGCTGTCCTGCACGGCGAGCTCGAAGAGCGCGAGCGCCTGGGCGTGCTGCCCGGCCCTCGAGAGGCACTGCGCGCGGCGGGCGCGCACCTCGTCGAAGAGCTCGGAGGACTCGGGCACCTCGGCGTACGCGGCCGCGGCCGCGGCGAAGTGGCGCCGCCGCTCGTGCACCAGCCCCGCGTAATAGGAGATGCGTGGCTCCACCGAGCGGCCTCGCCGGGCCATGTCCAGCACCTCGGCGGCGGCGCTCGTCTCCCGCGAGGCGAGGAAGGCGAAGGCCACCCGCACCGTCAGCTCCGGATCGTCCGTCAGCGACAGCAGCCGGTCGAAGTACGCCCGCGCCCGCGTGGCGGAGCCGAGCTTGAGGGCGAGCCGCCCCGCCGAGAGCAGCACCTCGCGGTTGTCGGGATCCCGCTCGAGCGCGCGGGCCAGGGCCTCCTCGGCCTCGGCGGAGCGCTCGCTGGCCTCGTACAGCCGCGCCAGCGCCACCCACGCCTCCACGTCCCCTGGATCGCGCTCGACGGCGCGGGAGAGCAGCCGCTCCGCGCGGGCCTTGTCGCCCCGCTCGGCCAGGGCCAGGCCCAGACGGCTGTAGCCGGAGGCCTCACCGGGCAGGGCCGCGGCCAGCTCCTCCACCACCTTCACCGCCTCATCCGCCTGCCGCAGCTCCAGGTGGAGCTGGGCCAGGATGAGGTAGGCCTCGGGCTCGCGGGGCCGCAGCATCACCGCGCGGCGCAGGTGCAGCTTCGCGCGGGGGTAGCGCCGGGCCTCCAGTAGCACGCGCCCGAGCATCACGTGGGCCGGGTAGTACCGGGGCGAGCGCTCCACCGCGCGGCGCAGCTCGTGCTCGGCCTTGGCGAGATCCCCCAGGCGGGCGTACTCCTCGCCGAGCTGGGTGAGCAGGAAGGGGTTGCCCTCATCCGTGGCGAGCGCCAGCCGCAGCTCGTCCACCGCGCCCCGGTGATCTCCGGTGTGGTGGAGCCGCCGGGCCAGGAGGAAGTGCGCGTAGCTGGCGGGTGAGGAGAAGTCCTCGCGCTCGTCCCCCGCGTCGATCGCCTCCCGCATCGCCTCGCGGTCCACCCTGGGGCGCCTGGGCGGCGCGCCGGCGGCGGACAGGCCCACGAGGAGGAGCAGCGGCACTGCTCGGCTGGCACGAAAGGAGCGCACGCTGCCTCACATTCTAGCGCGTGCGCGGCCGCCGCGCAGGCCCTCAGCCGGCGATGGGGGCGCCGAGCCTCTCCAGGATGCGGTCCACCGGATCGCTGTCCTGGCTCACGTCCACCACCGCCTGCTGGTAGACGATGCCCGTGCTGGCCTGGAGCTCCGGCAGCAGGCGGTGGAGGACGGCGCGCGCCCCCTCCACGTCGCACTCTGGCAGCATGATGGCGAGCACCCCGGAGCCCATGTGGGCCACCGCGTCCGGCACCCTCAGCAGCTTGCGCATCACCTCCGCCGCGCCCTTGGGCATGTCGGCCTGGGCGCGCTCCGGCCGCAGCACCGCCACGCTCATGTGCCGGTGGTAGCGGCGGCTCTTGGACACCTCCACCTCCAGCCTCACCAGCAGGCCGCGCTTGTCGTACAGGTTGGTGCCCGAATCGCTGCCCGAGCGCAGCACCACCGCGGCGGCCTCGTTGAGGATCTCGCGCTCGGAGGGAGGGGCCTTGAGCGCGCGCTCGGTGCGGTTGAGCAGCTCCATGGCGTTGAAGGGCTTGCTCATGTAGTCCACGGCGCCCAGGTTGAGCGCGCGGACCTTCTCGGCCACGCCCTGGTGCGCCGACAGGAGGATGACGGGGATGTGCGCCGTGTCCGTGGAGGACTTGAGCGCCACCGTGGCCTCCAGGCCGTCCAGCTTGGGCAGGAACACGTCCATCACCACCAGATCCGGCCGGAGGTTGCGCGCCTTGGCCACGCCCTCCTGCCCATCGCGCGCCACCTCCACGCGGTAGCGCGAGCGCAGCACCTCCGCGAGCACCGCGGCGATCTCCGCCTCGTCCTCCACCACCAGCACGCGCGGCTGCTGCGTCTCCGCCACCACCACCGGCTGGGCCTTGCGCAGCGCCTCCCGCGCCATGGGCAGGGTGAACACGAAGATGCAGCCGCCCTCCGGCGAGTTCTCCGCCCAGATCTCCCCGCCGTGCAGCTCCACGAACTCCTTGCAGATGGCCAGCCCCAGCCCCGTGCCCTTCGGCCCGTGCCGGTACCTGTCGAACACCAGGTGCACCTCGTCCGGCGGGATGCCCGGCCCGTCGTCCTGCACGGTGATCTTCACCGCGTCCCCATCCGGCCGCGTCAGCCGGACGGCGCGCACCACCACCTGCCCCGCGTCCCGCGCGTGGTGGATGGCGTTGGTGATGAGGTTCTGCAGCACCTCGTGGAGCTTCACCTCGTCGCCGATGAGCATCAGGCTCTCGGAGGCCTCGGCGCGCAGCGTGATGCCCCGCTGCGAGGCCAGGATGTTCAGCTCGGTGGTGCTCTCCTTGCACAGCAGGGAGACGTCCAGCTTGCGCGGCTCGATGGACAGCCGCGCCGCCTCGCCCTTGCCCTTCTCCAGCAGCGACTCGACCAGGCCGAGGATCTTCCGGCCCTGGCGGATCATCGCCTCCACCGACATCTTCTGCTCCGCCGAGATCTGCCCCTCCAGCAGCAGCCGGCCGTGGCCCAGCAGCACCTGGAGCGGCGCGCGCAGATCATGGCTGCACACCGCGATGATCTCGTCCTTGAGCCGGTTGAGCTCCTTGAGGCGGCGGTTGGCGTCCGACAGCTCGCGGTAGCGCTCCACGTACGCCAGCTCCAGATCCTCGCGCTTGCGCTTGACGGCGGTGTGCAGGCGCGCGTTGCGGATGGAGTTGGCCAGCACGGCGGCCACCGCCTGCGCGAAGGCCTGCTCGTCCCGGCCGAAGGTGGTGCCCATGCGCGAGTGCCGCAGGAAGAGCGCGCCCAAAAGCTCGTCCTGGCACACCAGCGGCTGCACGAGGACGGAGCGCACGCCCACCGCCAGGATGTTGGGGCGCACCTCGGCCATCAGCGGATCGTTCTCCGCCCGCTCGATCAGCACCGGCTGGCGCGTCTCCAGCGCGCGGCGCAGCTCCGGGTAGCGGGAGATCTCGATCTCCAGCTGCACCAGCGAGGGATCCTCCTGCGTGGCCACCACCGTGCCCGTGGCCGCGGCGGAGCCCTCCACCAGCACCACCGAGCAGCGATCCGAGCCGGTGACGCGGCCCACCTTGTCCACCGCGATGCGGAGGATGGCGTCCAGCTCCAGCGAGCTGGTGGCCGCCTCGGTGATCTCCAGGAGCATCCCCATCCGCAGCCGGGTGCGCTCCTCCATCTCCCGCAGGCGCACGGCGCGCAGCGCCGCCTCCAGCTGCGGCACCATCTCCTCGGAGCCGTGGATGAAGCCGTCCACCGCCAGCTTCTTCATGGACTCGCTGGAGCGCGAGCGCGAGGCGTCCGCCAGCACCGGCAGGTTGCGCAGCTGCGCGTTGCCGCGGATGCCCTCCAGCGTCTCCGCCGCGCGCCTGGCCGCGGTGGCCAGCAGGATGACCTCCGGTGGGGGGCCGCCAGCCTGCGGCAGGCCTTCGAGATCCTCGGCCACGGCGCACTGGAAGCCGCTCTGGGACAGGCGCGAGGCCAGGGCCTCACAGGCTGTCCGTGCACCGATCACCAGCACACGACCGCGCTGCTCGGGCGACACGGTGACTCTCAAGGCGATCCTCGACGAACAGGGGGGCGCTCGGCCCCCGAAAGAGATGGGCCCAAGCCGTTCAGTGCGTGAGCCATGATGTTGGCGTCCCGAATCATGCCGTTGAACCCGCCCGTGGACTAGCGGGCCACTCGCGGCCACCCGTACCAGGAATTGAGAGGGTTGACGCGAAGCGTATACTCCGCAGCCGTGCGTCCACCGCGAATCTTCCTGCCGCTCCGCCTCCTGCGCGCCTCTCTCCTCACGGCCACCCTCACTGCGAGCCTCGCCCATGCGCAGGCTACCCATGAGTGGAATACCTTTCCACCCACTTCCGCACCCGCCGCTTCGGCACCAGTAAAATCCGCCCCTGCTGCCAGTGACAAGCAGCCAGCCGCTCAGCCGCCCCCGGAGCCGGTCGTCGTCTCCACCCAGGAGCGCTTCGAGCCGGGGGGAGAGCCTCACAGCCCCTCCACGCTGCGCAACGCGTGGACGGATCCGAAGAACCTGCGCCACACCTCCAGCGCGGTGGGCGGCGTGGGGCTGCTGCGCGTCGCGGGCGCGGATCTGGGGGCCCGCGGCCTGCTGCGCTTCGCCGCCACCGGTGAGTACTTCAACAACGCCCACTTCCCCGTGCGGGACGCGGAGAACACGCGCACCTCCGGCACCTTCTCGCTCTCGTATGTACCGCTCGACTTCCTCGAGCTCTTCGCCGCCTACACCGTGTCGGCGAACACCAACTCCCGCTCGTCCCCCAACCTGATCCAGGCGCTGGGAGACGTGACGCTGGGCGCGCGCGGCTCGCGCCAGTGGGCCCGCGGCTTCTGGGCCGGCATCGATCTGCGCGCCATGTCCTTCTCGGGCGTGGGCAACCAGGACGTCGGGCGGTATGCCTTCGGCTTCGCGCCCCGAGTGCTCGCCACCTATGACGCGCGGGCGCTCAACCCGAAGCTCCCGCTGCGCGCCCACGGCAACCTCGGTCTGATCCTGGACGGGACGGGAGAGCTCGTCACCTCTACCCGCCTGAACGCCGCAGAGGAGTACGCGCTCAACGTCAACCGGTTCAACCGCCTCGGCCTGGGGCTCGGGGTGGAGGCGCCGCTGCCGGCGGTGACGCCGTTCCTCGAGTTCACCCTGGCCTACCCGCTGGGCGTGGGGAGCGAGGGCCTCGTCGCGCCGAACGGTGAGCTCGTCTCCGCGGCCAGCGCGGCGTACAAGACGCTCAACCTGGGCGCCAGGATCACCGCCCTGCGTGACGTCACCTTCACCGTGGGCGCCGAGCTCGGGCTCTCGCGCACGGTGGGCCTGGGCGTCCCGGCCACCCCGCCCTTCAACCTCTTCTTCGGGGCCTCCTACACCGTGGATCTGCTCAGCCGCGGCGGCGGGACGCGGATCGTCGAGACGGTGCGCGAGCGTCCCTCGGACACCCCCGCGGTGCCCCCGACGGGCCAGGTGTCCGGCGTGGTGCTCGACACGCAGACGCGCAAGCCCATCGCGGGCGTCCTCGTGACGGTGCCTGGCGCCGGCCTGCCTCCGGTGGCGACGGATCCGCAGACGGGGCGCTTCCTCACCCACCCGCTGCCCGCCGGCCCCGTGCGGATCGCCGTGCAGAAGGAGGGCTACAAGCTCGTGGAGCACGACGTGAGGCTCACGGCGGGGCAGACCAGCACGGTGGAGCTGACCCTGGAGGCCGTGGCCCGCCCGGCCACCTTCACCTTCTCCACCACCGCGAAGAAGAAGCCGGTGGCGGCCACCCTGCGCCTCAAGGGCGCGAAGGACCAGGAGCTCACCACCTCCGAGTCCGCCACCGCGCCCACGAAGCGGGAGGTGCCCGCGGGCCGCTACGTGGTGGACGTCACCGCGCCCGGCTTCCTGGCACAGACGCGAGACGTCCAGGTCTCCGAGGGCGCCACCCTGGAGCTCTCCTTCGAGCTGGAGCCCGAGCCGAAGAAGAAGCTGGTGACGGTGAAGGAGGACAAGATCGAGATCCTCCAGCAGGTCCACTTCGGCAGCGGCAAGGCCGTCATCCTGGCGGACAGCTACCCGCTGCTGGCGCAGGTGGTGGACGCCATCGTCCGCAACGACATCAAGCGCGTGCGCATCGAGGGCCACACGGACAACCAGGGCAACCCGGAGCGCAACCTGCAGCTCTCCAAGGATCGGGCGCAGGCGGTGGCGGCCCACCTGATCAAGGCAGGGATCGACGCGTCGCGTCTGGAGGTGGAGGGGTACGGGGACGCGCGCCCCATCGCCCCCAACCTCACCCCGCGTGGGCGGGAGCTCAACCGGCGCGTGGAGTTCGTGATCCTGGAGCGGTGATCCGAGGGGGCCTCGCGCGGTAGAGTCCAGCTCCATGAAGGACTCCACCCGCCTGGCCCTCTCGCGCTCCGCGCTCCTGCCCCTCTGGCTCCTCGCCCTCTCCTGTGGTGGGGGCGGCAACAACAAGCCGCTCGATAATCCGCAGGCCACCCTGACGGTGCCCAAGCCCAACACCGCCGGGCAGAAGCTCACGGTGCAGGTCGGCGCCACGGGCTGCGAAGCCTTCCAGAGCCTGTCGATCTTCGACCGGGAAGAGTTCATCAAGACCATCCCCTACAGCGGGGGCGGCTCCGTCCCGGTGGATCTGGCGTACAACGAGATCAAGTACACGCGGGGCATCGCCGCGCACCTGTCGCTCAAGGCGCGGGTGGTGTGCAGCGACGGGCGCCAGAGCGACTCCCAGCCTCAGGCGGCCACGTTCTTCCCGGCCGAAGAGGTGGTGGAGCTGCCCAACGGCTTCCAAGTGGTGCCGGACAACTTCGTCACCGAGGGCGCCCTCCCGGAGATCACCTTCCTCGGGTGCGGCAATGATCCGAGCGAGGGTGGCGCGCCCAAGCTCTACCACGTCAACAAGAGCGGAGGGGTGCTCAAGGAAGCCAGGATGCCGTTCCTCTGCACGCCGGGCACCGTCATCACCCCGAAGCACCCCGTCTCGGGCAAGCGCTGGGTGTGGACGCCCGATGGGGGCGCCATTGCCGTGAATGTCGCCGCGGAGCTGGCGATCACCGCGACGGTGAACACCCCGCTGGACCTCCTGGCCGTGGGGCCTGATGGGGACGCCATCATCTATGACGCCGGCGGGGGCGGCTTGGACAAGGAGGTGCGCCGCATCAGCCACGAGAACGGCGCCAACAAGTGGCCTCAGCCCTTCTACCCTCCGGGCTTCCTCATCACCTCGCCCGCCCCTCGGGGGGACGACGTCATGTTCGCCAGCATCACGACCAACGGCGCGCCCGCGAACCGCGCGAACATCTACGTGACGCGGGTGGACTACGGCCGGCAGAACCCCGCGGTGGGCGGAGCCACGCTGGGCACGTTCCTCATGAAGGAGGTAGCCAGCGCCGGCCCCATCGCCACGGAGGCGCCCCCCACCGCCTTCAGCCCGGAGGGAGGCCTGCTGTACATGTCCTTCGTGGGCCAGGGAGGCATCACCACGCTCCTCGCGTGCGTCACCGAGGCCGACGGGTGCGCGGGCGCGGCCATGAAGTGGACGGAGCCCGCCATCCTGCCCCAGCCCATCGTGGCCATGGTGCCCTACCGCGCCGGCACCCGGCTGGCGGTTATCGCCCCGCAGCACGTCTGGTTCCTCGACACGGCCAACGGCTCGGTGACGAACAAGGGCGGAGTCTCGCTGAGCCCGGAGGGCGGGCTGGTGGTGCACCAGGTGCACTCCGGCGGCGCCAAGAACCCGCTGGCCTTCTACCTCCTGAACGGCCCGGTCGCCCAGGAGGGCGCGCCGGCGCCGCAGCCGCTGGAGATCGTCGCCACGGATGATCCCGCCAATGGCGAGCTCTACCGCTACCAGATCAACTCCGGCAGCATCTCCGCCGCGATGGACGACTCCGGCACGCTCTGGCTGCGGGTGGGCTCCGCCCTCGTGCGCCCGCTGCCGCCGGCCGAGTACCGCAAGGTGCTCCCCGTCACGCCATAGGCCCACGCTCGACGAGGCGCACGGCGGGTGAGGCGGGGCTCGAAGAGCCGGAACATGCGCTGTCTCCGGCTCCCGCCCGTGCAGCCGCCGTTTCCCCGCGCATCCCGAGCCACCACGCGCACGCAGGCGGGCTTGTACGAGCGCATGCCGGAATTCTAGCCCACCGCTCCCCTCAAGGCTTGTCGGCGACGAGCAGCGCTTCCACGTTGCCGGCGGGCCCGGGCACGGGCGAGTCCATCACCCCGCGCACCGTGAGCCCCTGCTCGCGAGCAAACGCCACCACCGCGTCGATGGCCTCCTGCCGCGCGGCGGCGTCCCGCACCACCCCACCCTTGCCGATCCGCTCCCGCCCCACCTCGAACTGGGGCTTCACCAGGGCCACCAGCAGCCCGCCGGGCTCCAGGAACGGCAGCACGGCCGGGAGCACCTGGGTGAGCGAGATGAAGCTCACGTCGATGACGGCGACGCCCACCTTCTCCGGGAGATCCTCGGCGGTGAGGTAGCGCGCGTTGACGCGCTCGCGCGAGCGCACGCGCGGATCCGTCCGCAGCTTCTCGTGGAGCTGACCGTAGCCCACGTCGATGGCGTGCACGCGCACGGCGCCCTCCTGCAGCAGGCAGTCCGTGAAGCCGCCCGTGCTGGCGCCGATGTCCGCCCCCACCTTGCCGCGCACCACCAACCCGAAGCGATCTATCGCCGCCTTGAGCTTGAGCCCCCCGCGCGACACATAGGGCAGCACCTCGCCCTTGAGGCGCAGCTCCGCTTCCACGGGCACCTGCGCGCCGGGCTTGTCCACCCGCTGGTCGCCCACCACCACCTGCCCCGCGAGGATGAGCGCCTGGGCCTTGGCGCGGGACTCGGCCAGCCCCCGCTCCACCAACAGCACGTCCAGGCGCTCCTTGCGCGGCTTCACCGGCCCGCTCCCAAGAGCTCCCGGCCCGCGCGCCGCATCCCCTCGCTGTCCAGCCCCAGCTGCGCGCGCTGCACCCGCGCGTCCCCATGCGGCACGAAGGTGTCCGGCATCCCCATCAGCCGCACGCGCGCGGAGCACCCGTGCGCCGCGTACAGCTCCAGCACCGCGCTCCCCAGGCCTCCCCGCGTCGTCCCCTCCTCCACCACCACCACGTGCCCGCACGCCGCGGCCTCCAGCAGCGCCGGCGCGTCCAGCGGGCTCACGCAGCGCGCGTCCAGCACGCTCCACCCGTGCTCCGCCTTCGCGGCCGCCAGCGCTGCCAGGCCCAGCGGCCCCAGCGTCACCAGGGTGAGGCGCGGCGCCTCCGCCCGCAACAGCCAGCGCGCCCCCTGGATGGGCGCCACGCCCGGATCCAGCTCGGGCGGCACCGGAGACAGGGTGCCGCGGGGGAAGCGGATGACGGTGGGCCCCGTCGCCGCGAGCGCGCTCGCCAGCATGGGAGCCATGTCCTCGCCCACCACCGGCGCCATCAGCGCCAGCCCCGGCAAGGCGCGCAGCGAGGAGATGTCATAGGTGCCCTGGTGCGTGGCCCCATCCGCGCCCACCAGCCCCGCCCGATCCACCGCGAAGACGACCGGCAGCCCGGGCAGACACACGTCATGGATCACCTGATCGAACGCGCGCTGGAGGAAGGTGGAGTAGATGGCGCACACGGGCCGCGCCCCCATGGCGGCCAGGCCCGCGCAGAAGGTCACCGCGTGCTGCTCGGCGATGCCCACGTCGTGGACGCGCTCCGGGTAGCGGGCCTTCAGCCCCACCAGCGCGGAGCCCTCCAGCATGGCCGGCGATACCGCCACCACGCGCGAGTCTCGCGCCATCACCTCCTCCAGCGCGGTGGCGAAGGCCTCGCTGAAGGTGCGCTGGCCTCCGCGCGAGCGCACCAGCTTCCCATCTCGCCACTCGTAGGGCCCCATGGCGTGGCCACGCGTCTGCGTGTCCGCCTCCGCGGGAGGGAACCCTCGCCCCTTCTGCGTCAGCGCATGCACCACCACGGGCCGGAGCGAGGCGCGCGCCTCTCGCAGCGTGTCCGCCAGGGCCCCCAGCTCGTGCCCGTCCACGGGCCCCAGGTAGGTGAAGCCCAGCCCCTCGAAGAAGGAGCGCGCCTCCCGGGTGCGCAGCAGCGCGGGGATGGCGCCCACGTTGGCGGAGATGGACATCTGGTTGTCGTTGAGCACCACCACCAGCGGCAGGGGCAGCCCGCCCGCGTTGTTGAGGCCCTCGAAGGTGAGCCCGCCGGTGAGCGCGCCGTCCCCCACCACCGCCACCACGCGCCCCTTGCGGCCCAGCAGGCGCCGGCCCTCGAGCATCCCCAGCGCGGCGGACACCGCGGTGCACGCATGCCCGGCGGCGAGCGCGTCATGCGGGCTCTCCCGCGGATCCAGGAAGGGCGCGATCCCCCCCGCCTGCCGCAGCGTCTCCATGCGCTCGCGCCGCCCGGAGAGCAGCTTGTGCGCGTACGCCTGGTGCCCCACGTCGAAGACGAGCGCGTCCTGGGGCGAGTGGAACACCCGGTGGAGCGCCACCACCAGCTCCACCGCCCCGAGCGAGGCGCCCAGGTGGCCTCCCACCCGCCCGCAGATGGAGATGATCTCCTCCCGAAGCTCCTCGCACAGCCGGGGCAGCTCCGCCTCGGGCAGGGCACGGACGTCCGCGGGCGACTGGAGGCCCGGGAGGAGTCGCGTCACGAGTTGCGCTCCACCATGTAGCGCGCGAGCACCGCCAGCGGGCCACCCCTTCCCTCGATCGGCGCCACGGCCTCCACCGCATCCGAGACCATGCGCTCGGCCAGCATCCACGAGGCCTCCAGCCCGATCACGGCGGGGTAGGTATGGCGGCCCGCCGCGGCGTCCGCGCCCACCGGCTTGCCCATCAGCTTGGGATCCCCGGTGACGTCCAGGATGTCATCGGCGATCTGGAACGCCAGGCCCACGGCCTCGCCATAGGCGTCCGCCCGCTTCACCTCCTCCGGGCCCCCGCCGCCCGCCAGGGCGCCCATGCGGCACGCGGCGCGGATGAGGGCGCCCGTCTTCATCGCGTGCATCTTCGTGAGGTAGTCCATCTGCGCGGGCCGATCGTCGGCGATGTCCAGCACCTGCCCGCCCACCATGCCCGCCGCGCCCGCGGCCGTGGCCAGCTCTCGGCAGAGCGAGACGCGGACCGGCTCCGGCCCCGAAGCCACCAGGGTGAAGGACTCCGTGAGGAGCGCGTCCCCCGCGAGGATGGCGAGCGCCTCGCCGAAGACCTTGTGGGAGGTGGGCCGCCCCCGGCGCAGATCGTCGTTGTCCATGGACGGCAGATCGTCGTGGATGAGCGAGTAGGTGTGGATGTACTCGAGCGCGCACGCGGCGTCGTCCGCCACGGACGAGTTGGAGCTCTGCCGCGAGATGGCGTCCGCGAAGGCCAGGCACAGCACCGGCCGCAGCCGCTTGCCTCCGGCCATCAGTGAGTAGCTCATGGCCTCGGCCAGCCGCGACGGCGTCCCCGCGGGCTCCAGCCGGGCCGCGCGCGCGTGCAGCAGGGCCTCCACTCGCGCATGCTGGGCCCGTAGGAAGGACTGCAGATCAAAGGTGCTCACGGAAATCAATGCTCCTCCGGCGCAGGGGCCGGGACCAGCTCTCGAATACGGGCCAGCAGGCGCGTCAGATCCAACGGCTTGACGAAGTAGTCCGCGGCGCCAGCCTCCATCCCCCGCCGCTGATCCTCCGGCTCCCCGCGCCCGCTGACGAAGATGACGGGGATGTCCCGGAAGTTCTCGTTCTTCTTCACCGCCTTGCACAGCTCGAAGCCATCGATCCAAGACATGTTCACATCCAGGAGGATGAGGTGGGGGCGGTGCAGGTTCAGCGAGGAGATCAGCCGCAGCCCGTTGGCCGCGCTCGTCACCTCGAAGCCCTCCCCCTCCAGCGCGATGGCGAGCAGCTCCCGCGTGTCGCGGTCGTCATCGACGATGATGATCCTGGGCTTCTCCATGCTGGCCCCACGCAGTGCGTCCTTCAGAAGGGAACGTCGTCCTCCGGGGGAGGCTTGTTCGCGGCCACGGCCCGAGGCGCCGCCGCGGGGGAGGGCCGAGTCCCCGCCGGGAGCGGGGCGGCCACCTCTCGCCCCTCCTCGTCCACCAGGAGCTGCTCGATGCGCTGCTCCGCGTCGTTGAGCAGCTTCTCGCCCCTGCGCACCAGCCGGATGCCCTCCTCGAAGGCCTTGAGGGAATCCTCGAGCGACAGCGAGCCGCTCTCC
>JAFGNZ010000199.1 GCA_016926755.1 Myxococcaceae bacterium | reverse complement strand
TGGCGTTCACCCTGGCCCTGGGCTTCTGGGGCTTTGACGCGTTGGGCTGAGGAGGCTGCGATGACGGCGCTCTGGATTCTCGAGGCCTACGGGGTGCTCGGAGCGGTGGCGGCCGTGCTCGTGCTCGTGCGCAGGGGCGGAGGAGCCCTGTCGGCGCGCGCGGGCCAGGCGCTGCTCACCCTCTTCCTGTGGCCCTTCATGCTGCCGGTGCTCCTGTCTCCGGGCGAGGCTGTCGCGTGCGCGGTGACGGAGGGCCGGAGCGAGCGGGCCCGGCGGCTGGATGAGCTCACCGGCCGGCTGGAGGAGTGCTGGCGGCAGGCGTCGGCGGAGAGCGCGTGGGCGGCCGAGCAGGGGCGGGAGCACCAGCTGCTGGATCGCTTCCTCGCGCGGCTGCGGGCCCAGGAGCGGCGCCTCAAGGAGATGGAGGTGGCGCTGGCCGCCGCGCCCGCGAGCGTGAAGGAGCGGCTGGCCCGGCTGTACGAGCACGCGGGCACCGAGCTGGATCACAGCATCGGGCTGGTGGAGGACCTGGCCGCGCAGCTCACGCTGCTGCGCTTCTCGGACCTGGGCAACCCCTCCGCCGCGCGTGCGGAGCGCGGGCACATCGAGGAGCTGCTTCAGCGCATCGAGGCGCTCGCGGAGGCCTCCCAATCACCAGGGGCCGAGTCGCCTCCGACACCTGGCACGGTGGCGAGGGCATGAGGATTTGTCCGCATTTCCAGGCAGAGCTGTTTCTCAAGCAGAGCTGTTTCTTATGTATCAACTCCGCCGAAGATTTTTCGGCCCGAGGGGAGCGCCGTGCAAACCCTGCGGGCTCGACGTGTCGGCCGCGCGCCCGGCCGGCCTGGCTCGACGTGTCGACAGAGCGGCCCCAGAGGGGCATGTCTCGCGGAGCGGCCGTGGCCCTCCCGTTGCATTGCTCGCCCCGTGAAACATTCAACAAGGGGGAGCGGGTCCATGGCGACCACGACCTTCAGAGATGCGATGGCGGGGTTCTCGGACGTGCTCTACGCGCGAGCGATGGAGCACATGGCGGACAGGCGCGGCCAGCTGCTGGGCGTGTCGGGGAAGCGGGCGAATGCGCGGGCGAACATGAGCTTCGACGTGACGCTGGGGAAGGGGGGCATGGCGAACGTCTCGGTGAGCCGATACTGCGCGGGGTTCATGCTCAACTGCGCGGCGTGGATCGAGTCCCCGACGCAGCCGACGAGGGTGTCGGGCTTCATCCACTCCAGTGATGGGGGCGGCGTCGAGCTGGGGAAGCTCGCCGTCGGGGAGCGCGTGAAGTTCGAGCTCAAGACGAGCTTCTGGCGGCCGACGGCGCTCTCGGTGCACCTGCGCACCACGCCGCCGCTGCCCGAGGGCACGGTGCTCAAGGTGCGCATGGAGATCGACTACTGACCCACGCGCTCCAACGCCGACAACAGCCCGCCGAAGAGCCGCTCCTCAATGGCCTTCGGCTCGGAGAGGTCAGGCACACGGGCCTCTTTCAGCAACCGCAGACACGTCTCCTCGATATCGCGCCGGTGCGCCTGTTCTTCGGTGATGACCTTGCCCAGCTCGGCGCGCACCGAGGCCTGGCGCGTCGCGGCCTTGTAGAGCGGGTACAGCAGCATCGCTCGCTGCTCCACCACCGTCGTGGTCAGCAGGTAGTTCAGCCGGACCTCCTCGCGCCCCAGCGCCTGCAGGGCCCAGGCAGCCAGCTCGCGGTCCAGCATCTGGAACCACGCCGCCGCCTCCTGCGGGCAGAGTGAGAGCGCACCGCACGTGGCTCTGGCTTGGGTCCACGGAGACTCACCGGATGTGGTGCATGACCCGACTTGTCTCCGGGTCACTCTCGCTGACTCAATAGGTGACTCCTTCGAGGATCCTCATGCTGAGACAATTCCGGATCGGTCCCCGGCTCGGGGCGGGCTTCGCCGTGGTGATGTCCCTCGTCGTCGCCATGGCGGCCACGGGCTACCTGGGCCTCACCCACGTCGCGAGCCTCACGCATGTCATGATCAACGAAGAGGGCCGCATCTCGGCGCTCGCCGATCGCGCGCGGGCCGAGTCGCTGAACCTGCGCCGGTTCGAGAAGGACTACCTGCTCAACATGGGGGCACCCCAAGTCCAGGCCGACTATCTCAAGCGCTGGGCCGAGGAGCTGGCGAAGCTCGAGCAGACCCTGTCTCCGCTGCGCAAGCGAGCGCCGGGCACGGACGACCATGAGGAAGTGCGCGCCATGGAGCAGGCCCTCGACACCTATCAGGCCGGCTTCCGCAAGGTGGTCGCTGCCGCCCAGCGCGGGGAGCTGCGCACGCCGCAAGAGGGCAACGCCGCCATCACCCAGTACAAAGACGCCATCCGCGCCCTGGAGCAGACCGCGGGCGCCATGTCCCAGCGCCACCAGGAGAAGATGGGGGTGGCGGAGTCCTCCGTCCTGAGCGCCTTCCGCGTGAGCCGAGCCGTGCTGCTCACCGCCTTCGGCCTGGCGATGGTCCTGGCCATCGGCGTCTCCGTGCTGCTCACCCGTACGCTCACCGGCCCCCTGGAGCGCGCCGTGCGCGTGGCCTCGCGCGTGGCCTCAGGAGACCTGCGCGAGCGCGTCCCCGTGGATGGGCGTGACGAGCTGACCTGGCTGCTCCAGGCCCTGGATGACATGAGCCAGCGGCTCACCGAGGTGCTCCAGCAGCTCCAGGCCGAGGCCTCCTCGTTGTCTGCCACCGCGCAGCATGTGTCCAACACCTCGCAGGGCCTGTCCCAGGGCACCAGCGAGCAGGCCAGTGCCACCGAGGAGACCAGCACCCACCTGGAGGAGCTGAGCGCCTCCATCCGCCAGGCGGCGGCCAACGCTCGCGAGACCGAGCAGATGGCCCTTCAGGGTGCCAGGGACTCCGAGGAGAGCGGCGCCGCGGTGAGCGAGACCGTCCAGGCCATGCGGACCATCGCCGAGCACGTGTCGATCATCGATGAGATCGCCTATCAGACCAACCTCCTCTCCCTGAACGCCTCCATCGAAGCGGCCCGCGCGGGCGAGCACGGGCGGGGCTTCGCGGTGGTGGCCGCCGAGGTGCGCCGGCTCGCTGAGCGCAGCCGCGCCGCAGCGAGTGAGATCGCCACCCTGGCCACCCGCAGCGTGGCCACCGCCGAGCGCTCCGGACAACGGCTCTCGGTGCTGGTGCCCTCCATCCACCGCACGGCGCGGCTGGTCCAGGAGGTCGCCACCGGCGCCTCCGAGCAGGCCTCGAACGTCACCACCGTGAGCAGCGCCATGCAGCAGGTGAGCAGCGTGACAACGCAGAACGCCGCCGTCGCCGAGGAGCTGTCCGCCACCGCGCTGCAGCTCACGGGGCAGGCCTCCACGTTGAAACGGCTGGTGGAGCTCTTCCGGCTGCCCGCTCGGGCCTCGTTCTAGGTGGTGGGGCTGCGAGCCTGTCACGCGCTAGCTTTGCCTCCAGCTACCGCGGGGCCTCGGTGGGGCGGTCTGCCTTGGGAGGCTCCCCGGCACCGCGGGCCTGGCGCCGGTACCCCCACGCTCGGAAGCTCACGTACGCCGCGGGGACGATGACCAGGGTGAGCACCGTGAGCGACACGAGCCCGCCCACCATCGGCGCGGCGATGCGCCGCATGACGTCCGCGCCCGTGCCCGACGACAGCATCACGGGCATCAGGCCCACCAGGTTCATCCCCACCGTCATCAGCAGGGGGCGCACGCGCAGCACCGCGCCCTCCAGCGCGCACGCCACCAGCTCCGCCGAGCTCTTCAGCCGGCCCTCCCGAAGCCACCGCTGGTAGGCCTCCTCCAGGTAGATGAGCATCACCGACGCCGTCTCCGCCGCGATGCCGATGAGGGCGATCATCCCCACCCACACCGCCACGCTGGTGTTGAACCCCAGCGCGTACAGCAGCCAGAAGCTCCCCACCATGGCGAAGGGCACCGACAGCATCACCAGCAGCGCGAGCGACAGGCGGCCGAACTCGAAGTACAGCAGCCCCAGCACCAGCAGCAGCGTGAGCGGGATGAGGTAGCTCATCCGCTCGCGGATGCGCGCGAGGAACTCGTACTGCCCCGTCCACTCGAGCCGGTAGCCCGTGGGCAGCTTCAGGTCCGCCACCGCGGCGCGGGCCCGCTCGACGTAGCCCCCCAGGTCCGAGTCGCTCGTGTCCACGAAGACGTAGCCCACCAGCGAGCCACCCTCGTCCTTGATCATCGGCGGGCCGCTGCGCACCTCGAAGCGGCCGAGCTGCGCCAGCGGCACCTGCGCCAACGGCCCCTCCGGGGGCGCACCGCCTGTCCCGGTCGTCATCCCCGCCATGCCCGCGCCGTCTCCGCTCGCCATGCCTGGGCCGGCCCCCACCGGCACCAGCACCCGCTCCAGCGAGGCCAGATCGGTGCGCAGCTCTCTCGGGTAGCGCACGTTGATGGTGAAGCGCTGGCGCCCCTCGATGGTCTGGTCCACCACCATGCCGCCGATCGCCGTCTCCACCTGCGTCATCACGTCCATCACCGTCAGGCCGTAGCGCGCCAGCGCCGAGCGGTTCGGCACGAAGTCCACGTAGGCGCCCAGCGTCTCCCGGTCCGCGAAGACGCTGCGCGTGCCCGGCACCTCGCGGAGCCGGGCCTCGATGGCGCGCCCCAGCTCCTCGATGCGCTCCAGCTCGTCCCCGAAGACCTTCACCCCCACCGGGGTGCGGATGCCGGTGGTGAGCATGTCCACGCGCGCCTTGATGGGCATGGTGAGCGCGCCCTGGACGCCGGGCAGCTCCAGGGCCTTCGTCAGCTCCGCCTCCAGCTTCTGGCGCGTCATGCCAGGCCGCCATTGCTCTCGGGGCTTGAGGACGATGACCGTCTCGAACATGGAGAGCGGCGCGGGATCCGTCGCCGTCTCCGCCCGGCCCGCCTTCCCGAGCACCGTCGCCACCTCCGGGAAGGACTTGATGACGCGGTCCTGGAGCTGGAGCACCTGCCGGGCCTCCGCCACGGAGATGTTGGGCAGCGTCACCGGCATGTAGAGGAAGGAGCCCTCGTCCAGCGGCGGCATGAACTCCGAGCCGAGGCGGAACACGGGCCACGCGGTGGCCAGCACCAGCACCAGCGCGCTGCCCAGCACCACCGGCCGGCGCTTCAGCGCCAGCGTCAGCACCGGCCGGTAGGCGGCGATGGCGGCGCGGTTGATCGGGTTGGCGGACTCGGGGCGGATGCGGCCGCGGATGAAGAGCACCATCAGCGCCGGGCCCACGGTGACGGAGAGGAGGGCCGCCGCCGTCATCGCGAACGTCTTGGTGTACGCCAGCGGGTGGAACAGGCGCCCCTCCTGGGCCTGGAGGGCGAAGACGGGCAGGAAGCTCACCGCGATGACGAGCAGCGAGCCGAAGATGGGGCGCGCCAGCTCCTTCGCCGCGTCGATGATGATGGCCTCTCGCGGCCGGGTGGCGCCCTCCCGCTCCAGCTTGCGGTGGGCGTTCTCCACCATCACCACCGTGGCGTCCACCATGTCTCCAATGGCGATGATGATGCCGCCCAGGGACATGATGTTGAGGGTGACGCCGGCGAGGTACGTGGCGATGAAGGAGGCGAGCACCGCCACCGGCAGGGTGACGATGGCCACCAGCGCGCTGCGCAGGTGCATCAGGAAGATCGCGATGAGGAGGAGCACGACGATCATCTCCTCGGTGAGCGCCGTGCGCAGGGTGGACACCGCGTCGCGGATGAGCTCCGAGCGGTCGTACCCCACGCGGAGCTTCACCCCCTCGGGCAGGGAGGGCTCCAGCTCCTTCAGCCGCGCCTTCACCGCGTCGATGACGTCCAGCGCGTTCTCTCCGGTGCGCATGACGACGATGCCGCCCACCGTCTCGCCCTCGCCGTTCCACTCCAGCAGGCCGCGGCGGATGTCCGCGCCCACCTCCACCCGGCCCAGCTCGCTGATGCGCACGGGCGTGCCGCCGGGGCCCACCTTCACCACCACCTGCTCCAGATCCTCCGGGGACTTCACGTAGCCCAGGCCTCGGAAGACGTACTCGCGCCCGCCCCATTCGATGACGCGCCCGCCCACGTCGAGGTTGCTCTCCTGCACCGCGCGCGTCACCTCCGGCAGGCTCACCCCGTAGGCCGCCAGCCGCACTGGATCCACCACCACCTGGTACTGCTTCTCGTAGCCTCCCACCGAGGCCACCTCGCTCACGCCGGGCACCTGGGCCAGCGCGTAGCGCAGGGTGAAGTCCTGGAAGGCGCGCAGCTCCTGCAGATCATTCCGGCCAGTGCGGTCCTCCAGCGTGTACATGAAGACCCAGCCGCTGCCGGTGGCATCCGGCCCCAGGGTGGGTGTCACTCCCTCGGGGAGCTGCCCGGACACCTTGGCCAGGTACTCCAGCACCCGGCTGCGCGCCCAGTACGGATCCGTGCCGTCCTCGAAGATGACGTACACGAAGCTCATCCCGAACATGGAGAAGCCACGCACGGCCTTCACCTTCGGCGCGGAGACGAAGCTCGTCACCAGCGGGTACGTCACCTGGTCCTCCACGAGCTGGGGCGCGCGGCCCATCCACTCGGTGAAGACGATGACCTGCGGGTCGGTCAGGTCGGGGATGGCATCCAGGGGACTGGCCCTCAGCGCCAGCCAGCCCAGCACCGCCAGCGCCAGGGCGAGCGCCACCATCAGCCCGCGCTTGCGGGCGCACCCCTCCACGAAGCGCTCGAACATCAATGGCCCCCGTGGCCCGCGGGAGAGGACACGCCTCGCAGCCGGCTCTCGCTGTCCAGGAGGAACTGGGCGCTGACGACGACGGAGTCCCCCTCGGAGAGCCCCTCGCGCACCTCCACCTTGCCGCTGGCGCGCCGCCCCACCTTCACCCGCGTGGGCCGGAAGCGGCCCTCCCCGAGCGCCACGTAGACGACCTGGCGCGTACCGGTGTCCACCACGGCCTCCTCGGGCACCCAGAGCGCCTCGGTGGGCGTGGTGGGCAGCTCCACGGTGGCGAAGCTGCCGGGGCGCAGCACTCCTCGCGGGTTGGCGACCACCAGCCGCACCTTCACCGTGCGGCTCACCGGATCCACCGTGGGATAGATGTAGTCCACGGGCGCCTGGACGGGCTCGGGGACGCCCTGGACCTCCACGCGCGCGGTGCCCTTGCGGTCCAGCCGGTTCACCTCGAACTCGTACACGTCCGCCACCACCCACACGCGGGACAGGTCCGCGATGCGGTACAGGCGCATCTCCGGATCCACGTAGTGCCCGGCCACCACCAGCTTCTCGATGACGGTGCCGTCCAGGGGAGCGCGGAAGAGGATGGCCTTCTGGGGCCCTTCGCGCTCGATGCGCCGGACCTGATCATCCGGCACGTCCCACAGCCGCAGCCGGGCCCGCGCCGCGGCGGCCAGCTCCGGGGAGGTGCCGCGCGCGCGCAGGTACTCCTGCTGGGCGGCGAACAGCTCCTGCGAGTAGAGCGAGTACAGGGGTTGGCCCTTCTTCACCTGCTGGCCCACCGCGTTGACGAACAGCTCCTGCACCCAGCCCATCAGCTTGGAGTGCACGTGCGCCTCGCGCGTCTCATCCGCCTGGACGAGGGCGGAGGCGCGCACCGTGCCAGTGAGGCGCCCGCGCTCGGCCTTCGCCACCTTGAGGCCGATGAGCTGCTGGCGCTCTGTTGGCACCCGTACCTCGGCGTAGCCCTCGGGCATGCTCCCGGGAGCCGCGGGGGAGTGGGCCTCATGGCCGGCCGCGGGAGCCTGCTTCGGAGGCGGGGGCGCCCCGTGCCCGGTGTGTGGATCCTGAGCGACCGCCATGCCCCCGAGGAAGAGCAGGGCCGCCATCCACCTGGAGCTCATCGCTGCTCCTCCTTGTTCGAGGCCAGGGAGGACCCCAGCAGCCGTGCCAGCTCGAAGCGAGCGGTCTCGCGCCGGACCACGGCCTGGAAGCGCTCGGCCTCCAGTCGCTGCCGGGCCATGACGGCCTCCAGCAGGGACAGGAAGTCTCCCGAGCCGCTGCTGTAGGCGGCCTCGCTCGAGGCCACCGTCTCGCGCATGCGCGGCAGCGCCGTCTCCTCCAGCGCCTGGAGCGCGAGGTCCGCCGCGCGTGCTCGGCTCCACGCCATGCGCAGGTCCGCCCGGGCCATCACCTGCATGGCCTCCAAATCCCGCTGTGCGCGCGTCACCATGGCCTCGGCCATGCGCACCTCATGGGCCTGCCGGTCGAACCACCACAGCGGGACGGTGAGGCCGACGATGCCGCCCACCGAGTCCGGCATCTCTCCCAGGCGCTGCTGGTAGAAGCCGGCCACCATGGGCATGGGCAGGTACATCCGCTTCGCCAGGCCCTGACGGGCCTCCATCTCCGCGCGCATCCACCGCATCGCCTCCACCTCGGGGCGCTCATCCGCGCGCTCGAGCAGCGGCGTCACCTCCGGCAGCGGCGCGCGCTCGGGCAGCACCGGCTCGCCCATTGGCTCCTCCAGGGGCCGGCCCCGCAGCGCGTTGAGCAGGGTCACCATGGCTTCGCGTTCGCTCTCCAGCGCGATCTTCTCCGCCCGCATCGTGGCCAGCTCCGCCTCGGCGCGCAGGAAGTCGTGGTGGCCCATCATCATCCCGGCGACGTAGCGGGCCTTGGCGGCCGCCTTCATCCGCTCCAGGGTGACGAGCTGCTCGTCCAGCAGGGCGCGCATCCGCTGGTTCATCCACAGCTCCAGGAAGGCCTCCAGCGCCTGGGCGCGCGCGTCCCAGTCCACCCGGCGCGTCCGGGCTTGCTCGGTTCGGGCCTGCGCGAGCGCGGCGTCCTTCGCCAGCCTCCGTCGGCCGAAGACATTGAGGGGCTGGGTCAGGCGCCAGGTGAGCATGGGCGTGGGGGCCTCCTCGCCTCCTCGGAGAGGAATGTCTTCGGCCATCAGCTCCACGGTGGGATCCTCCCAGGCACCCTCCACGCCCACGCGCGCGCGGGCTACCTCCATTGCGGCCTGCTGGGCGCGGAGCTGGGGAGCATTCGAGGCCACCTCTGCCAGGAGCGTCTCCAGCTCGAGCGGGGGAGCTCCCTCGGGGTTGGCGGCCAGCAGGGAGCAGAGGAGTGCGTGGAGCATGGCGCCTCAATGGGTGCGCGGGGAGCACGCTAGGGATGCCTACGCCTGGCGAACAGCGACAGCGTCCTCCCTCTGTGAAGGATCTGGCGATCCGCGCGGAGCCGGGAGCACTCATCGTCGGATCCTCCACGCTCCTCTCCGAGGGCACCGTGGCCGCGCATACGGGTTCTGGCGATAGCGCCCGCTGCGTGAAGCTCACCCTGCGCTGAGCAGGCCAACCGGCGGCTGTCCCGCTTGCTCCTCGAGCGAGCTCATGCCGCGGCGCTCACGCCCAGGAATGCCCGCGGGAATAGCCAGTTGCAGCGTCAAATATTCAACGACTTGCGCGTTCGATGAGCGCGGCGGGTTTGGAAGGAGTGAGCGATGCGGCTTCTGATTCTCATGGCGCTCTGTGTTGCAGCCGGCTGCTCTGGCTCGGCGCAGCCGGATCCAGATGGAGCAGGTTCCGGGCCGGGGCCGTCGGACGGACAGAGTCCCTCAACGGGCGGACCGGGCACCTCGCCGGACGGACCGGGCCCCTCGCAGGAGCTGGGCGCGGGCCGCTCGGGGCCACGCCGGCTGACGCAGCGTGAGTACGCCAACACGATCCGTGCGTTGCTCGGTGACGTGCTCACCGAGGCCGACGTGCAGGAACTTCCGGCGGACGCGACGACGCCCTTCGACAACGACTTCTCCACCCAGGAGCAGTGGCAGCAGGTCGTCCTCGCGGCCGAGCGGCTGGCGGAGCGAGCCTCGGAGCGAGCGCTCGCGGATCCGCAGCGGCGGAGCCAGCTCGTGGGCTGCACGCCCCAGGGGGCGGCGGATGCCGAGTGCCTCCGCGCCTTCATTCAGCGCTTCGGGCGCCAGGCGCTCCGCAGGCCCCTGTCGGCCAGCGAGCTGGATACGCTCGACGACGCGCTCCAGGCCGCGAGCGAGGCCAACGACTTCCATGCCGCCGTGGACGTGGTGATCCGTGCGCTGCTCCAGGACACCGAGTTCCTCTACCGTGTCGAGCGGGGGACGCCCGATCCCGAGCACCCCGGAGTCCTCCGGCTCACGGACTTCGAGGTGGCGAGCCGGCTGGCGTACTTCCTCTGGCAGGCTCCGCCGGATGAGGCCCTGCTTGATCAGGCCGCGGCGGGCAAGCTCCGGACGCCCGAGCAGGTGCGTGCCGCCGCCCAGCGCATGCTCTCGGATCCGCGCGCGGCGGAGGCCATCCAGCGCTTCCACGCGCTCTGGCTGAGCTACGAAGTGCTCCCGCAGAGCGCGGAGCTGGCCTCCAGGCTGCGCACCGAGACACGGGCCCTCGTGCAGCGCGTGTTGCTCGACGAGCAGCGGCCGTGGCTCGACCTGTTCCGCTCCAACGAGACCTACGTGGATGCCTTGCTCGCCGAGCACTACGGCCTGGCCTCTCCCCCGGCCGGCACCTCGAAGTGGGTGCCCTACGGCACCAGCGGCCGCCGAGGCATCCTGTCGCACGGCGCGGTGCTGTCGAACGGGGCCCACTATGGCGACACGAGCCCCACGCTGCGAGGCAAGTTCGTCCAGAGCCGCCTGTTCTGCACGGACATCCCCAAGCCCGATCCCGCCACCCTCCCGCCCGGAGTGGTCCTCGACAAGCCACCCACCTCCTCGACGACGAACTGCAAGGTGGAGCGGTACGCGGCGCACAGCGAGGTGGGCCTCTGCGCGGGCTGTCACCAGCTGATGGACCCCATCGGCTTCGGCCTGGAGAACTATGACGGCTCCGGGCGGTTCCGGACGATGGAGCCCAAGTCCGCGGGCTCGAACTCGGACCTGCCGGCCTGCCAGACGCCCATTGCTGGCAACGGAGAGATCCCGGGCGTGGGGACCTTCCATGGCCCCTCCGAGCTCACGGAGCTGCTGCTCGGCGGTGAGCGGCTGGATGCGTGCGCCGCCACGCAGCTCTACCGGTTCGCCATGGGGCGCCGGGAAGCGGGGCAGGACCGTCCGTACCTCGATCGAGTCATCGCCGCCTTCCGCGGGAGCGGACACCGCTTTGACGAGCTCATCCTGGCCCTTGTGAGCGACCCGGCGTTCAGCCGCCGGCTCGCGCAGTGATGGCCCGAACCCAACAAGCCAAGGAGTGAAATCATGAAGTCCTTCAAACTCTCACGCCGCACGGTGCTGCGCGGCGCCGCGGGCGCGGCGGTGGGGCTCCCCATGCTGGAGGCCATGATCGGCTCCAGGGACGCACTGGCCGCGACCGGCTCGCTGTCTCCCACCCGCTTCCTGCTGTGCTTCGGTGGCCAGTCCCTGGGCGCCGGAGACGGGGCCGGCCCGACGGCCACCTACATCCCCAACGCGCCCCATGGCTCCAGCAACTATGATCTCAAGGTGGCGCTGGCTCCCTTCGGGCTCGCGGAGTTCAACAAGCCTGGAGACGGCTCCCCGGTGAAGTCGGAGATCACAGTCGTCTCGGGGCTGCGCGTTCCCGCCACGGGAGGGGGAGCCGCCCCGCCACCTGCCGGCTGGAATGGGCTGTTCCACACGAACGCCCACGTGCCCCTGCTGAGCGGGATGCGGACCTCGAACAACGCCATGAAGGGGCCCACCGCCGATCAAGTCGCGGCGGAGGCGCTGGGCTGCTCGGCCTTCGGCTACCGGGTGCAGCCCAGGAGCTACCGGGACCCGGACGGCACCCACAAGTCCCGCATCTCCTACCGGCGGCTCGCCAACGGCTCGATCACCCCCGTCGATCCGATCGCCAACCTGCAGGTCGCCTACGACAAGCTCTTCTCGTTGCCAGGGCTGGGGAGCGCCTCTCCCGAGGAGCTGGCGCGCCTGAAGCGCAGGCGGAGCGTGCTGGATCTGGTGTTGCCCCGCGCGAACCAGCTGCTCGGGCAGGTGGGGGCAGCGGACCGCGAGCGCCTCGAGCGGCACTTCGAGGAGATCCGGAACCTGGAGCGCGCGCTGGCCGAGCAGACCACGGGGGCGGGCGCCGCGTGCAAGAAGCTCCCGACGCCGCGCGAGCCGGCCATCGGCGCGGTCTACTCCGAGGAAGAGGCTCGCGCCCGGCTGTATTGCGATCTCGTCCACATGGGCTTCGCGTGCAACGCCACGCGGGTGTCCACGCTGATGTTCACGTTCCTCCAGTGCTTCATGAGCGCGTCCCCGCTCATCGGAGTCAACACGGACGTCCACGAGCTCAGCCACAACCCCAGCAACGATATCAATGTGGCCAAGATGATCGCCTGGCACCTGAAGCACTTCGCCTACCTGGTGGCGAAGCTCCGGGACACCCCGGACGTGGGTGGCAAGAGCATGCTGGACAACATGGCGGTGGTCTTCCTGCACGAGGGTGGGTTCGGCTACAGCCCGGAGAACGGCGGCACCCGCGAGCCTCACTCCACCGAGGGCATGACCGCGCTCGTGGCCGGCCGGGCAGGCGGGCTCAGGCCCGGGCGCCATGTGGTGGCCGGCGGCAAGCACCCGGTCAATGTGCTGCTCTCGGCGATGAACGCGGTGGGCGTCAACGTGAACCAGCTGGGAGAGGTCAGCGGAGTCATCCCCGAGCTGTTCTAGGGGGCCTTGCCCAGCCGCGACATCGTCTCGCCGACGTGCCGGCGGATCTCCTCGACGCGCGCCTGCCAGCTCTCGTGGAAGATCCGCTGCGCACGCTCGCGGCTCGGGCCGGGGCCCTCCCTCAGGCACGCGTCCACCTGGCGGACATGCTCCTCGGGTGTCCGGGCCAGCCGGCACAGGCCCACCTGCTCCACCTCCGGGAGCGGCGTGGACACGCACGGCAGCCCCGCGGCGAGGTACTCGCGCACCTTGAGCGGGTTGGCGTTGAGCGTCAGCGCGTTCCACTTGAAAGGCATCAGCGCCACGTCGAACGCCTTGCAGTAACCCGGCAGCGCGGCATACGGCTTGCGGCCCAGGAAGTGGATGTTCGGGATCGCCTGGAGCCGCGAGACGTCCACATCCGGAGCGATCTTCCCGAGGATGACGACCGAGCCCTTGGGGTGTGCCTTGGCGCACGCCTCGAAGACGTCGAGGTCCACCCAGTCCGCCACCAGCCCGAAGAAGCCGAGGATCGGCCTGGGCAGCTTCGCGATGTCCCCGGGGACGAGCGTGGCTGGCTCGCACGCCTTCACGAAGTGCTCGAAGTCCACGCCATGCCGCACGAGCACGGTGTTGGGGTTCACCTTCGCCTTGCTCTCGCGCAGCAGCTCGGCGCTGGTGATGCACAGGTGCGCCTTGCGCAGCAGCCGCGCCTCCAGCTCGGCGATGTGGCGCCCGTTCGTGTCCGAGAAGGCCGAGAACTCATCCACGCACTGGTAGACCACCAGCTCCTCGCCCAGCGTCCCCGAGACCGGCGCCGAGGCGGGCAGGAAGGACCAGGAGATGACCCTCCGGAACCCGAGCCTGGCCATCGCCCGCTTGACCTGGAGCGCGAGCAGGACGCGGTTGGTGGAGCGCACCACCTCCGAGCCGTACAGCGGAATCGCGAGCGGCGAGAGGACATGGAGGTTCGGCTCGACTTCCCGGAGGCCCTGGGTGAACCGCGAGAGCTTCTTCCAGATGCGCCGGGCGTCGTGCGCGTTGGCCCGAGGTGCCCGGTTGCCGATGCTGTTCACCCAGAGGATGCGGTTCTCTCGGGCGAGCAGCCGCATGATGTGCGCCTTCGAGAGCGGATCCCCGTCCCAGTCGGTCGAGAAGACGACGATGTCCCGCCCTCGCAGGGCCCTCCGCGAGGCCTCCACCTCTTCGACGCGTCTCATCCTTGCGCTCCCCGCCGGCTGGCTCTCCAGGGGCAGCAGGGTGTGCATCGTCAGCTGGGCGAACCAGCCTGGCCAGGGAGGCAGGCAGCTCTTCGCCCAACGAACACTGTTCATCCCCTCACGAGGAGGTGCCCTGGGAGACCAGGCGCCTTCGGACAGGTGCGCCGTCTTGCGCAGAGACACACTCTCCTCAGTCAGGCAGAGGGCCGCATGTTCCGCGGGTGCCGTCTCCGAAGGAGGAGTTTCTTGCGAATCTGCTTCATCACGCCTCGCTTCCCCTACCCGCTCACCAAGGGCGACAGCATCCGTGTCTTCCATCAGCTCGAGGGCCTGAGCCGGACACACCAGCTCACGCTCGTCAGCCTGAGCGACTCGCCCGTGAGCCCCTGGCATCTCGAGCCCATCACCCGGCTCTGCGAGCAGGTCCACGTCGTCCCGCTGCCGCGCTGGAAGGCGGCGATGAACCTCGGCACGGGCCTGTTCACGCCGCGACCGCTGCAGGTGCAGTACCACCGCTCCTCCCGCTTCAAGCGGACCCTGGCCGCGGTGCTGGCCGAGGGGAAGTTCGACGCCATCCACACCTCGCTCATCCGGATGCTCCCCTACGTCTGGGAGCTCGCGCGGGAGCAGGCGGTCGTGGTGGATCTGATCGACTCGATGAGCCTGAACCTGCTGTCGCGGAGGAACGAGGCCCGCGGCCTGATGCGCCTGGCGTACGGCCTCGAGTACCGGCGGGCGCGCCGCTACGAGCGGGCCGTCATCCAGCACTTCCCTTCGTTGGTCATCTCCTCGCCCATCGACCGGCAGTTCCTGGGAAGCTCGCGCATCCACGTGAATCCCAACGGCGTGGACCTGGAGAAGTTCCAGTTCCGTGGCCCGGAGGATCGAGAGCCGGCGACGCTCATCTTCACCGGGAACATGGCCTATTCGCCCAATGAGGAGGCGGTGTGCTGGTTCGCGCGCCACGTCTGGCCGTTGCTCCGGCCGGAGTGGCCAGAGCTCCGGTTTGAGATTGTCGGGGTGGATCCTTCGGCCCGTGTGCGCGCGCTCGCCGAGCCGGGCAGCAACATCATGGTGCTGGGGCGCGTCCCACGGATGGAGGAGCTGCTCGGCAAGGCCACGGTGGCGATCTGTCCCATGCAGTCCGGCTCCGGAATCCAGAACAAGGTGCTGGAGGCCATGGCGGTGGGGACGCCCGTGGTCTCCACGGCGGTGGCCAACCAGGGAGTCCAAGGCAGCCCGGGGCAGGACCTCCTGATCGCCGATGAGCCCGAGGAGTTCGCCCGGGCCGTGGGGCTGCTGCTGTCGTCCCCCGACCTGCGGCGACAGCTGGGAGCGAACGGCCGGGCCCTCGTCGAGCAGCGCTTCCGGTGGGAGACGCACGTCGCCCGGCTCGAGGCGCTCTACCTGGGCCAGGAGCCCGAAGTCTCCGGCGAGCCGCGGGGAGAGGGGCTGCGTCGCGAAGGCTCCGCTCATGGCCAGCTCATGGCCGGGAAGTGGGCCGCGCAGGCAGGCCTGACTCATGCCGAGGGGCCGCGTCGGGCGGAAGGTGAGTGAGTCCGGGCCCCTACTTCGCGGAACGCTGCTGAGCCAGCGCGGCAGACTCAGCACCTGAGGCCTCCTGGCTCCAGGTGTGCCAGTCACGCCCCGTGACCAGCGAGTAGCGCGCCACCTCGTACGCCTCGCGAGCGCACGCCCCCACCGAGAAGGTCCCGCCCAGGCGCTCGAGCTCCCGAAGCAGGGACGCCCACTGCGCGCCCTCGGTGTCCGAGGCGCTGGGGGGCTCCTGGGGGGCGCGCCGCCGCACGGCATCGACCATCTTCTCCTCGCCCTTGTCGAAGGGCGGGCGCCGCTCATGCAGCGAGCGGAAGAGCTCCGCCGAGATTGCGGGCCGGCCCAGGAGGATCGCGAGCATGAGCAGGCAGGAGCGATAGCGTCCTTCCTGCTCGTACTTCGCGAGCTGCTCCGCGCTCTTCGCGGCCTTGATGAGCCGGTACACGTTCACCAGCCGCTTGGCGATCCGGGGGGTGGGCAACAAGGGCCCGAGCTCGTAGAGGAACCTCCGCTCCTCCGCGCTGATGCGCACCGCATAGAGGGGAGGCAAGCGAGCCTGGGTGCGCGGGGGAGGGCCCTCCGGGGGCTGGCGCTGAGTGACTCCTGGCTCGGTCCCAGCGGCGGCGGCCGCTCCCGAAGGCCTGGCCCCGGGAGTGCCCGCCGGCCCCGGTGGAGGAGTCGCCGTGGCGGCCCTCTCATCCCGAGGCTGCGTGGCTCCTGGCTCCGGAGTCCCGCTCCCCTCGGGCGCCGCTGGAGTGACAGGAGCCGCCTCCGAGCCCGCGAGGTAGTCCACGTAGCCCTTGAACTTGAGCGGGTCCATGGGAGCCAGCGCGTAGGTCACCTGGAAGATCTTCTCCAGGTAGTTCTGCGCGGTCGAGGACCGCAGGTCTTCATCGTCTCCATCACCGTCGAGCGCGGTGAGCAGGTCCTTGTAGTGCACTTGCAGGGCCCGCATGAGCCAGCGGGAGTCCACCGCCACCACGACGACGAACAGATCGAGCGCGAGCAGCAGGTGCACGGCCTCCAGCATGTGGACGACGTGGTCCGGCCGGCACCGATCGAGGTCATCGACATAGATGATGATGCGATCGAAGGGCTTGATGTCCGAGGACGCCGGGGGCGTGTTCGCGGCCTGCAGCCGAGCCCGCTCCTGCCTCCAGTCCTTCATGCGCTTGGAGAGCTGCAGGAAGTCCTTGTGGACCAGGGAGATGATCCCCTGCTGGGACCGGTACTGCGTGGACTGGACGCGCTCCTGCAAGAAGGCCCCGAGCCGCCGGCCCGGATCGAGCGCGGCGAGCTGGTTCTGGAGTTCGGCCAGGTGCGTGCGCGCGGCGATGACGGTCGCCTCGGCGCTCTCCAGCTCGCGCCGCGCCGTGGCGACACGGGAGGCGGTGCCGGCGGTCTTGGGGTCCTTCCTGGCCTCCTCGAGCGCCTGATCATAGTCGTCCTCGATCTTCCCGAGGCTCTCCACCAGCTTCTCCACCTTGGCGCTGGCCGCCTTGAGCGGCGTGACCAGGGCGGCGAGCCCGCCCGCCAACGCCGCGATGAGCCGGGTGAGCCGGGCCAGCGCGGGTTGCAGCTCCACCTGCTGGAGGCCCCACAGGGCCAGGGCCACCACCCCCCCGACGACGACGAGGGGTAGGGCCACGGTCATGCCAGGCCGCTCCACCATGGACGTCACCATGAGGCGGAGTCGCTCGCCGGACTGGGTGAGCCTGCGCCGCGCGCCCTCGACGTCGTTGATGAGCTGGAGCGGCTCCTGCCACCCCGCCCGCCGGGCGATCTCCTGGAGGCCCTCGACCGTGACCGACTTGACGTAGCGGCTCCAGGCGAGCTCGTCGCGTCGCTTCTCGAGATCCTTCTCGGCCTCCTCCAGGGCCGCGCGAGCGAGCGCCACCTGCCCCTCGGCCTCGTGGACAGCCCCTCCGGCTTGCTCCAGCTCCTGCAGGAGCTTCTGCCGGGCCACCGCCGGATCCGCCTTTGTTCCCTCGACGGCCACCTTCTGCCAGATCTCGTCGAAGATGGACGTCACCAGGCTGGCCCAGAGGTTCGCGTCCGAGGCATGCCAGGCGTTGAACTCGATCTCGACGACATGCTCGTAGAGCCCGGGCCGCCCCCGCAGCTTCGCGACCTGATCCTTGATCTGCTCGATGAAGAAGGACTTGCCGGAGCCCCAGTCCCCGAGCAACCCGATGGAGAGCGGCGGAGTGACCTGCTCGTCCAGGATGAGGCGCGCGAAGGCCGCGGCCTCTGCTTCGACTCCGAGCTTGTCCTCGCCCTCATCCGTCTCGGTGCTGTAGCCCGCGCGGCGGGGACCGGGCAGCGGCACCCCGGCGGCCTCCCACCACGCCTTCCAGTCCATGTGCTCCTGGCTGTCCTGTTCGCGGGTGACATATTCGAACCAGCGATCCCGCACGTCCTCCAGCGGCGTGGAGGTGTCCTTGAGCCGGGTCGCGAGCTCCTCGTCCTGGCAGAGGAGCGCGGCCGTCACGAGATCCCTCCCCCAGAGCCGAAGCCGCTTGCCGGGGCCGGAGCGGGCCTGGGCCCACGCCAGCCAACGACGCAGCTCTTCTCCCAGGGTCAGGGGATCGACCGGCTCACCAGTCTCGGGGACGCTGAAGCCTCCAACGTGGGTGTCGGGCTCGAGCTGGATGAGCGACCGAAGCTGGGAGAAGGCTTCTGACCTCGCGGTCTCTGCCAGGCTGACGATCGCGACAAGGACGTGAAGCGCCGTGACGGGATTGCCGTACGAGAGGATGCGCGCCGCTCGCAGCGCACGCGAGACGTGGAGCTCCGCGTCCTCCGGTCCCAGCGCCAGGACGAGCGGCTCGGGAGCCGGACTCTTCTCTGAAGCTGGGGGCTCGAGAGGCCACCTTCCGCGCCACCGCTCCACCAGCTCCTGGGCCACCTTCTCGTCCGGAGCCGCCAATTGGACCACCGCGGTGGTGCCGCGCTCCCAGGATGAGAGGACTTCGACCAGCACCTCCGCGCTCTCAAGCAGGGGGATGCCGCCCGCACCGGTTCCAATCAAGGGCAGCCACACGCGTCCTCGCGGGCCCACGTCCCGCAACCGCGCCAGCCCCTCCTGGAGGCTCGACTGAACGAGCCTGGGCACCGTCCTGTTGTTCAGCTTGGTCTGGACGACCAGGACGGGCATGCGGCTGGTCCGGATGAGCGTCGCGGGGGGACGAAAGACACTGGGCAGCTGCTCAACGTCAAAGCCGACGGCGCGAAGGACCTCCTGATTGAGCGGTCCTCGATTCCCCAACTCATCGGACGAGCAGACGGCGATATCGGCATCTCCGGGATCACTCCCCACGATCAGCTCCAGCCGGAGCCCGTTCGGGAGGTACCCGAGCACGACGTTCTTCATGGAGGAGCCATCCCTCCCTTGAGTGACATTCTCCATGTTGCCCCCCTCTGGGTCAGCGTGCTCCTGGCGCACCGGGAGAGAAACCTACTCCCGGCGGAAGAAGGAACGGAAGCTCAGGCCCTGAGCCCGTCATATCGGACGGCACCAGGCGTCCAGGCTCAGCGCTTCGTCTGGGCCTGGACGCGCCGGGAGCAGGGGGCCCTACCAGGGGCAGTTGACGACGTCCACGGTGCGCGTCACCGGCACCGCGGTATTGTCCCCACTGTCCGCCAGCGTGTACGTCAGCGTGTACGAGCCCGCGACCCACCCGTTCACGGAACCCATCACCTTCACCTGGGGCGCCACGTTGCCGTAGCAGGCGTCCATGGCCTCCACCCCAGGGTCCACCCATCCGCTGCCGCACGTGTGCGTCATCCGGGCGGCTCCCCGGAGCGCCAGCGTCGGCGGCGTCCGGTCATCCACATGCACCGTGCGGATGGCGCTGACCGTGTTCCCCATCGGAGTCCACGCGATGTACTGCACCGAGTACGTCCCCTCGGCCGACGTGCGCGGGCCCGGCCCGTAGTCATCCGGATCCTGGGCGCCCGGCACGCCATCACCGTCATCATCCCCGGAGTTGTACTTGTGCACCCGCAGCGGGCCGCACGCATCCGACGCTTGCGCGCCGGGGTCCACCCAGGTGTCCACGCCGCACTCCAGCGTCATCTCGCTGGCTCCATGGAGCACCAGCGTGGGCAGCCCAGGGTCCGCCAGGCACGCGTCGGTGACGCTCACCGCATCAATGTACCCGCCCACGGAATCCGCCCAGCTGGTGTCCGCGAAGAGGAGACGGGTGCTGCTGCCTGGGGCCGTGACTCGCATGGTGACGTGCTGCCAGCTCGTATCCGCGAGGCCCGAGCCGTTGGCGTTCAGCTCCCCCACCCACTGCTCACCCCAGTAGGCGCGGATCCGGTTGTCCACGACGCCCGGCCGGGGGGAGTAGCCGAAGGAGAGCAGGTAGGAGCGGCCTGCCACGGTATTGAGGTTCTGGAAGATCGTGGTGGGGCAGTGCGAGTCGAGCTCCACGTGCTGCGCGCCCTCCAGCGGCGAGCCGGCCACATGGTTCTGGAGCTCGATGCCGCAGCCGCTCGAGGTCGTCCAGCCGCTGATGGACTGGAGGACATTCCACGAGCCAGCTCCCAGAGCGGGCGACTCGAAGCCGCCATTCACCACCAGCTCACTGGGAGCCTGGGCATGGGCCGCGCTCACCGGGAGCAGCAGCGTCAAAGAGGCCATCCATCCGCACGTGCGATTTGCTTGCATGTCTTTCTCCCCCTGATGGGACACGGTCCGTGTTGGACCTGCGCGAGGGCATCAGCAAGCCGGATGCCACCCTGTTCCCGAGGGTGGTTTCAGCGGGCGCACTCCTGGGAATGGGGAGATGGGAGCCCGAAGCCGCGTGCCGGTGCGTCGGAAGGGACGCGAGTGCTTCCGAAGCGAACGCATGAGCGACTGCGAGACACTCCTGAGAGAATGCGCTCCTGCGCATGTATGAGCGCTCCCCGGAGATCGGCGGGCGCGTCACTCCGCGCTGAGGGAGGCCGCCGCGCGCCTCCTGGCGCGCTCCACCGGCCCGAGCTGGCGCAGCCCGACGCGCGCGTCTCCACCGGGCCGAGTTGGAGCTGTCCGACGCGCGTCCCCAGGACCGAGCTGGGTCGTCCGACACGCGCACTCTACCCTCCGAGCTGGGCCACCGTGACGCGGACGTTGGACATGTGAAGTGGAGCCCATAGCGCGCTCACGCCTCCAGGCTCGCCTGCTGTTACCGAGCAGGTTGGTTGATGGTCGAGCAAACCGACTGGTTGCTGGGGCTTGCACGCCTGCCCGCAAAATGAGGGGATGCTTCAGGGAGCGACTAACGCTTCTGAACTTGGAACTTGAACAGGTAGGGTGACCACTCTTGTCTGGAATTTTCTTCCGACGATGGCTGGGCGCGCTCGGTCTGGTGATCGCGCTGACTTCCGGCTGCGATGGATGCGAGGGGCGTGCGGCGAAGCCCGCTCTACAACCGCTCCATGCCTCGAACGATGAGAGAGGTGATGGTGGCTCCACCGCTTTGAGCGAAGGAGAGCCCTTGTTCATTGAACGCCACGCCTCCAGGCAGCCAGGCACGCTGGACTTCGGAAACCGGTATGCATCCACCGTCATCGTCACGAGCGAGATCAAGGAGGAGGGGATAGGGCAATGCAGCGGCGTCATCGTCGACCGGCGCCTCATCCTCACCGCGGGGCACTGCGTATGTGGGCGGAGGAAGGCCGCGCCCCACGAGGGGGGGGGAGGGCACCTCATTGATGGAGCCTCCTGCGCCAGGACCGCAACGGTGGAGACGATCCTCTACGAGCCCGTGGAGGGGGTAGAGGATGAGGCCGCCTCACTGAGGAGCGTCTATCAAGGGGTGGTGTATCCCCACCCGGACCTCAAGATCCTTCTCGGTGACCGGGGTGAGGTTCTATCGAGCCGTGCGGATCTCGCGCTCGTGGAACTGAGAGGCGCGCTGGACGCGGACCTTCGAGCCGTTCCATTGTCGAATCATGAGGTTCAATCAGGGGAAGATATCCGCATTGTTGGCTATGGCTTTGATGAGATCGCCCATGTGTACGACACCCGCCGACGCTTCAGTGTGAACAACGTCACGGAGTTCCCTGTGGACGGTGGCGATCGGGGGCGTATCGCGCAGGAACGGAGGAGCCTCTACAAAGGCGATAGCGGAGGTCCCTGCCTGCGAGAAGGTGTCGTAGGCAGTGAGCTCGTGGGGATATCGAGCAGGAACCTTGGCGCGGGATCAACCTTCACGAGCACCTACACCCATCGGGCCTGGGTGCGCGGCGGGATTCAGCGAGTGCGGAGTGTCAAGCCGTCCAGGCATCGTGATTAGCTGCTGCGGCCTGGAACCCAGGAGAGAACAAATGGTTCATGCCCTGCCTCGTCGCTCTGTCGCGGGTGTGGTGATTGTCATGGCGATGGCAGGCGGCGCGTGCTCGGCGAGCGCGCCCGGCCTGACGCCAACCCGAGACTATGTCCCCGTGCAGATGGAACTCGGCGAGGTGGTTCCGGCTGTGTCCGAGAGCAGAATTGATCATCGGAACCGTTATCGGTCGGCCGTCAAGGTCAGGACCTCCTTTCCCGTTCCAGGACAGGGCGAGAAGGACAGGACATGTAGCGGTGTGATCATTCATCGACGTCTCGTCCTCACCGCAGGCCATTGCGTGTGTGATGAGCGGAAGCCAGTTCCGCCCGAAGCCAGCGATACGAGCATCACAGATGCATCGACATGCGCGAGGGCAGCGACCGTCACATTGTCTTCATACATGCCTGCCAGGGGAGATACATCAAGCGAAGGCGCGGAGATGCTGGCGCGAGAGAGGGGGCCCTTTCCAGGGAAGGTCTATCCACATGACGACATGAAGATCATCTACAGGGAGTCGGAGGGGGCATCGGGGAAGAGGAAGGACACGGAGTTCAGCGACGCGGATGTCGCCTTGATCCTCTTGGATGAGCCGCTGCAAGGCGCGGTGGAGTATGCCCGTCTGGCGGAAACGCCGGTCAGAGTGGGCGACAAGGTCATTCTGGTGGGCTATGGCCCTGTCTCGGAAGCCATGGGCGAGCCCGAGAAGGACCGTCGTTATGGCGAGAATGAAGTCCTGTCCATCAAGGTGGATGGCTCGACCTTCCACGTTGGAAGGCCCTTGGAAGTCGCCCCCAGCTACAGGGGCGAGAAGCCGGGCCTGATCAGGAAGAGGGGTTCCTACGTCACCAGAGGTGACAGCGGTGGCCCCTGTTTCCGTGAGAGGAGAGGGGCCTTGGAGCTTGTGGGGATTGCAAAGTCCACAATGGGTCCACCCCTCGTCCTCTCCGTGTACTCGAGCACGTACAAGTACCTGGGCTGGCTGCGCGGCAAGATGAAGGCCATGGAGAACGGCGAGATCAATTAGATTCGGCGCTCTTCCATGCGCGTGGAGCAGTCGCTGGAGCAGATGAACGTGGAGGTCGAGGCGGCGCTCGATCGGCCCGGGCCCTTCTCGAGCGGGGCCGGTGGCCAGAAGCTGGTGGGCTAGTGGACCGTTCGATAAGTTTCTGAACGTAGTCGGGATGGTATGCTGAGGGGCATGAGGCGACACCCTCCGCGACTGGTAGAGCT
>JAFGNZ010000198.1 GCA_016926755.1 Myxococcaceae bacterium | reverse complement strand
CGACACCTGCGCGGAACCCGGCAGCGTCCCCACCTGCTCCGCGAACCCCTTCGCCGTGTGCGTCAGCACCGCCATCGCGATCATGGCGAATGCTTGGGCCGCCTCTCGCGAGAACAACCGGCCGTACTTCTCTCCCGCCTCCCGCACCTCCTCGAAGGTGGTGGCCACCTTCACCTCCTCCATCAGCTGGAACCAACCCGTCACCAGGTTGTAAAGCGTCTTGGCGCCGATCCAGAAAACCAGCGCCGCCGTTGCCCACGCGGCCGCGAGCTTCGTCACCGGCTCGGGCATCGCCAGCAGGAACAGCAGCATCACCACCGTGCACATCGCGGCCTGCATCACCTCCTGCATGCTCACCATCTCGCCCAGCGCCTTCTCGAACTCCTCCAGCACCGGGCTCTTGCTCATCGCCATCGCCCACATGTACCGGCCCTGCAAGTCCAGGTACTTCCCCGCCACCAGCGCGCCTCCCAGGCAGTCGCCCTCCACTCCATGGGCGCTCCGACACCAGGCCTTGTACCGGTTGACCCACTGCTGATCCTCCTCCGTCAACGTCCCTTCCAGCGCGGTGCCGGACTCCAGCGGCACCAGCTTCCTCTCTCGCAGCAGGTACACGTAATCGCCGTACACCGTGTCGAGCTGAAACAACCTCTCCACCGTCTCACGTGGGGTGCCGCTCAGCCGCGCCTCTCTCGCCATTCTCCGGATGGCTTGGGTGCTCTCCTCCGCCGTCACCTCCACCGGCTCCACCGTTACCGTGCGGGGGATGTGGACGATTCTTTCTCCCCCCGCTCCGGTCTCCACCCGGACGGCTCTCGGAGTCACCCCGCACCCCACCACCACCGCGAGGAGCAGCGCCTCGGTCTTCCACAGAGTCCGCCATGGCTTCATCCGTCACCCCTTCTTGTGAGGAGGGGCTCAGGCTAGGGGATCGCCATGTGGGAGAGGAGGATTTGCCGGGTAGGAGGCTCCACCCGGCTCGCCCGGCCGCGCCATGAGGCCCGGCACCCCGCCGCTCCAGAGGCAGGGTACGCTACCGAGCCATGAACCCGATCGTCCATGCGGAGCTGTCCTGGCTGGCGGCGCAAGGCCTGCGCGAGCGGCGTGACCGGGTGCTCGTCACCGTCGCGGGGCTGGCGCCGGACGTGGACGGGCTCACGCTCCTGGCTGGCGAGGAGCTGTATGGGAAGTACCATCACGTCCTCTCCCACGGTTACGTGGGAGCGCTCATCACCGCGGCGGCCTGCGCCGCGTTCGCCAGGCAGCGGGGCCGGGTGCTCCTCTTCTCCCTCGCCACCTTCCACCTGCACCTGCTGTGCGATCTGGCCGGGAGCGGGCCCGGGTGGCCCATCCACTACTTCTGGCCCACCTCCATGCGGGAGTGGTTCTGGGCGGGGCAGTGGAACCTCGCCTCGTGGCAGAACGCCGTCATCGGCCTGGCGGCCACGCTGGCGTGCCTGGCCTGCTCCCTGCGCTGGCGCCGCACCATCGTGGAGCTCTTCTCCCTCCGCTGGGACGCGGAGGTGACGCGCACGCTGCGGCGCCGCTTCCTCGGCGAGGCCTCCTGAGCGAAGCACGGGCCCCGAGGGGTGAAGCTCAGGCCACCTCGAGCACCGTCCACTCGTGCACCTCACCCGCGAGCGTCACCTCGATGCTCTCGCCGGCGCGGCGGCCCAGCAGGGCACGGCCCACCGGCGAGGCCGGGGTGATGACGGAGAGGTAGCCATCCCCGCCGGGGCCGGTCAGCTCCGTCCCCGCGCCGACGGGGAGCAGGAAGAAGGTACGCTCGTCGTAGCCCCCCTCGTCCTCCGTGCGCACGTCCACGATGGCGCCCAGGGCCACCGGGCCGCGGCGCTCGAAGCGCGGCAGCTCCGCCTCTTGGAAGGCGGTGAGCACGCCCAGCTCCTCCTGGACGCGGCGGGCGCGGGCGGCCTGCCCGCTGGCGAGGCTCCCGTACTCAATGGCGGCCCGCCCGTCCTCCTTCTTCTCCGATTCGGTCGCCAGGCTGCGTGCGGCCTCGCGCGCCTCGGCCTGGGCGCGCACGGCGAGTCGATCGCTGTGCTGAAGGCGTTCGGCCAGCTGGGCCATCAGCGCTCTCTTGTCGAGTCCCATGCCACAGGACTGTAGCTGCGGGACACCAGGGCTCCAGTTTCTGGCCCGCTGAGGAACCGGGCAGGCGTTCCGGCCGAGCCCCCTCACATCGCCGCGGCGGAGCAGCGCCTCGAGTGGCTGCCTGTCGCCCAGGTGAGCAAAACGAGGCCTCGCTCGCGGAGCCACGGTCAACTCCTCCCCAGGCCACGTGGGAGGCTGGCACATGGGTGTGCACGACCTCATCCTTGGAGAGGTCAGTGCACCTCAGCACTCCCGTCTCACGAGGAGGCTCTCATGGCTCGATGCGAAGTGTGCGGCAACGACTACTACCTTGCCTTCAAGGTCATCACCGCGGGCGTCACTCACACCTTCGACTCCTTCGAGTGCGCCATCCACAAGCTCGCCCCCATCTGCGACCACTGTGGCTGCAAGATCCTGGGCCATGGCATCGAAGCGCAGGGCGCGTTCTTCTGCTGCGCCCACTGCGCCCACGCCAAGGGGTTCAGCGCGATCGTGGACAACGCGGAGCACGCGCACGCACAGCCCAGCTAGAGCGGCCTCCCTGGTGCTCAGAAGCCCCCTCACCCGGTCACCTGGCAGCAGAGCAGCGGCACGTTCTGGCGCCCATCCCAACGGAGCGACACACATGGAGCTCATCGCGTACATCATCATCGGGTGCATTACCGGGCTGTTCGCCCGGATCATCGCGCCGGCCTCTATGCGCATGGGGATCGTCCGCATGCTCATCATCGGCATGGTGGGGGGCATCTTCGGCGGCATCCTGGCGGGGACCTTCACTCCCGAGCGGGAGGCCTTCTCCGCCAGCACTCCCAGCCTCATTGGCGCCTTCCTGGGCGCCCTCGTGGTGGCGGGCGCGGTGACGCTCTTCAGCCGAAGGCGAGTCCACGCATAGCGGGCCGAGCCCCTGCTCAGGGACTCCGGGCCGCCCTACCTCCAGGCCGATGAGCCGCCCGGCGCAGCGCCACCACGCCCAGGCCCAGCAGCACCGCATACAGGAACGCCGAGTTGCGCGGCCGTGGCTGGCCGATCATGCCGAGCGCGGTGCCCAGCGGCGATGGGTGCTCCCACGCCTGCGCCCGGATGCAGCGGTAGTAGAGCTCGTAATTCTCCGGCGGATCCGGGACGGGGCACACGCCCCGGTCCACGAAGGTGGCGGCGTTGAGCTCATGGGGCCGGAAGGCCGCCACCACGTGGGGCGCCGCGACGGCCACCGTCAGCAGAGCCAGGAGCATCGCTCGCGCTCTCGAGGCCACCACCGCCCGCGCGAGCCGCTCCGCCGGCTCGGCGCAGGCCCACAGCGCCACCAGCAGCGCCGCGGGCAGCCACGGGAGCACCAGGCGCGAGCCCCACGCCCACCACCCGAACGGCGCCCACCAGCGCGCCAGCAGCACCGTCACCCCCAGCAGCAGCAGCCCCACTCCCGCCAGCGCCCACCCACCCTCGCGCCGCGCCCGCACGGCGAGCGCCCCCAGCGTCACCACGCCCAGCGGCCAGAAGAACAGCAGCCCCGCGTTGGGTGACACCCACAGCGCGGCGAAGAGCTCCGCCTGCATCGCCGGCGCTGGCGCCCACTGCGCCTCTCGCAGGTACGTCACGTTGTACGGCAGCCCGAAGCGGAACAGGTTGAACGCCGCCGACAGCCCCAGCGCGGCCGCCAGCCCGACGCCCGCGCTCACCAGCCGCCCACGTTCGGCCCGCAGCACCGCGCCCCACGCCTCGCCTGGCGCTCGCAGCGCCGCCACGCACGCCAGCCCCAGCAGCCCGAGGAACGGGAATGACGTCTCCTTGCTCAGCGCCGCGAAGAAGGCCAGCGCGCCCACCGCCGCCCCGCGCGCGCGCCCCAGCCAGGCGGCCGCGAAGCCCAGCGTGAGCGCCGCCGCGAGCAGCTCCCCGAAGGACCGGTGCGCATACGCCACCCACGGCCCGCTGGCGAGCACCAGCACCCCCGCCAGCCCCACCGCGCGAGAGCGCACCGCCAGCGTGCGCCACGTCGCGGCCAGCAGCGCCGCGAAGGCGGCGAGGTTCAGGTAGCACAGCGCCAGCGCAGTCCCCTGGGCGCCCACGCCGAGCGCTCGGAGGGCCACGCTCGGCACCGTCTGCAGCAGCGGCCACTTCTGCGCCTCGGTACAGCCACTCAGCCGCCCCTCGGCCAGGCACCGGCGAACCCCCTCCGCTCCCGCCACGAGGGCCTCCGTGTCCCCCTCCACCACCACGTGGCGCGCGAGCGCTACCGCCATCACTCCCGCGGCCACCAGGGCGAGCCCCCCGAGCCACAGGGGCGTCGCCGCACGCGCCGCGAGGCTCGGGGAGTGGGAGGGCGGAGAGACCGGGAGCATGGGGCCCCCGAGTACCGGAGTTCACTCCCTGCGTCCACCGATCGCGCGCTCGCGGGAGCTCACGGCCGGGCGCACTCGCGCCGCACCGCCTCGAGGGTGGCCGTGTCCATGGCCCGCAGCGTGCGCGGGGAGATCCGCTGGAAGCGCTCGCACTTCTCCCGCGCGTCCGGCTCCGAGCGCAGGTAGCGCGTCGTCACCTCCGCCGCCTTGTCCGTCTGCCCCTTGCGCATGTAGAGGCGCTCGAGCATGACGTACGTCTCCTCCGGCTTGGGGTTGGCGTCCACCTGCCGCTCCAGCTCCGTGATGGCCTCGTCCGTGCGCCCCTGCTGCTCCAGCTCCACCGCCCGGTCCAGGTGCTCGGTGTTCGTGCAGTAGGGGCGCAGCTCCTGCAGCTCGCGCTTCGTGGCGGGCCGGGCCTCCATGAGGCGGGGATCCACCGATTGGGCGAGCAGGCAGCGCTCGGCGCGGCGCTCGTCCTTCATTTGATCCATCACCGTCTCCACCACTTGCGCCGCCTGCTTCGGCCGCTGGGCGCGGGCCAGGGCCCCGGCGAACCGGAGGTTCTCCTGCGCCTCCTGCCGATCCTTCACCGGGCTCGCCTTCAGGTGGTTCTGGTAGACGCGCCACGCCTCGTCCGTCTGTCCCTGCCTGAGCAGGCCCCAGGCCAGATCCTGGTTGGCGCGGGGGTGTCGTGGGTCCAGCTCCACCGCCCTTCGCAGCAGCGGCATGCGCTCGGCCGGATCCTCCTCCCGCACGCTCAGCTCGTAGTAGGGCCGCGCATCCGCCACCTTGCGATCCACCATCCGCTGGTAGATGTCCGTGGAGCGCCGCTGCCAGCGCTCGCGCGAGGGGGACTCCGGGCGCTCCTGGAAGGAGCGATTCCAGTACGCCTGCGCCAGCGCGAGCTGCACCTCAATCTGCGCCGGGTGCTGGCGCGCCGCCGCCTCGAGCGCGGCGATCGCCTTCTCGCACAGCTCTGGCTCATAGCCGTCCGACTGGCAGCCCTGCTGGGCCTGCTGCACGGCCTCGCGCGCGGCGGGGGGGAGCGCCGGGGCCTGAGCAGGGACCGCCTGCCGTGACGGAGCCTGGGCCCAGGCCAGCACGGGCAGCAGCGCCGCGAGGGCGCAGGACAGGTAAGAGGCTTTCATGGTGGGTGCTCCTCCCGCGCTTTCAGCGCTGGATGTGGACGTGATCCGCCGCCGGATCGTTGCAGTCGAGGAAGGTGGCGGCGCCCCGCTCGGTGAAGGCGTTGCGCTCGCCGACGACGCGCTCTCCGGCCGCCTCGATGATGCACATGAGCTGCCGCGAGTCCTTGCCCCGCACCTGGAGAGGCCGCGGGTCGACATCCAGGGCCCGTCCCCGGGTGTGGCGGCTGTTGAGCGCCTGGGAGCCAATGGCCCGGTTGCGCTGCGGGTTGCGGAAGGCGCTGGTGACGAGCCCTGAGAGGTCCACCCGGAGCTTCCGGTTGTTGGCGCGCGTCTCGGCGATGCCATTGCGCCCGGCGTGGATGGGGCCGGTGCAGACGCCGTTCACCCGCGGCGCGGCGCACACGTCATCCCCCTGCGGATCCGTGTCCCCCAGCGGGCCGACCTCCAGCACCGAGGGCCCTGGGGAGACCACCACCGTGTTCGGCTTCAGCCTCCGCGTCCCCACCGGCCGCTCCTGCACGTCGTCATTGAGGATGCGGTTCACCTCCGCCTCCACCTTGAGCAGCAGCTCCTCCAGCTTCCCGGCGTCCTCCTCGACGATGATGGCGTAGTTGCCCGTGTTGAGGCGCGCGCGCTGGGGGACGACGACATGGGCCGGCGCTGGCTGGAAGCTGGTGCCGAAGTCGGCGTACTCCTGCCGGAGGATGTCCTGCTCTTCCTGCCGGATGAACGTGGTGGGCGGCAGGCGGGCCTCCAGCGTCTGGCCGTCCACGGTGGCGGTGGCGAACACCTCGTACTCCAGCGGCGGGTTGGCCTGCCGGTTGCCGTTGCGCCCCAGGGCCGAGCTGCCTCGGAAGGTGAGCTCCTTGCCCTCGTGCGTGTCCGGGACCGCGGGGCCGGTCTGCGTCCCCACCGGGCGCACCGTCCAGCGGATGCGCTCCTCCGCGCCCTCGGGCGCGTTGACGAGGCGGGCGCGAACGGTGATCTCCTCGACGGGCGAGAGGAAGGAGGTGCGCGGCGCCGACTGGCCCGTGCCGCGGGTGAAGGCCTCGGTGATCTCGAGCGCCACGCGGCGCCCTCCTCCCCCGCCCACCTCCGTCTCATCCTCCGCCAGCGGTCCGCTGCCCCCCGTCCCCGGCCCCTTCCCGCACGTGCAGCCGGCGACGATGCCGGCGCAGAGCACCCACGCGAGCCGCCCCGCTCCGTTCAGTCCCATGGTCGCTCCCTCGATGCCCCTCCGCGCGGATCGCCGGAGGGGACGTCCCGAAATGTCTCCATGGTGCATCCCGGGTGCCGCCCTTCCATCGCCCTCGCGTCCCCGCCGTCCATGAGCGGACGGGCCCCCCCGCGGGACGCGCGCTTCCCGACAGCGCCCTGCCCTGCGGGGAGGCCTTGAGAGGAGGGAGCCCCCGTGAAGCGGAGTCCGTTCCCTGGGTGGAAGGACGGGGACGAGCCCCCACCCAAGGAGCTACCCTGGAGAGCACAGGGGCTCCCACCGGAAGGAGTGAGGCCACCTGGAATGTGACTTCGCCCGGGGCGGTGCCAGGATGCCCGCATGCTCCTGCTTGGACTCCTGGGCGCGGGGGTGCTCGCGACCGCCATCGAGGCGCCCATCACCTCTGTCACTGTCTACAGCGATCGGGCACGCGTGGTGCGCACCGCGCGGCTCACCGTCTCCGGCGCTCAGCGCGTCGAGCTGCCCCTGCTCCACGGCACCGTGGACGCCTCCTCCCTGCGTGTGGAGGCCGAGGGCGCCGAGCTCATCCGCGTGGACCTGCGGCACGTGAGCACCCATGCCCTCGTCCCCAGCGAGGCCCGGAAGGTGCTCGACGCGCTGGAGCGGCTGGACGCGCAGCTCGCTCGCAACGGCGCCGAGCGCGAGGCCGTCAGCGCCCAGCTCTCGGCCCTTCAGGGCCTGCGCCCCACCTCCGCCGCCGAGGGCGAGGGTGACAGGGCCTCCGCGCCCCGGCTCGATCCTTCCGGGTGGAACGCAGCCACCACCTTCCTGCTCGAGAACACCGGCAAGCTCCAGGCGCGGCTGCGCGAGCTCTCCCTGCGCGCGCAGGAGCTCGAGCGCGAGAGGGAGCGCCAGCGCCAGGAGGCCTCCCGGCTGGGCAGCGCTCCCGAGAGCCCAGGCCTGGAGGTGGCGCCCACCCTCTCCGGCAGCGGCCCGGTGAAGCTCACGCTCACCTACCTCACCACGAGCGCGCGCTGGTACCCGCGCTATGAGCTGCAGCTCCTGCCCGAGGCGAACCGGGTGCAGGTGTCCTTCTTCGGCCTCGTGAGTCAGGAGACCGGCGAGGACTGGGAGGATGCGGCGCTGACGCTCAGCACCGCCCTGCCCGCCACCGCCACCACCCTGCCCAGGCTCGCCACCTGGAAGATTGGCCAGCGAGACCGCTTCATTCCCACCCCGGCCCCGCTCACCGTGCCGCTCCGCCCGCCGCCCCCCGTGCCCCCTGCGCTCCCGCAGGAGGCCAGCGAGAGCGCGCTGCTCCGTCGGCGCCTCCTCGCGCTTGTCGAGCCTCCAGCATCCCCCAAGCCCTCGCCACCTGTGTCCTCGACCGCGCAGCGCCCACCGCCTCAGGCAGCGCCGTCGAGCCTCTCGGGCAGGAGCCTCTCGGGGACGGTGACGGACGCCTCGAGCCGCGCGCCCCTCGCGGATGTCGTGGTGACGGTGCGCTCGCCCAGCCTCCCAGAGGAGCAAGTCGTGGTCACGGACTCCTCGGGGTTCTATCGCTTCCCCCAGCTTCCCCCAGGCTCCTTCACGGTCCTCTTCGAAGCGGCGGGCTTCAGTCTCTACCAGACGGGGGCCCAGCTGACCGGTGACCGCCCCACTTCCCTGAACGCGGCGCTCGTGGTCGAGACCTTCGCGGAGGAGATCTCGATCGCCGCGGCGCCGCCCTCCATCGACGTGGGCTCCACCCTCTCGGGCCTCTTCCGCTCCTCCGTGCCCACGGAGACCGTCGGCCTGGGGCTCGCGCCGCCCGCCGCGTACAGGCGGCCTGCCGTGGATCCCCGCCTGCCCGCCTCGCTCGCAGGGGGATATGATCTGGCGTTCCCCTCGACGCGCCCGGAGACCGTCCCCAGCGGAGGCGGCGAGCGGCGCATCCCCCTCTTCACGGAGTCCTGGCCGGTGAAGGCCGAGCGCAAGCTGTTCCCCGCGCTCGCACGGAATGCCTTCCTGGTCGCGGAGCTGCAGAGCCCGTCCAAGCAGGTGCTCCCCGGCGGAGAGGCCAGCCTCTTCGTGGGAGCGGATCCCGCGGGCATGGCCTCGCTGAAGCTCGTGGCGCCGGGGGAGAAGTTCACGCTGCCGCTCGGCGTGGATCGGGCGGTGAGGCCCGTGCGCAACGTGAAGCTCGTCCAGTCGGAGAAGGGCTTCATCGGCAAGGACGAGGAGACCGTGTACCGCGTCACCATCGAGGTGGCCAACCCCTACGCCTTCCCGCTGCCGGTGCGCATCCACGATCAGTGGCCGCTCACCCGCGACGAGGACGTGGAGATCAAGCTGCTGCGCACCGAGCCCTACGCCCGGCAGGACAAGGTGAAGGGCACGCTGGAGTGGGAGCTCACCGTGCCCGCCTCGGGCAAGACGGTGGTGTCCTTCGAATACACCCTGCGCCACCCCAAGGGCTGGCGCATGCACCAGAACCCATAAGGAGGCGCGACCATGCACCCCCTGCCTCTGTCGTTGTGGTTGCTCGCCGCCACGCCCACGGTGAGCTCTGTCGTCGTCTACCCGGACCGCGCCCAGGTGACGCGCGCGCAGCTGGTGACGTGCGAGGGCCGGAAGACGCTCGCGCGCTTCGAGGAGATCACCCCGGCGGCGGACCCCGCGAGCTTCCGTGCCCGGGTGGACCGGGGCACCGTGGAGGGCCTGCTGGCCTCCGAGCAGCCGCGGAAGGAGCGCTTCGGCGCCGAGCGTGAGCGGCTGGAGAAGCAGCGCGAGGAGCTGCAGCGAGAGCTGGCGGCCCTGGGGGACGCACGTGCCCGTGCCGATGCGCTGGATGCGCTGGGCTCGAGCCTGGGGGAGGTGGCCCTCACGCGCATCCGCCGGGAGTTCGCCGAGGCGAAGCCGGACACGCGCGCGTGGACCACCGCCCTCGACACCGCGCTGAGCTCCAGGCTCCGGGCTCTCTCCGAGCAGGAGGCCCAGGTGGCGAAGCTGCGCGCCGCGCAGCGGGCCCTGGCCGAGGTGCAGGCCCGGGAGGCACGGACGGTGGCGGCCTCCGCGCGCATCGACCGGCGCGTGGAGGTGCGGCTGGACTGCCCCGCCGGCACGCAGGCCCGGGTGGAGCTGAGCTACCTGGTGGGCGGCGCCTCCTGGCACCCCGCCTACGAGGCGCGCGCCGACGAGCAGGCCCGCCTGGTGGAGCTGTCCACCTACGCCACGGTGCAGCAGGGCACGGGCGAGGACTGGAAGGGCGCCAGGCTCGTCCTCTCCACCGCGGTGCCGGACGACAACGCGACGCCGCCGGAGCTGCGGCCGCTGGAGGTCTCCAGCTCGGAGCGCAAGGAGGAGCGCAAGGTGCTGGTGCGGCGCGAGGAGTACCAGGAGCACGCGCCGACGGGCACCTCCACCCCCACCACCGGCGAGTCCGTGCAGGTCGCCGCCCAGGGCCTCTCCGTGCAGCTCCTCGTGCCGGAGCGGGCGGACGTGCCTGGGGATGGCTCGGAGGTGCGGCTGAAGGTGGCGCGCACGAAGCTCCAGGCCGCCTTCGCCTGGCGCGCCGTCCCCAAGCTGTACCCGGTGGTGTTCCGCGTGGCCCGGCTCACCAACTCCGCCCCCTTCCCGCTGCTGCCGGGCATGGTGGACGTGTTCCGTCACACGGGCTTCCTGGGCCGCCAGCCGCTGGAGCGTGTGGCCCAGGGCGCGCCGTTCGAGCTGACCTTCGGCCTGGAGGAGGGCCTGCGCGTGGAGCGCCAGGTGGTGGAGGAGGTGCAGCGGGAGGCGGGCCTCTTCGGCGGCAAGCGGCGCTTCCGCTACGCCTACCGCTTCGCGCTGGCCAACTACCGCAAGAGCCCCGAGGAGGTAGAGGTGGCCGAGCACCTCCCCGTCTCCGAGCTGGAGGAGGTGAAGGTGGAGCTGGACTCGAAGAAGACGACGGCGGGCTACGCGCTCGACGCCGCGGACGGCATCGCCACCTGGAGGCTCAAGCTGGCCCCGGCGGAGAAGCGCACGGTGGATCTGGCCTTCTCCGTCGACGTGCCGTCCAGCTACGACTCGGGCGAGCTCTGACCCACGCCCCTCTCAAGCCGCCGTGCGGCGCGCCGTGTCTGTCCGCCCGGCCCTCCCCATCAGGCGGAGGAACAGCTCGTCATGCGCGGAGACCATCCGCTCCAGCGACAGCTCCGCCTCCACGAAGGCGCGCCCGGCGAGCCCCATCCTCCGCGCCAACCCGGGCGCCTCCAACAGCCGAGAGATGGCGGCGGCGAGCTTGAACGGCGCCACCGGCGGCACCACGACGCCGCGCTGGCCGTCCGCGACGAGCTCCGCGTTCCCCCCGGCATCCGTGACGACCATCGGGAGGCCGGCGGCCATCCCCTCCATCACGGCGTTGGACAGGCCCTCATGCCTCGAGCAGAGGACGCCCAGGGTGGCGCGGCGGAGCACGGCCGGCACGTCCATGCGATGCCCGAGGAAGTGCACCCCTTCGGACAGGCCCCTGGCGCGCGCGCGCGCCTCCAGCTCGGGCCGGCGCACCCCGTCTCCGATGAGGAAGCCCCTCACCTGGGGGTGGCGGTGGCGCACGAGCCTGAGCGCCTCGAGGAAGTCCTCCTGGCGTTTGACCTCGTGGGTCATGTTGGCGACCAGCGTGATGATCGGCGCGCCTTCCGGCACGTGCGGCAGCGGTCGCTCGAGGCCCGAGGCCGCGCGCGCGTCGAACCGCTCCAGGCTCAGCCCGTTGCGGATGACGGTGATGTGCTCCGCGGGCAACCACTCGCGCTCCATCAGGAAGCGCCGCACGGCGTCCGCATTGGCGATCGCGTGGGTGGCGGCGTGGGTGGCCGTGGCCAGCAGGGCGTGGCGAGCCCGCTCGTGCCAGTGCGCCAGGTCCAGGCGACTGACCACCACAGGCACACCGGCGAGCCTGCAGGCCGGCACCGCCAGCAGCGTCGTATAGAAATCATGGACGTGCACCAGATCGACGCGCTGGTCACGCAGCCACCGGGCGAGCCGCACGACCTGACGGAGCGTCCGGGTGTGCACGAACGACGGCCCGAGCCCGAACGTCTCCGGCTCCAGGCCCAGCTTGCGCACCGCGGGGAGGAGCGGGCCCGTCGTCTCGAGCGCCAGGACCTGGATGTCGTAGCGAGCGCGAGGCAGCCCCCGCAGAAGCTCCAGGAACTGCACCTCTCCGCCGCCCAGGCGAAAAGCATTGATGAACTCGACCAACCGAATGTGTTTGTCCATTGCGGGCGGCAACCCCTTGCATTTCGGACGCCATGGCTGAAGCGGTCCCGTTGGAGCCCTTGAGCCCATTTGGAGTGTTGGGTGCAGACGGCCTCCCTCCAACCCTGAAGTGATTTCTGACGTAGGCATCGCGGAGGCGGATGTAGCCGTTGCCATGCGCGAGTGACGTGCGCAGCTTCGGCAGCCTATGGGGGGGTCGGAGTGGGGCTGCGCATCGCGATGCTCACCGCCGTGTTTCCACCGTCGGTGGGTGGCATCCAGACACATACGCTGAGGCTGTCTCAACGCCTGGTGAAGCGAGGCGCCCACGTGGTGGTGCTCACCCGTCACCACCGAGGCCTGCCGAGGCGTGAGCTCCTCGAGGGCGTGGAGGTGCTGCGCCTGGGCCTGGGCGATGCGCCACGCGAGGTGGCCACCGCCACGTACGTGGCCGAGAGCCTGCGGGAGCTGGCGGCCCGCCGCGGCGAGCTGGACGTGATGCACGCGCACCAGCTGCTCTCTCCCACCACCGTGGGGCTGCTCGCGCGGGTGTCGCTCGGGCTTCCTCTGGTCATCAACCCGCACGCCTGCGGCCCCCAGGGAGACGTCCGGCTGCTCCGGGACGCGCGCTGGCTCGCGGGGGGCTGGCGCCTCGCGGCGGCGCGCAGGTGGGCGGATGCCTTCGTCAGCATCAGCGAGCCCATCCACGAGGAGCTGCGCACCGCCGGCATCGAGGAGACACGCCTCTGGCGGGTCAGCAACGGCGTCGACCTGGACGCCTTCCGCCCCGCGAGCGCCGAGGAGCGCGCCGCGCTGCGCGCCCGGCGGGGCCTGCCGGCGGGGCCGCTCGTCACCTACTCAGGGCGCCTCTCCCTGGAGAAGGGCGTGGAGGTGCTGCTGGAGGCCTGGGCCTTCCTCGTGCGCCAGCGCCCCGACGCCACGCTCGTCCTGCTCGGGCAGGGACCGGAGGAGGCCCGGCTCCACCAGCAGGTGGCGCGGCTCGGCCTGGGCCGCTCGGTGCACCTGCCCGGTGCCGTGCCCGATGTGGCCTCGTGGCTGCGCGCGAGCGATGCCTTTGCCCTCCCGTCCCGGACGGAGGGGCTCCCGGTGGCGCTCCTGGAGGCCATGGCGTGCGCCCTGCCCTCGGTGGCCACGCGCGTCGGGGGCACGCCGGAGGTGCTGGAGGAGGGCGTGCACGGGCGCCTCGTGCCGCCCGAGGCCCCCAGCGCCCTCGCGGAGGCACTGCTGGAGGCGCTGGAGCCCAGCACGGGAAGCCGGTGGGGCGCGGCGGCTCGGGAGCGGGCGGCCGGGCGGTTCTCCCTGGACGCCGTCGCCGATCGCCTCCTGCGGCTCTACGACGGACTGCCTCACGGAGGTCCGCGCGTCGTTGAACCCCGTCGCACCCTCACGAGGAACGGATGAACCGTGCCAATCCCCTCCGGAGCCGCCGCGTCGCCTACATGATGTCGTGGTTCCCGGCCGTCACCGAGACGTTCATCCTCTACGAGATCCTCGAGCTCGAGCGGCTGGGGATGCAGGTGGAGGTGTTCCCGCTGCTCGGCCGCCACGGCGAGCTCAACCACCCGGGCGCCAACAAGCTGGTGGCGCGGACGCACTACCGGCGCCTGTTCTCCTGGGCGACGCTCGCCGCGCAGCTCTACTGGCTGTGGCACTCCCCCGCGCGCTACCTGGCCGCCTGGTGGATGGCGCTCGCGGGGAACCGGGGCTCCTGGGGCTTCTTCGTGCGCGCCTTCGTGGTGGTGCCGAAGGCGGCGCTCTTCGCCCGGGAGATGCAGCGGCTCGGCATCGAGCACGTGCACGCCCACTGGGCCACCCACCCCACGCTGGCGGCCCTCGTCATCCAGCGCCTGACGGGCCTGGGCTTCAGCTTCACCTGCCACGCGCACGATCTGTTCGTGGATCGGACGATGCTCGACCGCAAGCTGGCGGCGGCCTCGTTCGTGGTGACCATCTCCGAGTTCAACCGGCGGCTGCTGGTGGACCTGTACGGCGAGGCGGTCTCCGAGAAGATCATCGTGGTCCGCTGTGGCGTGGATCCGGACGTCTTCCGCCCGCGCTCGCGCCATCGCATGCCCCAGGTCCCCACCCTCCTCTGCGTGGCGAGCCTGCGTGACTACAAGGGCCACTCCTTCCTCATCGAGGCGTGCCGCCAGCTCAAGGAGGCCGGGAAGCGCTTCCGGTGCCTGCTCGTGGGGGACGGCCCGCTCCGCGGTCAGCTCGAGGCCCAGGTCGCCAAGGCGGGCCTGCGGGCGGAGATAGAGCTCCTGGGCAACCGGCGCCGCAACGAGGTGGCCGCGCTGATGGCCCGCGCGGACATCGTCGTGCAGCCCAGCGTCATCGCGCCCTCGGGGCAGATGGAGGGCATCCCCGTGGCGCTCATGGAGGCGCTGGCGAGCGAAGCGCCCGTGGTGGCCACCCGCATCTCGGCCATCCCGGAGCTCGTCGTGGACGAGCAGACAGGCCTGCTCGTCCCGGAGAAGAACGCGCGGGCGCTGTGCATCGCCATCCTGCGCCTGCTCACCGACAGTGACCTGGCCAGCCGGCTGGGGCGCAGCGGGCGCCGGTGGACGCTGCAGCACTTCCTGCTCCGAGGCAATGTCGCGCGCCTGGCGGACTGCCTCAGGCGAGGGAGCGCCGCGCCGCCGCTCGCGCTGCCCGCCGTGGCCTCCTCTGGCAGAAGGAGCGCCCAGGGCACACGTCTCTCCCGGCGGCAGCGGCAGCGCCTGGAGCGCGGGGCCTAGCGCGGGCGCCCGCCTGCTCGGACGTGGGCCTCGTTCCGCGCTCAGTGGAGTTCCAGGAAAACCGTGAGCGTGGCCCAGGACATCACGGCCTGCTGAACTATCGGGTCCCCACAATGGAAGGCACGCGACCAGACACGTAGAGTCCTGGGGTGCCTCGCTGTCTCACATGCGGGCGGCGTTGGGAGGGGACCCACCTTCCCTGCCCACTGGGGGGCTCTCCCCCGGAAGGGCCGACTGCGCCACCTGAGCCCCCCTCGGTCCCGGAGCTCTCCATCCCGGGCTACCGCGTCGCCCGCCTCGTCGCGCGCGGTGGCTTCGGCAGCCTGCTGGCCGCGCACCGGCTCTCGGACAACGTCCACGTGGCCATCAAGCTGCCCCACGCCCACGGCGCCCTGGCCGAGGCCCAGCTCGCGCGCGAGGCCGAGGCGCTCCGGCTCATCGGCGCTCCCACCGTGCCTGCCTTCCATGAGCTGGGCGCGCTCGAAGGCGGGGGCCGCTGCCTGGTGATGGAGTACGTGCCGCTGCCCACGCTGGCCGCGCGCCTGGCCCGGCTCTCCGGGCCCATGCCCCTGGAGGAGTTCACCCCGCGCGCGCTCGCCCTCACGGAGGCGCTGGATACGCTCCACACCCGGGGCTTCATCCACTGCGATCTCAAGCCGGAGAACCTCTTCCTCGACGACGCCGCCTCGCGTGTGCGCCTCGTCGACTTCGGGCTGGCGCGCTCGGCGACGGCGACGGACGCTCCCAGCGAGCCCTCGGAGGCGGTGGCCCAGAGCTACGCCGGGACGCCCGAGTACATGGCGCCGGAGCAGTGCGCGGGCTCCCCCCGGCTGGATGTGCGCACCGACGTGTACGCGCTCGGGGTCCTCCTCTACGAGATGCTCACCGGGCGCCCTCCCTTCTTCGGTGCGCCCTCGGAGCTCATCCAGGCCCACCTGTCGCGGCGACCGCCTCTCCCCTCGGAGCTGGCGGCCGTCGGGCCAGCGGTGGAGACGGTGGTGCTCCAGTGCCTGGCCAAGGAACGCTTCCGGCGCTTCGACAGCGTGGCGGCCGTGCGCGGCGCGCTGCGCGAGGCCCTCTCCCACGCCAGTGCCGCCAGCCAGGCCCCCGCGCGCCCTCCCTCTACCGAGGAGCCCTCGCGCGCCCCGCAGACGCGCCGCTCGGTGGCGGTGCTGCTCTGCGCCTCCGGCGCCAACCCGATCGCCATCCAGAAGGTGCTGGCCGGCCTCGGCGGACAGGTGGCCTACCGCGATGGGGCGCGCTTCGCCGGTGTGTTCGATCCCAACGCCGGGGAGAACCCGGTGCAGCGGGCCCTCCGCGCGGCGGAGGAGCTGGAGGAGCGGAGGCTGGTCTCCAGCGCGCTCGTGGACGTGGCCACCGTCACCGTGCAGCAACGCCCGGGGAGCGCCCCGCGCTACCTGGGCGGCATCCTCACGCGCAAGGAGCACTACCCCTCCCCCACGGAGAGCGCGCCCCTGCTGCTCACCCAGGCGGCGGCGGACGCCGTGCCCGACGTGCGCTGTGTCCCCCTGCCGGAGCGGGAGGGGCTGCTGCGCCCGGCCTCGCCCGGGACAGAGCCGGGCGCGGACATCACCGTGCTCAAGCTGGGCAGCGAGGTGCACGTCGGCCGGGGCGAGGAGCTGGAGGGGCTGCTGGAGGGCGCGCGGGCGGCGGTGGAGGAGCGGGCGCCCACGCTGGCCACCGTGCTCGGTGAGCGGGGCCACGGCAAGAGCCACTTCGGCGCCGCCCTCTCCCGGCGGCTGCGGGAGCGGCTGCCCCAGGCCCGCATCCACACGGCGCGCGCGAGAGAGCCGGTGCAGGGAGATCCCTCCGGCACCCTGCGCATGCTGCTGCGCCTGGCGCTCCACGCCTTCGAGCGGGAGGAGCCGGGCACGCCGGAGGAGAGCCGCGCCGCCTTCTTCTCGCGGCTGGGGCCGGAGCTGGCCGCGGAGCTGTGGCCCGGGGTGTCCGCCACCCTGGGCTGGTCCGCGCCGGGCAGCCCGGAGCTGCAGAGCCCGGCCGCGGCCCCGGGCGCCCTGCGCTCGCTGGCCCTGCGGGCCATGGGTGAGCTGCTGGCCGCCATCGCCCGCAAGCGGCCGCTGTGCCTGCTGCTGGATGACGCGCACTTCGCGGATGAGACGGTGCTGGACGCGCTGGAGTACGCGTGTCTGGCCGAGGCGCGCGTGCCGTTGTGGGTGTGCGTCCTGGCCCGCCCGGAGTTCGACCGCAGCCGCCCCTCCTGGGGCACGCGCGCCGCCCGCCGCGCCACCCTCACCCTGGGGCTGCTGCCGCCCGTGCACGCACAGGCGCTGTGCCGCATGCTGCTGCGCCCGCTGGAGAACGTCCCCAGCCAGGCGGTGGAGCGCATCGTCGAGCGGGCCCGGCGCGTGCCCCTCTTCCTCGTGGAGCTGGTGCGCGCCATCAAGCGCCAGGGCCTGGTGCGCCAGCGCGGCCCCGGCGGCAGCTGGTACCTCGTCACCGACGAGCTGGACACCCTCCCGGAGCTGCGGCTGGTGGAGTGGCTGGCGGACCGGGAGCTCGGCGCCCTGCCTCCGGCCCTGGCGGCGCACGCGCGCCTGTGCGCCATGCTGGGCTCGGACTTCACCACCGCCCTGGCCGAGGGCGTGGTGCGGGAGCTGGAGCGCCAGGGCGGCGCCGCGGGCTTTCCGCTGGATCCGAGCCACGCCACGCGCCGGCTGCTGGATCTGGGGCTGCTGGTGGAGCACCGGAGCGAGGAGCTGAGCTTCCGCAACGAGCTGGTGCGCGAGGCCGTGGCGCGCACCCTGCCGGAGGCCGAGCGCCTGCGCATCCACCACGCCGCCTTCCGCTTCTACCAGAGCACGAGCGGCGCCGCGGAGCTCCAGCGGCTGCCCCGCCTGGCCTCCCACGCCGCCGCGGCCGGCCTGCGGGAGGAGGCCGTCGCGCTCTACCTGGATCTGGCCGAGGCCGCCCGCGGCCGCCACGCCTACCTGGACGCGGAGACGCTCTACACGCGCGCGCTGGAGCTGCTGGACGCGAGCGACGAGCTGCGCGGCCTCACCCTCTTCCGGGGGCGCGGCCTCATGCGCTACCGCATTGGCCGGTATGACGACTCGCTGGCGGACTTCACCCGCGCGCGCGAGCTGGCCCGGCGGGTGGGGGACCTGCGCCAGGAGGTGGAGGTGCTGCTGGACGAGGCCATGGCGCTGGACTGGATGAACGACTACCTGCGCTCCGAGGCGCGCGTGCAGGAGGCGCGGACGCTGGCGGTGAAGGTGCCCTCCTCCTACGTCCAGGCCCGCCTGCTGCTGGGCGTGGGCACCACCTGGTTCCGCCAGGGCCGCTGGGAGGAGGCCTGCCCGCCGCTGGAGGCCGCCGCGGATCGCGCCAGCCTGCTGGGAGATGCGGGCTACGAGACGCGGGTGGTGGCCCAGCTCCTGCTGGCCGTCATCCTCCCCAACCTGGGCCGCAGCTCCGAGGCGGAGCCCGTGCTGGAGGACGTCATCGCCTCCTGCACCCGCCGCGGCGATCGGTTCCACCTGGGCAGCGCCATCAACAACCGCCGCAACCTCTGGGTGGCGCGCAAGGATCTGATCAACGCAGTCAAGGACCAGGAGCGCTTCATGCACCTGGGCCGCGAGCTGGGCATGGTGGGCTGGGAGTACTTCGCTGAGCACAACCTGGGAGAGCTCTACTACCAGGCGGGGGACACCCTGGCGGCGGCGCCCCACATCGCCCGCGCCATCGAGCTGGAGCGCCAGCACCTGGAGGTGGCCGCCCGGCCGTGGGCGCTGCTGCTGCACGCCCGGGTGCTGGCCTGGGAGGGGCAGCACGCCCGGGCGCGCGAGCGGCTCGGGCAGGTGCGCGAGGCGCTGGCGCAGCACCGCCACGCGCTGGAGCTGAGCGCCTCCGAGGAGGTGCTCTTCGCCATGGTGGAGCTGGCCACGCGGGAGGCGACGCGGGAGGCGTGGCGCATGCTCCAGGAGCGCTCCGCGGAGGTCTCCGTGGAGCAGGAGCCGCTGGAGGTGCTGGAGATGATGGGGCTGGCCGCGCTGCGGCGCGGAGAGCGCGAGGAGGCCGTCCGCATCCTCGAGCAGGCGCTCCAGCGCGCCGCTCACATCCCCAACGTGATGGAGGGGCGCCTGCGCCGGACGCTGGAGCGCGCCCTCACCCCGAGCCCTGGATGAGGCCCAGCCCGGCGAGCGCGGCGATGGCCAGCCCCATGAGGGACTCCCCCGCGATGGCGCCCGCCCCGAGCGCGGGGACATGCCGCTCCGCCGCCGAGGGACTGAGGCGGCGCGTGAGCGAGACCAGCACCGCGCCCGCGGCGATCGTCACCGCGAAGTTCGCCGGCAGGATGAAGCCCAGCCCCATGGCCATCCCCGAGGGCACCACGCCCGCCAGCCGCCCGCGAGAGGCCAGCGTCAGCACGGCGCCCACCAGGAAGCCGATCCCCGCCGCCGGGGCGGCATAGGCGGGCAGCCCGGAGAAGCCCTGGGCGGCCAGCTCGGCCACGATGCGAAACTGGTGCGCCGAGGGCACGGGCAGCGCCTCGCTGCCCACGCCATGGGCCCCCGCCAGCAGCAGGTAGACGGGGACGCTCACCAGCGCTCCGACGGACACGCCCAGCAGCTGCACCAGGAGCTGGCGGGAGGGCGTGGCGCCCAGCAGGTGCCCCGCCTTGAGCGACCAGAGGCTCACCCCCGTCTGCGCCGCGGCGCCCGCCACCACGGAGCCGGCGGCGATGTTGAGCTCGGCCGGGCCCGGGAAGAGCGTGCCGGAGGCCACCTGGGTGAGCTGCCCCATCTGCCCCACCGGAGAGATGTCCGCCTGTCCCGCCGCCCGCGCGCACACCGCGCACAGCGGCAGCACGAGCGCCAGCGCCACCAGCGTGTGGAGCACGGGCAGCCCGAACACCCCGGAGCCCAGCACCAGCACGGCCACGCACGCCGCCAGCCCCGTCCTCACCACCCACCGGCCCGCCGCGCCCTCGCCAGCGCCTCCCAGCCCGCGCAGATCCCTCGCCGCCCCGAGCAGCGAGCGCGCCTGCGCCGCGAGCGAGGCGACGGCCGCGCCCACCATCAACCCCACCCCCGGCCAGGTGAGCCACTCGGCGAACTTCGAGTACCCCTCGCTGGCGGCGACGATCCCCTCTTGGACGAGCGCCGGCGCCAGCACGCCCCAGGCCAGCGCCGCTCCCAGCAGCATGCTCAGCCCCATGGACAGCCCCGCCATCATGCCGATCGCCAGCATCATCGGGTACCACCCGAAGCCCCAGGTGAAGGTGGAGGCGGGCAGGCCCCCGAGCCGCCCCGGGAGGGCGGACACCGAGGGCAGCCACCCGGAGACATCCCTCAGCCACGTCATCCCCATGGAGACCAGCCCCGAGCCCAGCAGCACCTGCGCGCGCCCCGGCCGCTCCACCCGCCCCGTCTTGTGCATGGCGGTGATGACCTCGGCCGTCGCCACGCCGGTGGGAAACGCCAGGGCCTCCTCGACGAGCAGGCGTTGGCGCAGCAGGTACGCGGCCAGCACGCCCAGCACGCCCAGCGCGGCGCCCCAGGCCACCAGGCTCCAGGCGGGCACGGCGTAGCCCAGCAGCGTCAGCGCGGGCAGTGAGCCCAGCAGCCCCGCCGCGGCGGGCATGGCCCCCACGGCACAGGCGGCCGACTGGGTGAGGTTGTTCTCCAGCATGGTGGGCATCGCCCCCCCGCGCCGCCCCAGGGCGGACAGGCCGCTGAAGCCCAGCACCGCCGCGACGATGGAGCCGCTCTCCCAGAAGCCCGTCTTCAGCCCCATGTAGACATTGGTGACGGCCAGCCCCGTGCCGATCAGGCAGCCGCCGACCAGCGCGCGCCCGGTGAGCTCTCCCCCCGAGACCAGCGCCCCAGGAGCGGACACGAGCACGGCCGCGGGCGCGGCGGGAGCTCCTGGGAGGGCGGGAGGCTCCAGGGGCTCCGAGGGGACACTCATCGCCGTGCCTCCACGGCGCGCCGCGTGAGGAGCGCCTTCAGCTCCTGCAGGCTCACGGGCTTGTTGATCTTCGGATTGGACACGCCCCGCAGGAAGGACACCGCCCTCGGGGTGAAGGCGCCCCCCGTCATGAAGACGACGCGCCTGGCCACCTCGGGTGAGGCCCGGTCCAGCTCGGCGAACAGATCCATGCCCGTCATGCCTGGCATCATCACGTCGCAGAGGATGACATCGAAGCGGCTGTCCTGGGCCAGCAGCCGCAGCGCGTCCTCGGCGTTGTTGGCCGTCACCACCTCGTGCTCCCGGCTCAGGGCGCGCTGGAGCGCCAGCGTCACGTTGGGCTCGTCGTCCACCACCAGCAAGCGCGCACGCGGGGCGACGGGCTCCTGCTCGTCCGGATGCGGATCGAACCGGGTGAGGGAGCCAGCCTCCTGCGGAGCCGCCTGCAGCACGACGCGGAAGGTGCTGCCCCGGCCCGGCACGCTCTCCACGGTGATGGTGCCGCCCATGGACTCGATGATGCCGTGGCAGATGGAGAGCCCCAGCCCCGTGCCCTCCCCCACCGGCTTGGTGGTGAAGAACGGATCGAACACGCGCGAGAGCACCTCCGGCGTCATCCCCACGCCGGTGTCGCGCACCTCCACCACCACCTGCTCCGGCGCCTGCGCGTGGATGCGCACGGCCACCTCGTGCCGCTCCGCCGGCTCCCCCTCTGGGATGGCCTGCGCCGCGTTGAGCAGCAGGTTGAGGAAGACCTGGCACAGCCGGGACTCGTTGGCCTCCACGCAGGGGACCGTGTCGAACTCCATCACCAGCCGCGCGCGGTGGCGCAGCATGTTGTCCGCCATCTTGCAGGCCAGCTCCACCGCTCGGCGCACGTCCACCGGGCCCAGCCGGGACTCCTGCTCGCCGCGCGCGAACGTCTTCAGATCCTTGACGATGCCGGCGATGCGCTCGGCGCCCTCGGTGGTCTCCTGCACCAGCTGCTCCAGCGAGCTGATGGTGCCCGGCGGCGCGACGGCCTCCAGCCGCTCCAGCCCCACGCGGATGAGGTGCAGGTTGACGAGCATGAAGGCCAGCGGGTTGTTGATCTCGTGGGCCACGCCCGCCCCCAGCGTGCCCACCGAGGCCAGCCGATCCGCCATCACCAGGCGCGCCTGCAGGAGCTTCTGCTCGGTGATGTCCCGGTGCACCATGATGGAGGCGATGGTCCGCCCCTCCGCGTCCCGCAGCGGCACCGCCACGCACTCGCAGGAGCACACCGTCTCATCACGCCGCTGGAACTCCACCTCGCCCGTCCACCGGCCCTCCTTCTCCAGCGTGATGAGCATGTTCGCCGTGAGCACGTCCGTCTCGGCGGGGTGCAGCACCGAGAAGAGCGTCTGCCCCAGCGCCTCCGCCTTGCTCCGGCCGAACAGCCGCTCCGCGCTCGAGTTCCAGTCGACGATGCGGCCGGACAGGTCCGCGATGACGACGCCGTCGTAGAAGCTCTCGAAGATGAGCGCCTGGCGGCGCAGCTCCTGCTCGGCCTGCTTGCGCGCGGTGATGTCCATCACCGTGCCGGTGATGCGCGTGGGCGCCCCGCCCGCGTCGCTCAGCACGTCCCCCTTGCAGGAGATCCACCGGCAGCCGCTGCCCGCCGGCTCGATCCGGTACTCCACATCCACCACGGTGCGCTTCTCCAGCGCGGCGGCCAGCGCCTCGCGCACGCGCGTGAGATCAGCCGGGTGGACCACCTCCTTGAGGTCCATGGGACGACCCGACAGCTTCCCCACCGGCAGGCCGAGCATCCGGTCCACGTGCTCGGACCACGTCACCACGCCGCTGGAGGCCGTCCATTCCCAGATGCCCACGCGCGCGGCGGTGAGCGCCTGCCGCAGCTGCTCCTCGCGCGGCTCGAGCTGATTGCGCGTGGAGAAGCGAAAGACGGTGCCGGTGCCGATCTGCAGCCGATCCCCCTCGCGCAGCTCCGCCGAGGAGATGGACACGCCATTGAGGTAGGTGCCATTCGTCGAGCCGAGATCCGTGACCTGGCATGTGCCATCCGCCGTGCGGACGACGCGGGCGTGCCGGCGTGACACCCCGTGATCGTCGATGCGCAGGTCCGCCTCGGAGCCACGCCCCAGCACGTGCTCGCCGGGCTGCAGCGGGAAGGCCTTGCCGATGGCGGCCGGCATCGCCGTGCTGATCAGGATCAGACACGCGCCCCCGGATGTCGAAGGGGGCGAGAGCGGAAGACCCGCATGGGTGGTCACTTCGTCCAGTGTCGTCATGGGCACTCGTCCCCCCAGCTCTCCCGGGGAAATCCCACCAGCCTCGGCGGCCCTCCGTCCAACCTACCGCGTCTTCAGTGCCAGAGAGAATCCACCACAGGACAGGGCCTCCTGCCAGAGGGGGGGAGGGGTGCTCGATCCCCGACACTCCGCCTTTACGCGAAGTACGCACCCCCAACGGAGTTTTTCTCGCTTGGGACGTAGCAGGTAGTTAGCTTGCGCCTGATGGGGGACTCCGAGGACACCTACCGCATCCAAGGGGGCAAGCCCCAGCTCCCCTGGAACAGCGAGCCGGGCGCCACGGCGAACGGCGGGGGGCTCATCTACGCGCTGGCCGGCGAGTACCTGCTCAAGCGGCTGATCGCCTCGGGGGGCCATGGCAGTGTGTACGAGGGGGAGCACCGCATCCTCGGGCGACGCGCCGCGGTGAAGGTGCTACATGCGCACCTGGCGGACCAGGGCGAGATGCTGCAGCGCTTCGTGCGCGAGGCGCGCATCGTCAACCAGATCCGCCACCCCCACGTGGTGGACATCTACGACTTCGGGATGATGCCGGACGGCAGCCCCTACTACGTGATGGAGCTGCTGGAGGGGCGGACGCTGAGCCAGCTGGTGCACGAGCGGGGGAGGATGTCGTCCGAGCGGGCGCTCGCCTACCTGGCCCCCGTGTCCCAGGCGCTGGAGGCGGCCCACCGCGCGGGCATCGTCCACCGGGACCTGAAGGCCAGCAACGTGATGGTGGTGGAGGACGGAGAGCAGCCGCGGGTGAAGCTGCTGGACTTCGGCATCGCGAAGGTCCTCCAGCCACAGACGGGGCCCGCGGGGCAGCCGGGCCAGGAGGGGCTGACGCTGGCGGGGCAGCGGCTGGGCACCGCGTTCGCCATGGCCCCCGAGCAGCTGCGCGACGGCCCCATCCACCCGGCCACGGACGTGTACGCGCTGGGCGTACTCCTGTTCCAGCTCCTCACGGGGCAGTACCCCTTCCACTCCAAGGACCGGCTGGAGCTGGAGCGGCTCCACCTGGAGGCCCCGCCGCCCCGGCCCAGCGCCACCGCGCCCGTCTCCCCCGCGGTGGACGCCGTGGTGCTGCGCTGCCTGGAGAAGGAGGCTGACCGGCGCTTCCCCAGTGCCGAGGCGTTCCTCACCGCCCTGCGCGAGGCCGTGGCGGCTCCAGGCGCCGCGCTGCCCACGGGCCACACCCGCCAGGCGCTGGCCGTGCACGCCGAGGTGGAGCTGGCCGAGACGGGCCGCGATGACGAGGTGGTGCACGCCGCGCTCGCCGAGGTGCTCGACTGTCTCGAGCAGGGGATGCGCGCCGCGGGCTTCGTGCTGGCGCTGCAGGCCGGCACGGCGCTGCTCGGAGTCCGGCTGCTGGAGGGCTCGAGCCCTCTGCCACCCGAGCAGGCCCGGCACCTGCATGAGCTGCTCCGCGAGCTCCGCGGCGACACCGAGTCCCTGGCCGCGGAGGTGGGCGCCCACGTCCACCTCTGCGTTCACGTCGCCCCCGTGGAGGTGCGCGGCGAGGGCGCCGCGCTCGAGGTGCTGGGGGGGCCTGTCACGGATCTGGCCACCTGGGTTGTTCGCGTGACAGGCGGCCTTTACCTCACGCCGAATGCCATACAGTTGCTCGGCTCCTCTGTCTCGGTTTGAGCCGCCGCCTGTATGACGTGTCTCATTCTCGCTCAGCGCACTCGCCGTGATGTTTCATCCTGACGCGAAGTGTGCGCCCCTGCCCAACCGCTGCTGAAGCGTGAGCGGTTGTTTTGATATATATTGGAGTGGCGCGCGCGCGCGCTCAGCGCTACGGCTTTTCCCAGCGGTATTCTTTCACACCGCTGAATCAGGGGACCACCGCGGCCGTGCACTCCACGGCCGCCTTCTCTCGGGGGTGAGTGCCATGAAGAAGGCGTCCTTCGCAGTTCGTCGCGCCCACGCGGTACAGCCACACGCCAATTGTCGAGTGCTGCCGTGTTTCACCCTGGTGCTCTGGTTTGGAGGCGCGGTGGCGTGCGGGCCGGTGGGCGAGCCCGCCACCCACACGCAGGAGCACCCGGGGCAGCAGGAGGCCGCGCTCGCGGACTTCGAGAGCGATCTGGCCAGCACCAACGGCCTGTCCACCAATGGCCTGTCCACCAACGGCCTGTCCACCAACGGCCTGTCCACCAACGGCCTGTCCACCAATGGCCTGTCCGCGCTGGCCTTCCAGAACTGGTTCGAGGCGGCCCCGGACGAGCGCAGCACCCTCATGAAGTACATCGTGCTCTGCGCGGTGCCCGCCGAGCAGACCCGCACCTATACGAGCCCGGTGACGGGCATCACCTATACCTGGCACGGCGGTCTTGGCCTGGCACCTGGGTGGAGCACGGGCCTCACCCCATCTCTGGCGGAGCAGCAGGTCGTCTCCGCGTGCCTGGCGGCCCACGCGAACAAGTACGGCATCCACATCTTCATCTCCGTGCTGGGGCACTCCGCGCAGGGAGTGTCCATCCCTTACACCTCCTCGGAGCTGGAGACGTACTCCGAGAGAGAGGCGTGCTTCTTCGGCAACCTCTTCAACGACGAGGGCCTCTTCGCGGCCAACGATCGGACGTTCCTGCACGCCAGCGAGAGCACCACGCGGGCGTGCGGGCTGTCTTCGAAGGTGTCGAGCTCGGAGTGCCTGCCCATGCTCCACGTGGGCTCGTGCAAGAGCTTCTGCACGCTGGACTCGTCGAGGACGTACTACACGCAGTGCACCTATAACGGAGTGACGTACCAGCCCCTTACCACCCGTATCCGCTCGACAGACATCTACTCCTGCGGTGACGGGGTGTGCCAGTTCACCGAGAGCTGCGGGACGGGTGGTACCTACGACAACTGCGGCGTGGATTGCGGCTCCTGCTAGCGAGCCGCCGCCCGTCTCGAGACTGCACAAACACAACCTCAAACGGCCGTCTGTCCCTCGGCCGCCCACTCGCCGGAGGTAACACCATGAAGAACGTGTCCCTCTCAGTTCGTCGCGTCCATGGAGTACACCTGTACAGCAATCATCGCGCAGCGCTGTGTTTTACGCTGCTGCTCGGGCTGGGCGGCGTGGTGGGTTGCGGGACGGCGGGCGAGGAGGCCTCGCTCCCAGGGGAGGAGCTGGCGCGGCACGAAGCCGCGGTGGAGATCGGCGCCGAGTCTGTCGAAGACGGCACCAGCATCGAGACGACCAACGGCCTGTCCACCAACGGCCTGTCCACCAACGGCCTGTCCACCAACGGCCTGTCCACCAACGGCCTGTCCACCAACGGCCTGTCCACGACGGCCTTCCAGAGCTGGTTTGAAGCGAACCCGAGCGCGTACGCCACCCTGATCCGGTACGTGGTGCTCTGCGCGGTGCCCGCCGGGCAGACCCGCACCTATCGGAGCCCGGTGACAGGCATCCTCTATACCTGGCAGGGCGCGCTGGGGCTCGCGCCGGGCTGGGCCGGAGGGGCCCCCCCAACGATCGTGGAGCAGCAGCTCGTCACCGCGTGTCTGGCGGCCCACGCGAACAAGTACGGCCTCCAGGTGCCCATCTCCGTGAAGGGGCTGGACTCCACCGGCACCCCCATCCCGTTCACCCTCCAGGAGCTGACGACGTACACCGAGAAGGAGGCGTGCTTCTTCGGCAACGCCTTCAACGGGGCGGGCGTCTTCGCGGCCAATGATCGAGGCGCCCTGAACACAGGGGAGAGCACCGCGCGGGCCTGTGGGCTGTCCACCTCGTACAGCGAATTCTCGTGCGACCCCATCGTCCACGTGGGCTCCTGCTCGCAGTACTGCACGCTGGACTCGACCGGTCGCTTCTACACGCAGTGCACCTACGGCGGGGTGACGTACCGGCCCCTCACGACGCAGCTGCGCATGGAGGACATCTATCGCTGCGGTGACGGGGTGTGCCAGTTCACCGAGAGCTGCGGGAGCGGCAGCAGCTACGACAACTGCATGCCCGACTGCGGCTTCTGCCCCTGAGCCGGTCGGCCCGCGCCCCTCAGGCGCGCATGAGGCGGAACGCGTCCACGTCCACGCCCTCGGAGAAGTGCGCCAGGGGCGCCACCGCCGGCCGGGGGAGGCCGGCCGCGGCCAGCAGGGACTCGTCCAGCCCCTCCACCACCGCGCCCCGCACCTGGTACGGCGGGTGGTGCACCTGGCCCCGCCACAGCGCTCCCCCGTGGGAGGTGTAGAGGAAGTAGCGCTCCATCAGGAAGTGCTGCAGCGTCCCCGGCGTCGAGGCCGCCGCGGCCCCCGTCGGCTCGCAGCGCACCGCGCACCTGGCCGGCACCGGCCCGGGCCACCGGCGCTCCGAGCGGTAGGAGATCCACGCGCCCTCTCGCGTCATCTCCATGCGCGCGAAGTGGTACGGCAGCTTGAACCACGCCCGCGCCAGCCTCACGGCGATGCGGCTGGCCGCCTCCAGGCTGAAGAACCACACCCCGGGATCCTTCCCCTCCCGGTGCACGTAGGTGCGCACGTTCGTCTCGTGGAAGTCCGACACCGGCGAGAAGGCAGGCAGCCCCGCCGGCCGCACCCCCTGCATGGTGAAGGGCACCAGCCCCACGAAGGCCCGGCCCTCGTACGTGTCCAGCGTGAGGCCGGGCGGCAGCTGCCGCGCGAGCACCTCCGCCGGCAGCTCCCAGTGCAGGAAGAGCAGCGTCCTCCAGCGCTGGTACATCACCGGCCGCGCGTCCGGCCGCCGCGTGGGGGCGATGCGATCGATCGTGTCGGGCTCGGCCATGGGCGCCTACCCTAGCCGATGGGCGCCGGGCTGGCCTCTCCCACGGGGAGCACCACCCGGAAGGTGCTGCCCTGGCCTGGCGCGCTGTCCACCTCGACGCGGCCGCCCAGCGCCATGACGATCCCCTTGCAGATGGACAGGCCCAGCCCCGTCCCCACCCCCGCGGGCTTGGTGGTGAAGAACGGATCGAACAGCTTGTGCAGGTTCTCCGGGGGGATGCCCACCCCCGTGTCCTTCACCTCCACCACCACCTGGTTTTCGCCCTGCCGGCGCGTGGTGATGCGCACCTCGTTGCCCTTCGCCTCTCCCCCCTCGGGGATGGCCTGCGCGGCGTTGATGATCAGGTTGAGGAAGAGCTGCCCGAGCCGCGCCTCGCTGGCGTGGATCTGCGGCAGCTCGCCGTACTCCTTCACCAGCCGCGCGCGGTGGCGCAGCTGCGGGCGGGCGATGTTGCCGCACAGATCCAGCACCGCGTGGAGGTTCACCGGCCCGGTGCGGCCCTCGTCCCCACGCGAGTACAGCCTCAGGTCGCGGACGATCTCGCTGACCCGGTCCCCTCCCGTGATCGACTCCTCCAGCGCATCCTGGACGTCCTTCAGCCGCTCGCGCGTCGCCGCGTCCACCTGCTCGGACACGTCCCGCAGCTCGTCTCGGACGAACCGCACGTTGCTGAGCATGAAGGACAGCGGGTTGTTGATCTCGTGCGCCACGCCCGCCATCAGCGAGCCGATCGAGGCCATGCGATCCGCCGTGTGCAGCTTCTCGCGCAGGTGCTTGCGCTCGGTGACGTCTCGCACGATGGAGACGCGCGCCGGCTGGCCCTCGAACACCAGCGGGAACGTCACCACCTCGCCCAGCACGAGCCGGCCCGCGCGGTGCAGCCAGTGCACCTCGCGGACGCCATCCTCCTCGGCGGGCGCGGCGACGGTGCCCTCCTCGCCCGGCTGGATGAGCTCCTCCAGCCGCCGGCCCTGCAGCTCCTCCGCGCGCTCGTACCCCAGCAGGGCGGCGGCCGCGGGGTTGTGGAACACCAGGCGCCCTTCCCGGTGGATGAAGATGGCCTCCGGGGAGCGATCGATCAGGGTCTGGAAGCGCTCCTCGTTCTCCTGGAGCTGCTGACGGCTGCGGCCAATCTGCTCGGCCATCCCCTCCGCGGCCATCGTCACGCGTTGGAGCCGGCGCCCGGCCAGGAAGCTGACGCCCAGCCCCACGCCCCCGGCGATCGCCAGCAGCATCAACGTCGACAGCAGCACGGAGCGCTCCGCGGCGCGGCGGTTGGCGCTCTTGAGCTCCGTCAGATCCTTCTGGAAGAAGAGGAAGCCCACCCGCCGCGGCGGACCGAAGCCGAGGAGGACCGGGGAGTGGCCGATCACGCGTTGCCTGTCGGCGCTCACCTCGACGATGCCCTTCCTCTGCTCCAGGGCCCGCTGCCTCCGGTCGACGTTCTCCGGGAGCTCCACCTCCGGCCAGGCCTCACGTGCCGGCCGCCCGAGCAGCGCCGGCCGGGTGGAGGCCAGCACGGTCTGCTGGTCGTCGATGAGCAGCCCCACCTGGAGCAGCGGGTTGTTGCCCAGGCTCGCCAGCGCCTCGCGCACCGGCGCCAGGTTCCCCTCCCTGGGCAAGGAGTCCAGGGTTGCCTGGAGCCGAGACATCTCCCAGGAGAGCTCCCGGACCGTGTCCAGCTCCGCGCGCGCCTCCCCCGCCTGCGTCTCGCGGTGCAGGGAGTAGAGGCCAGCGCCGATGGCGTAGATCAGCAGCAGCGTCAGCGGGATGGAGAGCCCGTAAAGCCGGCTGGCGCGAGGCGGAGCACTCCTCATGGGATCACCTGGGCCAGCGGCGCCGTGTCGACCATCCTCGTCCCATGCCTGTTTCTCTCCAAGCCATCGTCACCACGGCCTCACCCATCTCGTTTGATGATACCTCCGTCATTGATGTATCAGCGAGGGCTAAGCGGGCGGCGGGTCGCGGTAGGGTGAGCTCGAAGCTGTCCTTCTTCTCGAGGTCCACGCCATGGCCGATGCGCCCCCGGTGCACGTGGGGGCTCTCGTTGAAGCGCTGGATGATGTCCTGGCAGAGCCTGGGCTCCAGGACACCGTCGTGGAGCTCGATGAAGTCGGTCATGGGGGAAAGGAGCAGGGTGTGGAGCCGGAGGTGGATTATAGTGACGCGCCCTTCGAAGGATCCACCCACGTCCCCCAGTGGACCCGAGCGGCCGCGAGGTCTCCTACGATGCGTCGCCTCCTCATCCTCTCGACTGCCATGGCCTGCCTCGGAGGCTGCTCCTGCAAGGGAAAGCCCGACTCCTCCGCCGCGGCCCAGGACTCGGGCGGCCCCCTGAGCCAGCAGCAGGCTCCCCTGCCAGCCGCCGCGGAGACGCCTCCTCCCGCGTCGGAGGTGCCCGAGCGCGCGATGCAGTTGCATGCCGCGGGCCGCAGGTACATCGAGGCGGGCCAGCACCAGGAGGCGCTGAAGTCCTTCCAGGAGGCACGGGAGCTCGCCCCCGGCTGGCCTGTCCCCCTCTATGACATCGGCCTCACCTACCTGCAGATGAAGGACGACCCCCGGGCCCTCGAGAGCTTCGAGGCGCTGGACAAGCTGGCGCCGCAGGGCGTCTCCGAGAGCAAGCGGATGCTCGACAGCCTCCGCCGGGAGCAGGACAGCCGCGTGCCCAAGGGGACGCTGCGGGAGTTCCTCGAGGTGCAGCGGGTGGCGGATCCGGACGAGGCGCGGCGCCTGCTGGAGGAGCTCACCCGGAAGGCCCCCGGCTTCGTGCCCGCCTGGCACGAGCTCGCCGTGTCCGCGGAGGGCAACGAGGAGGGAGAGCGGCTGCTGGCCAAGGCGCTGGCGCTCGAGCCTCACGCGGAAGCCCGGGGCCAGCTCCTCGTGCACCGGGCGCTCCTCCTGCGCCGGCGCGGTGAGCACGAGGCCGCCCGCAAGCAGCTCCAGGCGCTGATCGACGATCCGGCCATGCCCCCGAGCGTCATCGCCGAGGCCCGGGAGCTGCTCAGCGACTCGGACTCCCCGCGTCCCTGAGCGGCGGCCCCGGCGTCCGGCTCAACGGCCTCTCACGACAGCAGCACGGCCAGTCGCCCTGGGAGAGGAAGGCCCGGGCGCCCAGCCGCTCGCATGCCATGAAATGCGCCTGCGCCGCGCCTCCCCGTCGCGGATCCACCTGGGCGGCCACATCGTCATGGCTCAGGAGGGAGGAGCCCCCATGAAGACCTGGGCTGAGGAGAAGAAGGTCGGCGTGCCCATCCTGGAGGAGACAGCGCGCGAGACGTTCTTCGCCCCCCTGTCTCGGCCCATCGGCGTGGACCTACGAGAGGAGCCCGAGCCGTGAAGGTGGCGCTCACGGGAGCGAGCGGCTTCCTGGGCCCCCGCCTTGTCCAGGGCTTGTTGGAGGCGGGCCACCAGGTCCACATCCTTGGACGAAACCCTGAGCGAGCCCTCGCACGGCTGCCCGGTGGCGTTACTGGCGCGGCGTTCCAGGCGGGAGAGCGGCTGGCGCCCGAGGCCCTGGCGGGTGCGTGGGCGGTCATCCACCTGGCGGGGGAGCCGCTCAACCAGCGGTGGAACGCCGAGGCGAAGCACCGCATCCGGGACAGCCGGGTGCTGGGCACGCGGGCGGTGGTGGAGGCCATGAAGGCCGCGGGCACGGTGGAGCGCTTCGTGTCCGCCTCCGCGGTGGGCTACTACGGCGGCTCTCACGAGGCGACGCCGCTGACGGAGGAGAGCCCTGGCGGCAGGGACTTCCTGGCGGGGGTGTGCCAGGGGTGGGAGGAGGAGGCGCTGCGCGCGCGAGAGTCTGGCATCCGCACGGCGGTGGCGCGCCTGGGCGTGGTGCTGCACCCGGAGGGCGGGGCGCTGCACACCATGCTCCCGGCGTTCCGCATGGGCGCGGGTGGGCGCGTGGGCTCCGGCAAGCAGTACGTGAGCTGGATCCACCGTGAGGATGCGGTGGCGGCGCTGCGCTTCCTGCTGGAGGACCCCTCGCTGGAGGGCCCCTTCAACATCACGGCGCCGGAGCCCGTCACCAACGCCGAGTTCGCCCATGCGCTGGGCGCGGCGCTGGGGCGGCCCTCGGTGGTGCACGTGCCGGGCTTCGTGCTGAAGGCGGCGCTGGGGGAGATGTCGATGGTGGCGCTCGAGGGCCAGCGCGTGCTGCCGAGGCGGCTCACCGAGGCCGGCTTCACCTTCCGCTTCCCCCGGCTGGAGGAGGCGCTGCGAGCGCTGCTGGCGTGACGTCCGTTCGCGCGCCCCGGATCATCCCCGCCGGATGCGGGTTCGATTCCCACCGCCTCCATCCCGAGAAGCCCTGCAATCTAACGGGTTACTGAGTTTTTCTTTGCCCTCGTTTTCTTCATGTGCCCTCAGTGTGCCTCTCTGACGTCTTGATCCCAGAGCGGCGCACGGCCCCCGGGGGACGGGACGATCCAACTCGTGCACCGCGCTCTTCTCTCGCCCAGTCGCGGCGCCCGCTCCTTCGCTCCTTCTTCGGCTCCGCCTTCGCTGCTGCGCCCGCCTGGGGGAGTGAGCGTGGCGAGAAGCACAGAGGCCATGACGGCCAAGCGCGCAGCTTTCGAGAGGCGGCCAGTCCACGAGCGTGCTTTCCATCGAACTGCTCACACAGGTACATTGTGCACGAAGAGGGGGGATTCCATGGACATACAGACCTTTTTGAAAACGCGCTCCCATTTCAGGGTGGTTTTGGTGGTACTGCTGGCAGTCCTCTCCGGCTGTGGCTCGCAAGGGGCTGGTCCGGACGCGGGCCCCCCTGACGACCCGAGCGCATCGGATGGAGGAGTGCCCAGGGACGCCGGCACCACTCCCGACTCGGGCATACCCGACTCAGGCACACCGGATGCGGGAGTGCCCCAATTGGGGTTCTGGTCCCTCACCAGCAGCCCCGCGACGCGGCGCACACTCCCCACGGCCACGCTGCTGCCCTCAGGCAAGGTGCTGGTGACGGGCGGCTCCACCCTGAACCCTGCCGGCGGTGGGTACATCAGCCTCACCACGTCGGAATTGTACGATCCGCAGACGGACACGTGGTCGCCCACCGGCAGCCTCGCCACGGGTCGCAACGGCCACACAGCCACGCTGCTCTCCTCAGGCAAGGTGCTGGTGACGGGCGGCCACGATGCCAATGGGCACCTCGCCTCGTCGGAGGTGTACGACCCGGCGACGGGCACCTGGTCCTCCATCGGCAGCCTCGCCACGGCCCGCTGGAACCATACGGCCACGCTGCTCTCCTCGGGCCAGGTGCTGGTGACGGGCGGCTTCAGCCTCACCGGTGGGTATCTCTCCACGGCGGAGGTGTACGACCCGGGGACTGGCACCTGGTCGTCCACCCGAAGCCTCTCCATGGCCCGTGAGAACCATACGGCCACGCTGTTGCCCTCGGGCAATGTGCTGGTAGCGGGCGGCTTCAACTCCACCGGTGGGGATCTCTCCACGGCGGAGGTGTACGACCCGGAGACGCGCGCCTGGCACTCCACCGGCAGCCTCGCCACGGCCCGCTACAACCACAGGGCCACACTGCTGTCTTGGGGCAAGGTGCTGGTGACGGGCGGCACCCACATCGATGACGGATCCCTCGCCACGGCGGAGGTGTACGACCCAGAGGCGGGCACCTGGTCCTCCACCAGCAGCCTCTCTGTGGACCGCGCTGAACACACGGCCACGCTGCTGCACTCGGACAAGGTGCTGGTGGCGGGAGGCGACAGCCGCAGGCATGGGGCCCTCGACACAGCGGAGGTGTACGACCCGGAGAAGGGCACCTGGTCGCCTACTGGCAGCCTCGTCGAGTCTGGCGGTGGCCGCCTGAGGGCCACGCTGCTGCCCTCGGGCAAGGTGCTCGTGACGGGGACCTTGTACTCACCCGAGGTGTACACGCCTGCCGACCCGGGCACACCGGGCACGGGAGGAGCCCAACCGCCCAGTTTCATCGAGAAGCCCGAGCCTTCCTCGCAGGTGGGGGGTGGAGGCCAGCTGACCTTCCTGGCCTCCGCGCAGGATCCGCAGGGCAGCCCGCTTCGCTTCATCTGGTCCGCGAATGTCGGCACATTGAACGTCACGCATGGGGCGTCCTCAAGCCAAGCCACCTGGACGGCACCCACCTGCCTGGTGGCGGGAGTCACTGCTTCCTTCACGGTCACCGTGATCAATGCCTTGCGGCTCTCGAGCACCGCCCGCTTCTACGCCGTTGGCATCCCGGACTGCCAGGGTTGGTCCTCCATCGATAACCTGCTTACAGGCCGCCATCGCCACGCGGCCACGCTGCTGTCTTCAGGCAAGGTGCTGGTGGTGGGCGGCTTCAACCCCAGCGGTGCGGTTCTCTCCACGGCGGAGGTGTACGATCCGGTGACGCGCACTTGGTCGTCCACCGGCAGCCTCGCCATGGGCCGGTATGACCACACGGCGACACTGTTGCCCTCGGGCAACGTGCTGGTGACGGGCGGCACCAACGCTGGCGCTGGGACCAGTTCCCCGTACCTCGCCACGGCGGAGGTGTACGACCCAGCGACGGGCACCTGGTCCTCCACCGGCAGCCTCGTCTCAAGCCGCGCTCAGCACACGGCTACACTGCTCTCCTCGGGCAAGGTGCTGGTAACGGCAGGCATCGGCGGTCCCAACAACGGGCAGATCGCCACGGCGGAGGTGTACGACCCGGCGACGGGCACCTGGTCCTCCACCGGCAGCCTCTCCTTGGCCCGTATTGGTCACACGGCCACGCTGCTGTCTTCGGGCACGGTGCTGGTGACGAGCGGCGAGAACTACGGGTTCACCATCACCACCTCGGAGGTATTCGACCCTGCGACGGGCACCTGGTCCTCCACTGGCAGCCTTGCCATCAGGCGCGCTTACCACACGGCCACGCGGCTGCCCTCAGGCAAGGTGCTGGTAGCAGGCGGCACCAATTCAATGGGTGTTGTCCCTCTCGCCGCTGAGTTGTACGACCCAGCGACGGGCACCTGGTCCTCCACTGGCAGCCTCGCCACGCGCCGCGAGCACCACACGGCCACGCTGCTCTCCTCGGGCAAGGTGCTGGTGGCGGGCGGCCGCAATCCCACCGGTGGGTATCTCTCCACGGCGGAGGTGTACGACCCAGCAACGGGCACCTGGTCCTCCGCCGACAGCCCCGTAGCGGAACGCATTGGCCATACGGCCACGCTGCTGCCCTCGGGCAAGGTTCTGCTGACGGGTGGTAACCCATCCCCCTCCACGGGAGAGGTGTACACGCCGTAGTACCTAGTGGACCGTTCGATAAGTTTCTGAACGTAGTCGGGATGGTATGCTGAGGGGCATGAGGCGACACCCTCCGCGACTGGTAGAGCT
>JAFGNZ010000197.1 GCA_016926755.1 Myxococcaceae bacterium | reverse complement strand
ATTGGGGCGGGGCAAGGCCTCTCCACCGTCTCTCGCCGTGGACTCCACCGTCCACCCTGCGAGATCCACGGATCCAGCAAGAGACCCCGTTATCTGCGACTTGATAGCTCATGCCAGGCTTGAGTGTGAACTTGCGGCCATCTTTCAACTCCGTGTGGAGTTCCCCATCGGTGCATAGGAGTATGTGGCCTTTGGCGCACCAGTGATCCGCAATATAGCCGGGAGTGTACTCAACCATCCGAACGCGGATGTTCCCGAATTGCCGAGTCCGCCAGTAGGCGACTCCATTCTCCCCTTTGTGCTCGGTTCGCTCGACCTGCGACCAATCGGTCGTGCCGAACGGAATGTCGAACATCTGCACGATAACTCCTTATGTCAGGGTGCCGGCGGCTCTTCGGGCCGTAGCGCCCACCTGGACTGAATCAAGAGTACGCGCAAATCGTCGTGGATGTCGTGGAACGAGACCTCCCCCCGAGCCAGATCGACGATGGGACGTAGCGCCAGCGGCGGGCGCGAACGAGCTTCCACAGCGCGTCATTCACCTCGAGCGCATAGCCACCCTCGCGGGGTGACCTGGCCCATGTCATCATCGCCCAGGCCGTGGCAGACGAGCAGGGGACCGGCGGGAGTCGCGAACTCCCGGGTGCGTGGCAGCGAGGCGAGCCAGTCCTGGGTCTCCGGCGCGAGCATGTCCGGTTCTGTCGCATCGGGCAGGGTCCTCATCTGCCCGGTGAGCAGCCAGCGCTCATGGTTGCCGGCAACGGCCTCGACGCCCGCGTCGCGCAGCATCGCCACGGTCCGGTCCAGGTCTCCAGGGCCATCACAGATGTCACCGACCGAGACGATGCGCTGGACGCCGGCCCGCTGGAGGAAGCGGAGCACCGCCTCGAGCGACACGTGCTCACAGTGGATGTCGCCGATGACGCCAATCCGACTGATGGAGCCTCCAGCTTCCGGGCTTCCTCGTGCTGCCCCTCAATCCTGTCACGATAGCTGAAGGTGCTCGTGAACCAGGAGGGTAGAGGAGGAATGGGGCGCTGTGGAGGTGGCGGGCTGGAGCAGCAGGAAGCGAGAAGGGCCGCTGACGGGTGGGCTTGCCTCTTGTGACTTCGGCTCTGCCCCTGCCAGGGGGAGTGTCGCCCTGAAGATACGGAGGGTGAGCACCTCTGGCTCCAACACGGGCTGCTTGGGGTTCAACACCGTGAGAACCCCAGGGGGCTGGCACACGCCCAGCTCATCAGGGCTTGCGCACGGGGTGGGAGGTGGGCGGGTGTCCGGGGAGCAGGACGGGCACGTAGCACACGCCTTTGTACATGTGGCCGTTGCCGTCGAGCTCCTCGCACTTCTCGCGCGTGAATGGGGTCGTCACCCAGCACCCGCCATTGAGGGGGACGTGCCGCGGGTGAGGGCATCGCCCTTTCGCATTCGGCCGCCTCTGCCCCGGCAGCGGCTCCAGGAGCGTGTCCTCGGCCTGCACTCCTGGTTTCGCGGGCGTGGGAGAGGCCGCTTCAGCCTGGGTTGCCGCCTCCTCGCCAAGCCCGGCGGGCCCGCCGTTCTCCAGACGGCTCCCGTCTGCCTCATGCCTGACGGCAGTGGGCTGCTTGGGGGCTTTCTCGCGAGCGACCCATCCCGCCCAGGCTCCCAGCACCAGGAGGCCTGCTGCCGTCGCAAGCCGAGGCAGCCAGGTTCCCACGCGCGCGGGGAGCCTGAAACGCGTGGCAACGCCTGGCGTGCGGGGGGCCTCCGCGGTGAGCTGGAGCTTCTCCTCGATCGGAGCGCCAACCCGTTCTCCACCCGAGTCGGCTGAGTGCGGCCTCTCCTGGGCAAAGAGCGAGCGGGTGCTCTCCGTGCTCGTGGGCTGCGCGGCTTGTTCCAGCGCCTCGGCCAGCTCCCCCGCGGGGCCACGCTCCGCCGGCATCACCGAGAGCATGCGGAGGATCAAGGCATCAAGCCCAGGCGCCACGCGAGTGTTGAGGGCGAGTGGAGCCGGTGAGGCAAGGCCCTCCAGGTGCCAGAGCCCGGCGTCATCCTGGGAGGGCTCGGCAAGCTCGGGGTACTGGCCCGTGACGAGCCGGTAGGTGGTGACTCCCAGCGAGTAGAGATCATCGGCCGGCTGCGCGGAGTAGCGAGCCGTCCGGTCACGTACGTGCTGGAGCGAGAACAGCCAGGCCTCCGGGGAGCGGTAGGCCGGGGTGCCTGGAGGCAGGATGTCGGGCGTGAGGGTGGCAGCGTCCGGGTAACGCCCAGAGCCAAAGTCGGTGAGCATCGCGCGGCTGTCGGAGCGCCGCACTAGCACGTTGGCACCCTTGACGTCGCGGTGGACGCTGCCCTGGGCATGCACGGACTGCAAGGCGCTGGCGAGCTGGGCCAGCAGCCGGAGCACCTGCTGCGAGGACGGGTTGTGCTGCCGCGCCCAGTCATACAGCGGCTCGCCGTCCACCCACTCCAGCGCGACGAAGGGGTGGCGGGTGCCGGAGGGGTGCTGCCATTCCCCCAGCTCCCACAGGCGAGGGATGCTCGGGTGGCGCACGTTAGAGAGCAGCTCCGCCTCGCGCGCGAAGCGAGGATCTCCAGGGTGCAGGGCGAGCTTGAGGGCCACGGGGTGGGCGAGGGGATTGTCCATCGGCACCGCCTGGTAGACGGCGCCGTGGACGCCCTGGCCGGCCCAGGCTACCACGCGCCAGTCTCCCACCACCGTCCCAGGGGGAAGGAGCGCAGGGGTCAACGCGGGGGCTCGGGGTGTCTCCATGGGGTGTCTCAAGTAGGGGAGAGACATCTTACCTCAAAGGTTGCGCGGAGACGTGGCAGCGCGCCACGCGGCATCCTTCGGGCCCATTTCGCGAGCACAACATGGAGACGAACACAGGACAACCCACGGGCGCGCATCCCGTGAAGATCAACGGCGGTGACGCCTTCTGGATCGGGCCAGATGACTCGCGAGGGCCTGTCCCGGCCTACTCCCATTCAAGCGGTCTTGATGGCCTCCGCGGCCTGGAGCCCCAGCTCCGCGATGGGGACCTCCCGCATCCGGAACTTCTGCACCTTGCCCGTCACGGTGAGGGGGAACTCCTCCACGAGCTTCCAGTCGCGGGGGATCTTGAAGGTGGAGATCTTCCCGGTGCAGAAAGCCACCAGCTCGGAGTCGGTGAGCGTCACGCCCGGTCGGACCTTCACCCAGGCCATCACCTCCTCGCCGTACTTCTCGCTCGGCACGCCAATGACCTGGGCCTCGCTCATGCCCGGGTGGGTGTGGAGGAACTCCTCGATCTCGCGCGGGTACACGTTCTCACCGCCGCGGATGATCATGTCCTTGATGCGGCCGACGATCTTCACGTAGCCGTCCGCGTCCATGGTGGCCAGATCCCCGGTGTGCATCCACCCGGCCGCATCGACGGCGCTCTTCGTGGCCTCGGGGTTGTTCCAGTACCCGAGCATCACGCTGTATCCGCGCGTGCACAGCTCGCCCGGCGTGCCCCTGGGAACCACCGCGCCCGTCTCCGCGCCGACGATCTTCACCTCGATGTGCGGGTGGACGCGCCCCACGGTGGACACGCGTCGATCCAGAGGGTCATCCAGCGAGCTCTGGGCGGACACCGGAGACGTCTCGGTCATGCCGTAGCGGACCGTCACCTCGCGCATGTTCATCCGCTGCTCCAGCGGGGAAGCAACTTTGGCATCTCCATCGAGGGACGGCGGAGCCCAACCGGGGCGCTGCTCCCGTACAAGAAGGGGCCCGTGATCATGGCGCTGACTACGGGCGCGCGGATCGTTCCTCTGTACATCCTGGGCGCGCGTCGGGTGTGGCTCTACGGCGAGTGGCGGGTGCGGCCGGGGGAGGTGACCGCCGTGCTCGGCACGCCAGTGTCGCTCGAGGGCCGCAGCCTTGAAGAGCGGGCCATCATCGTTGCCGAGCTAGGAGCGTGTCGGAGTACCGCCAAAAATCGGCTCCTACATACGATCTGTAGCGGCGCGTTTAGATCGCACCACTCATGATGTAGTGGGTCGTCGAGGTTCTCCGACAGGCTCCTAGGAGGCTGGTGGCTGTGCCATGGTCCAGGGCATGGGCGCAATTACACCAAGGGCTGGGAAGATCCTTGTCCTCATCCTGGCGGTATGTGCGGCAGTCACCGCTCTCATTGTAGGAGCCTTGAGGTCCTTGCCCGGCCAGGCGCCTGGGGGCATGTCCGTCGGTGAGCCAGTGTCCAGGTCCGAGCCCATGTCCCGTGAGCGGGTGTTCATCTCCGGGTCGCTTGTCAACCTGCGTGAGACGGCCTCCACGAAAGCCTTGGTGGTCAAGCAGGTGCCCATTGGTACCGGGTGCCTCGTCGAGGAGAAAGCCGACTCCGGCTGGTGGCGCATTGGCTGCGGTGACAGCCAGGGTTGGGCGAAGGCCGAGTTGCTGTCAGCCGAACGCCCCACCCTCGAGCCGCTTTTGGCGATGGCCCAGGACTCGAAGCAGCCCCTGAAGGATCGCTTCGACGCAGCGCTGCGAGCCACGGCGCTCGATCCAGAGCACGCCGACGCCAGGAACCTGCTCTGGAGTCTGTTCGCAGAGCAGGAGTGGGCCCAGCTCGACCGCCTCCTCACCCAAGAGACCGGCCGGCTCCCGCAGAGCCACATCTCCGTGGAATGCGGAGGCGAGAGCTCGACGGAGACCTGCCTCATGAACGCGTTCGAACCGCGTCAGAATGCCTTGGATCACCTCAAGAAGCACCTCAAGATCCACAACAGCGAGCGACTGGCGAAGAGCCTGTTCGTGATGGCGGTGCTCGAAAAGCCGTTCGGAGAGACAAAGCCGCTGCAGCTCAGGGTCCGCACAGGAACATTCGATGGTGACTCGAAGGAACTCGACATCCAGGTATTCGCAGAGAGCCGTTATGTCCCTTCTGACGCCTTGAAGAGCGCGCTGGAGAAGCTCCCGGAAAATCGAGAGGGTGGAACGACAGCCCTGGTGCCGGAGCGCCACGCGGTGCTCTCATCGGAGGAGCGGAGTGCGGTTCGGCAGTTGGCGGGGCGCTGGGGCCAGGTGAGGCGGGAATCGCAGGGGCTTGTGTTCTGGTACGATTGCTATGGGAACGATGGGATAGAAATCCATATCGAGCTGCTCGGGGAGCGAGTCGGGGTCCGCCTTGAGTCCAACGACATCTGGGAATTTGACGTGGGTGGAGTCCGGCTCGCCGAGGACGGCTCGATCACATTGAGGATGTTGACTGGGGAGACGCTCAAGCACACGAGATCGCGCGACGACAAGCGCGTGTCGCACTGGACCGGGCTGATGGATAGCTTCGGGCTGGTGGACGGTCTCTTCGTGCACTCCGATGAGAAGGACGCCTTTCCCGTCGTGGGGCCCGGTCCGGGGGAGTGCGGCGATGACGGGCCTCCGTGAGGAGGACGAGGGAACAGTCCCCCATGAGTAGGGTGCGGGCGGCGGAGCGGCTGCCCCTTGAGGTACAAGCCCCAACGCCAGCGCGGCTACGGCCGCGGCCGATCCGGTCAAACCGCTCCAGGCCGTACTTGTTGATGAGGCCGCTGAGCATCTGCGCGTACTTGGGATCCGTCGCGT
>JAFGNZ010000196.1 GCA_016926755.1 Myxococcaceae bacterium | reverse complement strand
CGTCCAGGAGGGCCGCGCGACACGCATTGGACGGTGCAGGAGGGCCCCGAGGAGGCCCGCCCGTCGCGCTCCAGGCATACCCCTCCCGATGACCGCCAGATCCGCCTGGCTGGAGAGGAGGTTCTGCCCCTCATCCCAATGGAGATCCAACTGGGGATGAGGCCGGACCTGGCCCACATGAAGCTCGGAGAGCGAGCCTATTGTCTTCCGGGGGTCGCTCGGATCTGGCTCATAGAAAGACACCGTCGCCGTGGCCTTCTGCGCGCAGTTGGCACCATCCACCCGGTACTCCACGGACGCTCCCGGAGTGGCAAGCCGCCGGTACCGGCAGACACAGTGCCCAGCCGTGAGCACCAGGCGTGGAGCGACGATGACGCCGCCACACTCCAGGCGCTTCGCTGTTCCTCCCGGAAGATGGGCAGCGACCATGACTGCCTCAGGGAAGTCGTTGTCCGCGTCGGGCGTTCCCACGATCTGGAAGTGGATGACGTGGTCGCCACCGGAGGGTACGCCGAAAGGAAAAGCTTCTTCCTTCAGGCCGGCATCGTCCTGCCGTGGGGTTGAAGCTGCTGCCGTCCCCTGCTCGGGCGTGGGGGATGAACAACCACCGCAGCCCGTACAGGCCGCGATGAGGCCCCAGAGCAGGACCCTGAGTGCATGGAAAGTACGGCGCATGCTCACCGTTCCTGGCAACAGGCTTCCCATGCGGTGCTCTCTCCTTCCCTTGAGGTTCTTAGCGCGAGTCCGCGGTGGTCTCCACCAGCGGTTGGAAGCACGCGAAGTGAAGGCTCGGGGTGTGGTAATCCCCTGGCCACGCCGAGGGCCCGAGGATCCTATGAACTCTGGACGTTCCCATCAGCGGCTCTCCCACGGGCTGGCGCTGACACTGATGCTGGGCGTGGTGGCCGCGTGCGCTTCGGGGCCCACCCACGCTCCCTCTCGGCCCGCGCTCCGCGTCGGCACCAGCGGCGACTACCCCCCCTTCAGCGACTGGCGGCAGGAGCGCCCCAGCGGCTTCTCCGTGGCGCTGGTGGGGGCCTTCGCCGCCGATCAGGGGCTCGAGCCCTCGTGGGTGCGCTTCCGCTGGCCCGAGCTGGTGGCGGACCTCGGCGCCGGGAAGTTCGAGCTGGCCTCCAGCGGCATCACCGTGCGCCCGGAGCGCTCCGTGGCGGGCCGCTTCAGCGTGCCCGTGCTTCGCAACGGCGCCGTGCTGCTGCTCCGCCGCCCGAGCCAGGCTCCGCCGCTGGCGTCCGGCTATCCGCAGGACATGGGCACGGCGCTGGCCGAGCTGCGCGCGATCGACAGGCCCGAGCTGCGCGTCGCCGTCAACCGCGGCGGCCACCTGGAGCGCGTCGCCCGAGCCCTCTTCCATCAGGCGCAGGTCCAGGCCATCCCGGACAACGCGGGGGTGCGCCAGGCGCTGGCCTCCGGCCAGGTGGATGCCGCGCTGAGCAACAACCTCGAGGCGCCCCTCTGGGCCGAGGGGCTCTCCGGCATCGAGCTGCTGGGCCCGCTGACTCGAGACGTGGTGGCGCTCTACGTCCGGCCTGACCGGCCCGAGCTCGCGGCGCAGCTGGACGCGTGGCTGATGGCGCAGGAGGAGAACGGCCGGCTGCCCGAGCTGCGCGCCCGCTACCTGGGGCCCGGCGCGGGAGGGCCGACCGCCCAGCCCGTGCAGGCGCTCCTGGCGGCCACGGCCGAGCGGCTGGCGCTGATGCCCTGGGTCGCCGCGGCCAAGCAGCGCTCCGGCAAGCCCGTGGAGGACACCGCGCAGGAGACCCGGGTGCTCGCGGCCTTCCGAGCCGAGGTCCGCAAGGCGACTCCTCCGGGCGAGACGCCTCCGTCCGATGCCGTCCTCGACGCGTTCTTCCAGGCGCAGATGGACGCCGCCAAGCGGGTGCAGCAGCGCACTCCCGTCGAGGCCGGAGCCCCCACCTTCTCGCTGGAGACGCAGCTGCGGCCGGCGGTGGCTCGCATCACGGCGAGGATGGCCACGCTCGTGGCGCGTCTGCCCGCGCACCTGGACGAGGCCACCGTGCGGGAGCTGGCGCGCGACTGGCTGGGCGCGAGCGGGCTGGAGGCTGGCGAGGTGGAGCAGCTCGCGCGGACCCTCGCGGCCCTGCGCGGCCAACCTCGCACCCACCGTGGGCAACCCCAGGAGCTGCGCGTGCTCAGCCTGGAAGGCGAGTGGCGCTGGCGGTCCGCAGCAGCAGGGCACGGGTCTGTTCGAGGAGCTTCCTTGCTGCCTCGTCACCATGCTCCGCTGCGCTGAGCTGCGCCACGCGCTCCAGCCGCGCAGCGCGCGCCGTGTCGCCCAGCTCGGGGAGACTGCGGCGCACCACCTCCACATACCGGGAGGGCTGGATGAGGCGCGCGTACCAATTGGCCTGCCGCGCCAACCCCATGAGGACCAGCTCCAAGCGGTTCTCCGGGGTGACGGCAACTCCTGGGACGCCTTCCTCCGGGAGCCGCGGCAGCTCGTACCCGCTCCTGGCGATGGCCTCGAAAATATGATCACGCTCGACCGAGCCGGTCCTCGCAATGCGCCTCACGATCGCGCCGCAGATTCCGCAAGGGACCTCCATCTCCCCCTGTGAGATCGTCACCGAGTGCCCGCAGCTCCCGCACCGGGTCGACAGCGTTGAGAGGGCGGTGAGCTCCGCGGGGACAGGAGCCTTGCACAGGCAGCCAGGGCAGATCACCGCGGTGGCGCCGCGTCCCTGGAAGGAGAACAGCTGGCAGCGGGGGCACTGCCAGTCGAAGTAGAGGCTCACCTCATCCAGGGAAGCCCCCTCCACCTCGCGCACGTTGTTCACGCCGTGGATGGCCCTGAGCACGGAGAGCCTCTGCTCCGGTGTCAGCATGGGCAGGTACGCGCTCACGAGGCAGGAGAGCGCCACCTGGGTGCGCGAGCGAGGGGGCATGCCGTCCGGATCCTCGGCGCCCGGAAGGGTCGCCAGCCGTGAGAGCTGCCGTCGCGTGAGCTCCAGCAACTTCTCCAGCGTCGGGAGCGGATCACCCATATTCAATCCGCGGCAGACCGCCTGTACCTCCGTATCGAGGGCGGAGATGGTCGGGTCCACCATCCACTGCAGCCGCAGCCACGCGTCATAGCGGATGTAGCGCTGGCGGTACGCGGGATCCTGGTGGACCTCGGGCGGGTAGTGCTGCGGCGTCAGGCCCATCGCCCTGTCCACCGCCCGGCGCAGGCAGCTTTCGGCCTCGTCCATCAGGCCTTCGCGCGCAGCCTCCCTGGCCGCATCTACTTCCTTCTGGAAGTCCGTGAAGCCGGGAGCGATCTCGGGGTAGCGCCGCAGCCACTCGGCGTACTCCTGCGACTCGAACCAGGCCTGCCAGTCATAGCCCACGAGCGCCCGGCAGTGCCCACACCGCACCCAGGTGATCTGTCCCGCGGAGTCCACGTGGGCCCCGCAAGTATGGCAGCGATACCGGATGACCAGGGCCATGAACGGGAGCCTACGCCATGCCGGCGCAGGACGCGCTCCCTCGAGCGGTGGCGGAGCCGAAGCTGGAAGAGGCCAGCACGCCTCAGTCCACCTCCGCCGTCAGCTGCTTCAGCCGCCGCTCGAAGAACCGCCGGTCGTGCTCGCCGGAGGCCGTCATCCGGATGACGCCCTTGGCATCGATGAACACGGTGCTCGGCACCTGCTTCACCTTCAAGGGGCCCAGGACCTCTCCCTCCGCGATGGCGATGGGCATCGTCACGCCGAAGTCCTTCGCCCCGCGCTTCACCCGCTCGGGGTCAGGCTCGAGCGAGAGCGCGATGAAGCGGACCCCTCGCGGCTCCCAGGTGCTCCTCAGGGCTTCGAGCTCGGGCAACTCCCGAGCGCAGGAGTGTCATCTTGGGACCCAGAGGACCAGCACCGTGGGAGCCCCCACGAGCACCGACGCGTCCAGCGGGCTTCCATCCGACACCATCGTGGACTGGAAGTGCTGCGGCACCCTCTCGTTGGGCCGCTCGTAGACGTCGCAGGCAGCGCCCAGCGAGAGCACGGCCAGCAAGGGCCACAGTCGAGAGCTGGCGGCGGCCGGGGAGCGCATGGGCCTGGCAATGGTGGCACCGGCGCCCCGCCCTGGCAACCCGCGCGGCCCACCGTTGAGAAAGGTGGGGCCTCGTCCCAGGCAGCGCATATCCTCCAGCGGCGGGATGGCGTAGATCCGCGCGGACTTTCAACGGTTCTCAGCACACACCCCGGGAGGCAGGGCATGAGTGAGACGGTGAGCAGCTTCGAGTTGACGCTGGAGCAGCTGGATGGCTACGAGTTCAAAGTGGGCTTCGACAAGGCCTGGGAGGGCTGGCACACCGACGAGCCGCCGCCGCTGGGCAAGGACGCCGGCCCCAACCCCGCGCGCGTGCTGGCGGTGTCCATCGCCAACTGCCTCGCCGCGAGCCTCATCTTCTGCCTGTCGAAGAAGGGCGAGAAGGTCTCGGGCGTCACCGCGAAGGTACGCCTCGAGTTGGTTCGCAACGAGCAGAAGCGCCTGCGCATCGGCAAGGTGGACGTCACCCTCCGCGCTCCGGTGGAGCGCGACTCGCCGGCCTTGCTCCAGTGCCTCGACACCTTCGAGGACTTCTGTATCGTCACCCAGTCGGTGCGCGGCGGCATCGACGTGAAGGTCAACGTCGAAGCCGTGGGCTGAGCGCGCCCCCGCGCCCAGCGCCTGCGTCCCTTCAGGACGCGCCCATCGGGACGCAGCGTCCGGAGAGGACGCGCCATACCGCCCTGAACTCCCTGGGCGCCCTGGCTCCGGCGGGCTTCCTCGAGGTGGCACATGCGTTGCTGACTGCCAGAGCGCATGCCGAGCCACTACACCCAGAAGAAGTGCAACCACTGCCAGGATGAAATCCCCAAGGAGGCGATGACCCTGGCGGTGTGTACCCTCTGCCGTGCCCGGCTGTGCGGGGCGTGCTCGCGCAAGTATCGCTTCGGGGGCATCGGGAAGAACCGGGGCTGCCCTCGCAGTCCCAAGCTGCAGAAGCACTTGTGGCAGCCCTCCCTACAGGCCCGGCCCTTGCAGTCTTCCTTCCATACCCCCTTCGCATGTCCCTCCTGCCGGCGCTTCCAGAGCCCCAGGAGCCTCATGCCGCTGCTCTGGTCGAAGCTGGGCGCGTGGGGCTGTACCGAATGCGCCACCCAGCTGGACTGGGCTCGCCTCGGGGGGCAGCAGCTCCAGGCCCCGGCGCTGACCTTCTCCTGCGGCACCTGGAACATCGAGAAATACGGCTCGTCCACGTCCTCTCGGAAGCGGGCGCTCGTGCCCGCGGTGATTGCCAACGCGCTGAGCGGCACCCAGGCGGACTGGCTGATCATCCAGGAAGTCACCGACGCGGCGCTGTTCGTCCGCAACATGAACAGGCAGCTCCAGCAGTCAGGGCTCGGCCACTACCAGTGCTCCGGAAGCGAGATCACTCTGGGCAGCAGCGGGACCCGGGATCACTACGTGCTCATCTTCAACACCCGGAGGGTGGGCATCGTCCTCGGCCCGCTGCACTTCGGATCGAACGAGCGCCCCGAGGTGACGAGCTCCGTGCTCTTCAGTCGCCACAAGGGCGGCGGCGTGGAGGGCCCCGTCGCCGGGCACCGTGGCAGCGTGGGGTGGCTGTTGTCTGCCGTGCCCTACCACTCGGCCAGCAGCCTGATCTGGGCCATGGGAGTCCACACCTCGCCCTCGGGATCCACCAACAAGATCCCCGCGCAGATCCACGAGATCGTCACCCACGCGGCCAGGCTGCGGCACGATGGGATCCCCGTCGTCCTCGCCGGGGACTGGTACATGCAGAAGGATGCCCCTGGCTATGCCAGCGCTCTGCAACAGTCGGGCTGGCAGCTCATCGCGCCGAAGTACGGCACGAGCCTCAAGCACAAGAACGACACGCACACCATCCAGGTCGCCGACCATCTCCTCGTCAGTGACACCTGCGAGGTCCATCAGCTCTGGCAGCTCGTGCCCGTGGGCACACAGGGAGCCGTCACGGATCTGCAGTTCCCTCCCTTCTCGGTGGAGGCCCTGATCTCCAACCCGAATCTGGTCACGGATGCCAACAAGTTCGTCAGGATCAGCACTCCCACGCACCTCTGGCAGCAGCTCGGGCGCTGGCTCCCCCTGAAGGTCGACCACACGCCCGTATTTGCCAGGTTCACGGTTCAATTCGATGGGGGCCGGATCGTCGAGGTGCCGGGCAATCTGACGACCACGATCAAGGAGTGGACGTTCCAGATCCAGACCTCCAGCCCTCCCGTTCGAAGGCTGCTCTCTCTCTCTCCGGGAGGTGCCCTCAATGCTCGGGGGAGCTCCAGCCGGTCGTGAGTGAGGGCGAGCAGATCCCCGGAGAGTTCTCCTGCCCTACGTGCGAGGTCCTGGTGACCGTGCCAGGGGGGAAGAGAGTCCCGGTCTTCCAGATCCTGTAGCGCGCAGGCGCAGCGCCCCGGCCTCCGATAGGCTCGAGGGGCTTTCGATCCACTCACCCACCCGCGGGCGAGCGCTCACGGCCGGCTCGCACCTGTTCTTCGCGCCGGGCTGCTTCCAGCCGGACACGCGCCGGGGCAAGGACTGAGGCCGCCTCCGTGATCCGGTCTTGACCCTGGATCAGGTAGCAAAGTGATCGGAGAAAGCACGTAGGTCATGTGCTGTTCTGGTGCCGGTCATGGGCATTCCATGGCCGCACGCCAGCACGTTCGGATCAAGCCTGGCGAGGGCGGCGACCGACTTCTTCGCCGCTTGCCAGTCCCAGGTCGAAATATAAGGTGGGCCCGAGACTCTCTGCTTTTTCAGCAAGAGATCCCACAAGGAATTGATGTTCACCGTCAGAAGGGCATCGCCCGTGATCAACACGCGATCACTCTTTCGGAAGAACGCTACGTGACCCGGCGTGTGGCCTGGCGTTGGAACGCACTCCCAGTCGGGGAGTCCGGGGACGCCAGCGCTCGGATCAAACGCTCGCGCCACATCAGCGAGGCGCGCCTCCGATTGCTTCGATTCAACCACCCGCCGTGGCATGAGCCCCATCAACGGCGCGATGAGCCACCGGTCGAGTGGGTTGAAATACTCAGGGATGAGCTTTTCTGCGGCCAGCGGCATCTCGTCGGGATGCACGTACACCGGTAGGTTCCACAGCCGCGCCAGCTCGAGCGCCGAGCCAGAGTGATCAGGGTGTATGTGCGTCAGCAGAATGGATGCTGGACGTGTATTCGCCCCGAACAACGACTCCGCGGTCCCTTTGATCAACTGGCCGTACTTCGGCCACGCCGTATCTATCAAGACCCACGACGGCCCGGACTGCACGAAGTAGATGTTGGACGCTCGTATCCCCTTCCCTATCTCAAGGCAATACACGCCCGTCGCGATGGCCTTCGGCTTTGAATCGTTCACGCCTTACCTCTCCCCCGTCTCAGGGTTCTCTTTCCAACCTCGCCCTGCCCTCGAGGAGCATGGGCTCCAGGGCCATGCCTCCCTAGATCTGGCGCCGCTCAAGTTCGCCACGAGGGTGCCCATGTCGCAATGGCCGATCCGCAGGATCGCGACCCCAACGAGGATGAGGCCGCCTCCCGCGGCCTCGCCCGCCGAGAGCCGCTCGCCCAGCAAGGCCCAGGCGATCACCGTGGTGAATGCTGGCTCGAGCGTCAGAATCAGGTTGGCGACGCTGGCAGGCAGGTAGCTCAGGCTGACGCCGTAGAGGCCGAAGCCGATCACTGTAGGCCCCGCGGCCAGCAGCAACAGTTCGCCCCACCCGGCCACCGCGTCTCCCAGCCAAAGGAGCTCGGCCGGTCTGGCGGACACAGCCGGCAAGAAGCGCGCCGGCCCCAGGATGCCGAGCAGCAGGAACAGGGCACCAAATCCGAAGGCATAGAGCACGGTGCCCCAGGGATCGAGGCCGCGCTGCGCCGCCGAGCGTCCCAGCAGGCTATAGACGGCATAGGTCAAACCGGAGAGGAGCCCCGCCGCGAGGCCAATCAGGTCCGCGCGCAGGCCCTGGGCTCCAAGCACGCCGGACACCCACACACAGCCCGCAAGGCAGGTGACGACCGCGAGGCCCCTGGCCCGGCCGAGCCGCTCGCCCAACAGCCAGGCTCCCAGCAACGCGGTGGAGGCGCCCGAGGAGTAGACCAGCACGGTGGCGAGGGACGCGCCGATGCGAGCCACCGAGAGCGTCCAGAGCGTGTTGAAGGCCGCCAGCACCAGGCCGTAGGCGAGCAGGAACGGCAGGTCGCGGCGCGCCACGCGCAGCCGCCACGGCCCGAGCACGCCAAGCACCGGCAGCAGCGTGAGGACGACGAAGGCGTTGCGCCAGAACGCCAGCACCAGCGGCGGGAGGCCGTAGGTGACGGTGAGATGCCGGATGAGGATGGCGGTGGTGGAGAGGATGAGGGCGCTGACGAGGGCGATGGCGTAGCCGCGGTTCAGGCCCGCGCCGGCTGGGGAGGGAGTGGACATGGCCGGAGCGTGGCGCCAGAGTGGACTGCCCAACAGGTCCACTTCCTGGTGTTTTCGTACAGGCCACTTTCGACCCTTCCCTCATGCGCATCCCTCTGGAGCCGCAGCACCGCACGCCGCTCTTCCGGCAGATCGAGGCACACCTGCGCCGCAGCATCGCGTCCGGGCGCCTCCCGGCCGGCACGCGCCTGCCGTCGACTCGCCGGCTGGCCAGCGATCTCGGCGTGAACCGGCTCACCGTCGAGAACGCCTACGCGGAGCTGGAGGCTGATGGGCTGATCGCGGGACGGGCCGGCAGTGGCACGTACGTGCTCGCGGCCTCGCCGCTGCCGCCGCTGCCTCCTCGTGACGCGTCGGCACCCTGGCCGCGCTGGCAGCGGGAGCTCGCGGGGCGGCGCGGCGCCACGCTCGGGGATCCGCTGGGCCGCACGCCCGCGCCGGCCCGGCATCGCCACCTCATCCGGCTCGACGGCGGCACGGGGGACCCGCGCCTCTTCCCGGCGGAGGAGTTCCGCAAGGTCATACAAGGCGTCATGCGCCGCGAGGGCGCCAGCGCCCTCGGCTACGGCGATCCAGGTGGCTTCTTCCCGCTGCGGCGCACCATCGCGCACGTCCTCACTGCCCAGGGCGTACCGGCCCGTCCCGAGAACGTCCTCGTCACCGCCGGCTCGCAGCGGGCCCTGGCCCTCGTCTCGGCGCTCCTCCTGCGGCCCGGCGACGCGGTCGTGGTGGAGCGCCCCACGTATGCGGGCGCGCTCGAGCTGTTCCGCGCCCACGGGCTGCGCATCGTGGGTGTCCCCATCGACGCGCAGGGGATGCGTGTCGAGGAGCTGGAGACGCTCCTGCTCCAGCACCACCCACGACTGATCTACACCCTCCCCACCTTCCAGAACCCCACCGGCGCCTGCCTGAGCGCGCCACGCCGCCGCCAGTTGCTGGCGTTGGCGGCGCGGCACAGCGTCCCCATCCTCGAGGACGACTATGTGGGGGATCTCCGCTACGAGGGCCGAGCCCAGCCGGCACTCAAGGCAAGTGATCCGCAAGGCCACGTCATCTACGTCAGCACCTTCTCCAAGATGCTCATGCCGGGGCTGCGGACGGGCTTCCTGGTCGCCGAGGGGCCGGTGCTCGACGGCCTGCGCCAGCTCCAGCGAGTCGAGGAGCTGGCGACGTGCAACCTCATGCAGCGCGCGCTCGAGGCCTACATCACGGTGGGGCGCTACCAGGCCCACCTGCGCCGCGCCAGCCGGCTCTACCGGCGACGGCGGGACGCCATGCTGCGCGCGGTCGAGCGCAGCCTCCCCTCGCAGGTGCAGGTGGAGGCTCCAGCCGGCGGGCTCTTCCTCTGGCTGCGCCTGCCAGAGGGGTACTCCTCCGCCGAGCTGTTGCCGGTCGCCGAGGCAGCCGGGGTGCGCATCGCCCCCGGTGGTGACTTCTTCCCCGACGCTGGCGACGGCGCACGGTTCCTCCGCCTGTGCTTCGCCGCCCATGAACCCGAGGAGCTCCTCGAGGGCGTGCGGCGCCTCGCGACCGCGCTGCGCTCAGCGGAGCATCCGGCGCCACCGGCTGTAGGGCGTCGCCGCGGGCCGGGGAACGAGCGGGGCGCGGTGGAGCATGGCCGGGCCGAGCAGCTGCCCAGTCTCCCACCACGTGCCTGAGGCCGGCTCGAAGAAGCCGCTATGCCCGCCCGCCACGGAGCGGACGAGCGGCAGTCCGTACTCACGCGCGCGGGCCACTCCCATCGCCAGCGTCATCCGGTGAAGGATGGCGCTCCTGAACCAGCTCTCGTTGCCGACGTTGAGCAGCACCCCCGGGCGCTCTTCCGGGGCGACCAGCTCGGTGAAGGCGACCTCGTAGCAGAGGAGCGGCTGCACGGCCACGCCGTCCACCTCAAAGGCTCGCTGCGGGAGCGGCCCCGTACTCACGTTCGTCTTCAGCGTGTGGACGCCGATCGCCGCGAACAGTCGGCGCAGGAGCTCGCCCGGTACGTACTCCGAGAACGGGACGAGCTTCTGCTTGTAGTGGACGGGCTGGCCGGCGCGCAGCTCGACGAGGGCGTTGTAGCGGCCAGCAGGAGCCGCGAGCAGCGCGCCAGCGAAGACCGGCCCTCCCCGCCGGCCAAGCACCTCGCCGAGCGGGGCCAGGTTCGCGTCTCCGTCACGGATGACGGACTCGGGCCAGACGACCCAGTCCGCCCTGGCCGCTTGGGTGGCCGCCACGTAGTGGGACAGCAGCGTGAGATCATCCCGCGCGCTGTCGCCCACCATGGGAGGGGCGATGGTGATGGTGGCGACCTGGATGGGGCGGGCCTCGCTCGACGGGGGAGCACCTGCCGGGAGAAGGAGGCCCAGGCAGAGCACCGCCGCTGCCACCAGCGCGAGCCGGGGAGCCCTGGGCGTCTGGCTCCAGAGCCCCACGGCCGCGGCAAGGCAGAGCGGAAGCAGCCCCGCCCCCTGGGCGCCGAGGACACCCAGCCAGTTCCCGAATGGGCCGAAGGCCAGCCAGTAACCGGAGTGCAGCCAGGGGAAGCCCAGCCACGCATCGTGGATGAGCGCCTGCGCCAGCAGCAAGCCGGGCGCGTGGAGCAGCAGCAGCCAGGGATTCGCGGGGCCCTGGGCCACCCAGCGCGCCGCGAACCCCCAGAGCCCGTAGGGCAGCGCGACCAGCAGCAGGAAGCCGCCCACCACCGCGCTGCCGGCCATGCGCTCGCCGAGCGTCAACACCTGGAGGACATCGATCAGCCAGTACAGGCTGCTGGCCGCCAGCGCCAGGCCGAACACCGCGCCCACCTGGAGCCCGACCCGCGGCGTCTGAACCCGTGCCAGCGCGTGGAAGTAGCACGCGAACCCGGCGACGAGCCCGAGCACGTTGGCGGGGAAGACGAGCAGCAGGTGCGCGGAGCCCCCTACCCCCAGCCCTCCCACGCCGGCCAGCAGGTACGCCCGCGAGGCTAGCAACCGGGCTTCACCTTCAACCAGCGCCCATAGTGATCCGAGTGCGTATAGGAGGGCCAGATTCGCTGGGTGCCATCCAGCGTTCGCCACGCAGGCGCCCACCCGCTGTACGAGATGCTCGCCGCCGAGCAGGTGCCGAACGCGGAGGGCTTGCCCATCAGCACCGTGTCGAAGTCCGCCTTCATGCCGGTCGCCATGGTGTTGGGTCCGGTGTCCGCCGAGGTGCCGGGCCAGTTGGACTGGAAGCCCGACACCTCGTAGGTGCCCAGCGTCGCCCCCGCCAGCCGGTAGTCATAGGGCTCCGAGAGGTAACCGGTCGCGGCCGCCTGCGTCAGGAGCTGCCGGCCCTTGGAGTTCGACAGGGCGCTGGTGAAGTCCGCGTTGAAGTCGCCCCCGAAGAGCACGAGCGCGGGCGGGTAGCTGGCCCGGTATGCGGTCACCTTCTCGCGGATGAAGGCCAGCGACTGCCTCATGTTGGAGATGCGCGAGTTGTCGGACGTGGTGTGCCCGTCCAGGTGGCTGTTGTCTCCATAGGTGAAGTGCGTGTTGAAGACGTAGTAGTACCGGCCCGCCTTCGCGAAGATCGCCCCCCAGACGCCCTTCTCCTTGTGCACGTCCGGGCCGTTGACGTCGGTAAAGGCCTGGAAGCCCAGCTCCCTCACCAGCGTCGTGCCGCTCTTGTAGAACATCACCAGGCCGCTGCAGTCGTTCTCGATGGCGCCGTCCGCCGGGTCATCGCAGTAGTAGCCGCTCGGCGTCACCATGCTGTAGCCGCGCGCGGCCAGGAGCGCCTTGGGTCCGTCCTGGATGATGTCGTCGTAGTCCCACGCCTCCTGGAACAGGAGCACGTCCGCGCACTTGGTCACCGCGCCGAGGCTCTGCTCCATCTCGTCCCCGAAGTCGTACACGAACGGGACGTTGTGGAAGATGTTGTAGGAGGCCAGAGAGAACGCGCCGGTGTCGTCGCAGGTCTCGTTGAGCTGCCAGGAGCGCGTGAGCGAGGGATTGAAGTAATCCACCTCGCTCACCGCGTCGTACCACTCCTTGGGGTGGCTCGAATAGTTGGCGTCGAACGTGGGCGTGGACTCGGCCCGCGCCACGCTGGCCAGGGCCAGCACCAGCACGGCGGCGGAGAGGGGGGAACGGCGCGACTCGAGCCGGGGGGACTCCATCAGCGATCTCCTGTCATGACTGCGAAGCGGCTACTGCAGGTGGTACTTCTCGATGAGGCGTTGATCGATCTCGGGCATGCGCTGGCGGAGCTGCTCCGGGGTGAGCCCCGCGCTGACCAGCTCCGCCAGGAGCTGCTCGCGCTCCGCGTTGAACGCCCTCAGGCGCTCGTCCCGCTCCTGCTGCTCCCGGTGGTGCTCCAGGTCGCGCAAGGCCACCTCCGGCCCGGCGTAGCGCTCCAGCACGGCTCGCCGCGTGTCGGCATCCAGTGGGCCGGCGCTCTCGCGCAGGCGCAGCTCCTGCCGGGCCAGCTCCACCGGCTCCATCACGTCCGCGAGCCGCACGCCGTGCTCATGCTCGATGCGCTGGAGCAGCTCCTGCCAGGCCGCCAGCTTCTGCTCGACGGAGGTGCCCGGATCGCGCAAGAGGGAGTCGACCTCGGGGCGAAGCTGAAGCACGGCGTCGGAGAGCCCGAAGAGCCGCTGGTCGAGCTCCGGGCCGACGATGCGGCGGCGCGCCTCCCGGAAGCGCTCGACGGCGGAGAAGAACCCGCTCTCCTGGGAGGAGGAGGGATCCTCCACGACGAACCTCGCGTACGCCGCGTCGACCTGCTCCAGCTGCTCCCAGAGGCGGGCCGGGGTGATGTCGCCGGGCAGGGCGAGGCGCTCCTTCAAGGAGGAGTACAGGAGTCCGCGGCACAGCTCGGCTCCACTGCCCCCGTCGAGCGCCAGCTGCTCCCGCAGGGCCAGGAGCTGCTCGGCGTGCCGCTCCACGAGCCCGCAGCGCCTGGCGAGGAGGCTGCGCAGGATGCGGCCGGGGGCCAGGGCGAAGTCCCCCTGGGAAGAGGCACGCTTCCAGGCCTGCTCCAGCGAGTGCCGGGCCTTCGCGACCAGGAGCCGTGCCTGGATCTCTCGCGCCTCGGGCAGAGGGGAGCCCGCGCCAGGCCCAGGCGCCGGGCCCGCTTCGCTGGGCGCTGCCGAGGAGAGAGCCGCTTGCGCCCCCGCGAAGGCACCGCTCGTGGGAGCCAGGATCCCGGCTTCACTCTCAGTCCCTCTGGAGGAGCGTGTGGCGAACCCCAGCAGCGCCACGCACGCCAGGAACCCCAAAGCCCGCATGGAGATTGGCGGCTTTCTCATGAAAAGCGTAATTTTATGCTATTCACGGCCGGTGAGGAAGCTCCTACTGCTTCCCCTGGATCTGCTGCGCAGCTGCACCCCGACGCGTGTGTTCGCCTTGCTTGCCCTCCGAGGGGCGAACCACGAGCGGCAAGGTGAATGCGGACCCAGGCTGTTCACGCAGGAGGGCTCTCCAAGAAAATAGCTCTCCCTCGCATGTCCACTGCACCCAGCTCACAGACCTCTCTGTCCCGCTCGACGCTCATCTCCATGGGCGTGCGCATCGCCGCCATCATCGCGCTCACCACCCTCGTCAGCTACCTGCACGTGCTGCGCACCCTCCGCACCGAGGCGCTCACGCAGCTGGAGGTCTACGTGAAGGAGCGCCTCCAGCGCGAGGAGGGCATCTTCGTCCTGGCCGAGGACAACCACACCCTGCTCAAGCAGGCCCTGGAGAGGAAGCTCCTGGCGTATGCGGGACAGGAGCTGGACGCCCGCTTCGACAGCCTCTTCGTGAAGGGCCCGGACGGCACCATCCGCAACCGCCCGGAGTCCTTCGACGGTACGCAACTTCCGGGCGTGCTGATCCCCCGGGGCGTATCCCTGGATGCCGAGCTCCGCCGGCGCATCCTCGCCGCCTACGACGTGCTCGCCCAGTATGGGCCCGCCCTCCGCTCGCGCTTCGTGAACACGTACATCACCCTGCCCGAAGGGCCCCTGGTGCTCTTCTGGCCCGAGAGCCCGAACTGGTACAAGGAGGCTGAGTCCGACTTCACGCCCCTCCCGCTCGAGTTCATGGTGCTCAGCCTGCCCGGGAACAACCCTGCGCGGGAGACGCGCTGGTGCGCCGCCTACCCGGATCCCGTCGCCCGCAGCTGGATGGTCTCCGTCTCCACGCCGCTGGACGTGGGCGGCCGCCACGTGGCGACGATGGGCCACGACGTGCTGCTCAAGGAGCTGATGGATCGCACTGTCAACGAGCACCTGCCCGGCGCCTACAACGTCCTCTTTCGAGATGACGGGCAGCTCATTGCCCACCCGGCGCTGCAGCTGGAGGGGGCCACCGAGAGCTACAACCTCCAGACCGCCAGCGCTCCCGCCGGTGCCGGGGCCACCGCCCTCGGCTCCGAGGCGCAGCGCACCCACCTGAGGGCCCTCTTCGAGAGGGTGACGCGCCGCGAGCCCCGTGAGACGGTGCTGGAGTTTCCCGAGTACCACGAGTACCTCTCCGCCGCGCGCCTGCGGGGCCCGGGGTGGAACTTCGTCACGGTGCTCCCCGAGGAGGAGGTGAGCCGGCCCGCTCTCCAGGCCGCACGCTACGTGCTGCTCTTCGGAGTGGTGTCGCTGCTCCTGGAGCTGGCCATCATGTACTGGGTGCTGAGGCGGCAGGTCTCCCGCCCCTTGCTGGCCTTCACCGAGGCGACGGACCGGGTGGCGGCAGGAGAATTCAACGTGGCGCTGGACACGCAGCGCAGGGATGAGCTGGGGCGGCTGGCCGGCGCCTTCCGGCTCATGGCCGACAAGGTGCAGCAGCGGGAGGAATCCTTGCGCCAGGCCAACGAGGGGCTGGAGGAGCGGGTGGAGGAGCGCACCCGGGAGCTCAAGGATTTGAACCGGCGGCTGGTGGACGTGGCGCGGCGGGCGGGCATGGCGGAGGTCGCCACCAACGTGCTGCACAACGTCGGCAATGTGCTCAACAGCGTCAACACCTCGGCGCTCGTGGCCAAGGAGCGGCTGGCGGCGCTGCGCATCGAGCAGGTGAGCCGGGTTGCGGCCCTGCTCGCGGAGCAGCAGGGAAAGCTGGTGGCCTTCCTCGAAGAGGACGAGCGCGGACGAAAGCTGGTGCCGTACCTGGGCGAGCTCGGGCGGCACCTCGAGAATGATCGCGGGGGCCTCCGCGCGCTGCTCGATGAGATCGAGCGCTACACCACGCACATTGGCACCATCGTCAGCCAGCAGCAGAGCTATGCCCGGTCTCCCGGGCTGATAGAGCCCGTCGCGCTGGAGGAGGTGGTGGAGGACGCCTTGAGCATCAACTCCGCCGCGCTCACCCGCCACCAGGTGAAGGTGGAGCGCAGCGTGGAGCCCCTGCCGCCGGTGGTGACGGACAAGCACAAGGTCCTGATGGTGCTCATCAACCTCATCAGCAACGCCAAGTACGCCATGAGCGCGATGGAGCCGGAGGATCGGCGCCTGAAGGTAAAGGTGGAGCGCGCCTCCGCCGAGCGCGTCCGTATCGAGGTGTCCGATCAGGGCATGGGCATCGCGCCGGAGCTGCTCACGCGCATCTTCGAGCATGGCTTCACCACCCGCGAGGGGGGCCACGGCTTCGGCCTGCACTCCAGCGCCCTGGCGGCCGAGGAGCTGGGCGGCTCACTGCGCGTCCATAGCGACGGGCTCGGGCGAGGCGCCACCTTCATCCTGGAGCTGCCCCTGCAGCCGCCCGTCTCGTAGTCAGCCAACTCAGGCTGCCACCATCTCTGGGACACCGGCGGCCGCCTGGTTGAACACCTCCCACTGCTTGCGCAGCCGCTGGAAGAGCTCGTGCAGTGGCGTGCCCTCGGCCTCGTACTGGCCCTTGTGCTCGGTGAGGATGTGGCGCAGCAGCACGAAGCAGACGGTGGCCTCTCCCGCGGACTCCAGCATCTCGAACTGATCGCCGCTCGTGAACCACAGCGTCGTGGGCATCTGACTGGCCTGCTGCGCCAGCTTCACCAGGTGCGGCCCGGGCTTCATCCACGGGTGCTCGGAGAACAGGCCCGGATAGGGCTCCGAGAGGGCGTAGATCAGGTTCGCCATCCGCCGCCCCTTGTACTCGGGGTCCTGGTACACGCGCTTGTAGATGAGCCCGCGCACCCGCGCCATGAACACACTGGAGGTGAGCGCCAGCAGCGAGGAGAGGCGCAGCACCAGCATCTGCGCGAACTCCAGGACGGTCAGCTTGCGAAACGAGGGCCAGGCGTCCACCTCCACCTGCGCCTTGATCAGCGCGTTGACGTCCTTCAGGCGCCTGCGGATCCAGAACAGCCCCCCCGCCACCGCCGCGGTCAGCACGCCGGGGACCAGATAGAGGAAGTAGTCCTCCCACGACCAGCCGTCCTCCCTGGCGGTGGAGAAGCCATGCCCGGCCAGGATGACCGCGGACACCAGGGCGAGCGCGAACAGCCCCCACGCCAGCCAGGAGACTCCGTTGAGCGTCACCCACCCCCGCTGCGTGGGGTTGGAGGGGACGTTGTACATCTGCTCCTCCTGGACGGAGACGTCCGAGATGAGCAGCCGGATGGAGGAGGAGTCGTGAAACGCCAGCAGCAGGCTGTCGACGCCCTGGTTGTCGTAGATGCCACCGTCCATCAGCGGCAGCCCACGCTCGAAGCCCGAGCCCAACGCCTTGAGCGCATCCTGGAGCGGGAAGCTGTGCGGCCAGTGGAACTGCTGCGGGAAGACCAGCGGCTCGAAGCCTCCCGGGAAGCAGGAGGAGGCGGCGACGATGTCCGCCAGCCGGACGTGCTCCGCCACGGAGCGTGGCAGCGAGTGGGTGTTGTTGCCCAGCAGGGTGTTCGGTCTTTCGCTGCGCCGGAAGCGGAAGGCCAGCCCGGTGTGGAACTCGGTGGTGTTGAAGATGGCCTCGCGCAGCTGCAGCTTCTGCGCGCCCAGCACCTCGCCGAAGCGCCGGTCACCGAACAGCTCGGGCCCGGCATACACGTCCGCGGCAGAGCGGATCAGGCTGGCCCACGCGTGGCTGCCGTGGTCTCGCTTCGAGGTCAGCCCCTCCAGGGCCTCGCTGATGACATTGGTGCGCTTCAGGTAGGCCGAATAGCTCTCGTAGAACTCCGGAAACGCCTTGCCATCGAGCTGGCTGACCACCCAGGCCATGCCCGTGATGGTGCCGCCGGACACGGTGGACAGCCCCACCACGTCCCGCAGCAGCCCTACCCGGTCCAGAAACCGCAGCGTGCCCAGGTGGAAGGTGGCCGCGCGGTACCCACCGCCGGACAGCGAGACCGCGAGGGGACCGAGCGGACCATGCCCGGTGGACGGGGATACTTCGTCACTCATGGATACCAACGAGCCAGTGGATTCATCCCCCCCAAAGATGCCAGACCTCCCCTGCCCCATCCAGGGGCCGGTAGGGGTGCCCCGCAGGGAGGGGCGAGCGTGGAGGGCCCGATTGTCCGGGAATGAGACCGCGAGCACCTTCGGGACAACAGGAGGTCGTTCATGATGCGTCGAATCGCAGTGTGTCTCGTCTCTCTCGTGCTCACCGCTCCCGCCTGGGCACAGGACCAGCAACCCCCACCCGAGGCCCCACCCGCCACGGGTGGCTCGGGCACGGCCATGGACATGACCAAGATGGGCCCATGGACCCGCAAGCCCACCAACGAAGCGAAGACTCGTAAGGAGGTTGAAGCCTTCTTCAAGGAAGAGGACGCCATCATGAAGAGGCGCGACTTCGAGGCGGCGCTCGCCCGGGTCGACTTCCCCATCTTCATGGCGACGGATGACAGCAAGGGCGTCCCCATGGCGGAGACCTATGACCGTCAGAAGTACACGGAGATGATGAAGCCCATGTTCGATGACATGCCCGCGGACACGCAGATGACCCACAAGCCCAAGATCGTCGTGCTGTCTGACTCGCTCGCCACGTTCACCGATGACTACACCATGACGATGGGCGGCAAGAAGCTGAGCGGCCGGAACGCCGGGCTCCTGGTGAAACGTGAGGGCCAGTGGAAGTGGAAGGCGATGTACGAGGCGGGCTGGGGCGACTACCCGTCCTCTGGCGTCGGCGGTGCCGGGGCGGCCGAAGACCAGGAGAAGCCGCAGAAGTAGGGCTTCCTCAGGTGAGCGAGGCGAGCGGCCGCGCGGCCGAGGCGGTCGCTCGCCTGCATGGGTGGGAGCGCGGTGAACCACGCGCGGCAGGTAGAGGATGAAGCACGTGGCGGGCTCCCCGCCTCCCACCCAGCAGTGAAGCGCTCAGCGAACGGAGAGCGGCGCCTCGTAGGCGTTGATGAGATGCCCGTGGTCGTCGGTGACAACCTTCAGGGTGTACTCGCCCGGCGGCAGGCCTACGGCGGCACGCACCCTGGAGTGGCAACGACAGCGGCACGACTCACCGGAGAGCACCTCCGTCACCGTCACCGTCCGGCCCTCCAGCTTGGACGTCACCTCCGCCTGGAGGCAGCAGCCATGATCGAGCTCATGCACCACCAGGATGCCCCTACCCAGCCTGCTCACGCTGACTGAAGGCTTCGCCGGACCTCGGGTCACCGGCGTTGCTGGGAAGCGCGCGCCGGCCTCCTCGGTGCGCTCCGCCTGGGCGAGACACCCCTCCAGCGCCACCCTCGAGGCGCCTGGCGTCTCAGGTGGCACGAGGATGCCCCCGAGTCCCGGAGCGGGCTTGGGCATCTCCACGGAGCTCGAGGACTCGGGCCTGACCGGAGCCGAGGCGTCCGCGGCGGCCTCCGTCTTCTGCCGCTTCCCACAGCCGAGCCCGGAGGCCAACACGAGGATAAGAAAGAGCCGTCTCATGGCACCACCACGATGTTGTAGGCCTGATCACCCTCGCCCCTGTAGTCCTCGATGGCGAGGATCCCGAAGGCGTTCGTCCCCGTGCTCAGGCTCTCGACGCCCAGGGAGATGGGCAGCGTGGCGTCAAACGCCGCGTCTCCCTCCGTCAGCACGTCGAACGTCGCATTGCCATTGGCATCGAAGATCTGCACCAGCGGCAAGAGGATCGCGCCCGGCACCGGGAACAACTCCCCGAAGACTCCCTGCGACTCCACGTAGAAGGTATCCTGCGTGACGTTACCGCCCGGGTCGATCAGCAGGACGCGCAGCGCGTACTGTGCTTGTGCCGAGGGGGACTCGAGATAAGCGAAGGGGATGATGGCGGAGATGGCCCCGCTCGTGTCGGCCTCGAGGCTGAGGTAGGCGTAGCCGCTCTTCACCCCCTGCGTCAGCTTCAGCGCGGTGAGGTTCCACGTGCTCTCCACGTAGGCCTGATCCCCGCTGCCCACCACGAACGCAGGCCGGTCCCCGAGGACGACGAGGCTGTTATCGGCCCGCGCGTAGCCATGGTAGAGCCTGGCCACGGTGATGAACTCCGCCGCGCCGCTGCTGAGCTGGCCACGGAAGGTGAAGCCGTCCGGCGTCTGCAGCACCTCGGCCGTCTCCTGGAGGAAGGTGGGAATCACGCCCGGGGCGCCCTCCCGGAAGTAGCGGGTGAGGAAGTCGCGCCAGGTGGCCACCTCCGTCAAGGCCGCATAGTCGGCTCTGTAGTAGTTCAATCGTGGCGGGAAGTAGATGGAGAGGCCCGTGGCGCTCGCGGTCCGCGGGCCATTCGTCCTGGCCACCACCGCCTTGGCGAGCGCGGCCTGGATGGAGTCGCGCGCCGGCCCGGCTTCCAAGGCGTGGGCCGCGAGCTGCTCGGACAGGTGCCCCAGGTCCACCATGTGCGAAGACTGGGAAGGATCTGGAGACTCGTTGAACTTCAGCGTCGCCTCGCGTCCACGCCCGAAGGCGGTGGCCGTGGTGGCGCTGGTGCCTGCGGGAAAGAGCGCCGCCAGCTGATCCACCGCCAACACCAGATCGTCGAGCGCGTAGAGGTCCGTCAGGGCCAGGGTGATGTTGGCGGAGGTCTCCTCCACCTGCGCCTGCGTCTGGAAGCCCTGGATGAGCTGCTGCCCGAGCGTCAGCGGCGAGGTGCTCGGGTCCTGGTTCAGCACCTGCAAGGCGCGGTAGTCCCAGCCATGGCCAGGCTCCAGCTCCTCGGAGGCGAGCAGGTACTCGCCAAAGGGCCGCATCGCCAGCGCCACCTCGTAGGTGGACATGAGGCACGCGTCGTAGCCGATGAGCGCGAACTGCTGGAGGCTGGCCCCGCCCATGCCTGCCTGGATGCCGGCCTTCAGCTCGGCGATGGAGAGCAGATCTCCGTCCTGGGTGGAGTCATCCCCGCCGAACCCCGGCCAGGCCCCGCCGTGGTCCCAGAAGACGAGCGCGTAGCGATCCGCGGGATAGGTCTTCGCCCCCCAGGTGATGAAGTCCGCGAGCGTCTGCGGCGCGCCCATGTTGAGCTCACCGAGATCCTCGAGCTCCTCCAGCCCGCCTGGCGTCACGCGCAGCCGCTTGGTGCTCGTCCAATTGGGCAGCGGCCCCAGCCCGCTCTCGTCGTACCCCTGGGCGCGGTCGATCTGCAGCACGATGTTGAAGTCGGTGCCAGAGCCCACCGCTGCCATCTCGATGATGTCATTCAGGGCAGCGGGCTCCAGGTTGTTGTCCGCGACCATGTACACGAGGAACGTCCAGCTCCGTCCGGCGGATGGATGCGCGCGCGTCTCAGGCCCAGGAGAAGTGGGCCGGGTGGGTTCCGGATTCGGCTCGGTCTCCTCCTCCTTACAGGCCGCGAGCGCGCACGTCAGCGCGAGCGCGATGGCCAGGCCATTCCTTCCTCGTAGCATCATGTGGAGAGCTCCCCTCTGAAGCGCACCGTGCTCCTGTAGTCCGCGCCTCAGGCCCGCGTCCAGACGCGCTCAGGTCCCGTGGAAGACAGCTGAACACTCCCGCGCCCATGTGTCTTGAACGCAGCAAGCGGGACGCAGGGCACCTAGCGTCATTGCCATGGTCATGTTCTTTGCGCGGCCAGCTGCATCCAGGCTTGCGTCCCGCCACAGAGAGAGCGGGCCGAACCGAAGCCGAGTGCACGCAATTCCTCTGCCGCGCGCTCGGAGCGTCCACCGCCCTTGCCGCACACCGTGATGACGACGGCATCCTTTGGGAGGGCCGACGCACGCTGCGGCAGCGCGTCAAGCGAGATGTTGATGGCGCCCTCGACATGCCCGGCCGCGAACTCCTCCGGCGAGCGCACATCGATGACGACGGCGTTCGAGAGGCGGCGAAGCTCCGCGGGCTCCACGCAAGTGGAGAGAGGCCGTGCCGGAGCCGAGGGATGGCGCAGCGTCTCGGTCATGCGCACGGCCACGATGATGCCCGACGCGAACGTGAGCGCCGCGATGATCCACATCGCGGCGGGCAGCCCGAGCGCGTCGGCCGTGACGCCGGCGAGCAAGGCGCCGATGGCGTAGCCGAGATCGCGCCAGAGGCGATACACGCCGACCGAGGAGGCGCGCCACGACGGATGCGCGACGTCGCCGATGGCCGCGAGCAGCGTCGGATAGACCATCGCGGTGCCGACGCCGAGGAGCGCTGCGCCTGCAGCGAAGCCTGCGAAGCCGGAAGAAGCGGCGACCACGCCAATCCCGAGGGACTGCACCCACATGCCCCAGGCGATGAGCCACTTGCGCCCGACGCGATCGGACCACGCTCCCGTGAAGAGCTGGGCCATGCCCCACGTCGCCGGGTAGATGGCAGCGAGCGCTCCAATCTGTCCGAGGTCCATCCGCGCCGCCGCGAAGAAGAGCGGGAACAGCCCCCACGCCATGCCGTCGTTGAGGTTGTTGACGAGACCGGCCTGACTGACGCTCGATAGGTTCTTGTCGAGGACCGACGTCCGCCAGAAGACCTCGCGCTGCGTGGGCATGCCCTCGGGCGGCAGCTCGCCGTAGAGCTTCATCTCCGCGGCCACGTGGTGCTTCGTCTCGCGCACGACGAGGACCGAGAGCGAGAGCCCGAGCGCGACGAACGCAACCCCCAGGTAGAACGGCTCCGGGCGCAGCCCGTAGTGCGAGGCGACGAAGCCTGTGGCGAGTGCGCTGCCCGCGACGGCGAAGTAGCCGGCGAACTCGTTGAGCCCCATCGCGAGCCCGCGCCTCTGCGGTCCCGCGAGGTCGATCTTCATGATGATCGTCATCGACCAGGTGAGGCCCTGGCTCATCCCGAGGAGCGCGTTCGCGAAGAGCACCCACGCCCAGCTTGGGGCCCACATCAGGAGGAAGGGCACCGGGGCCGCCACGAGCCAGCCACCGACGAGCACGTGCTTGCGCCCGAAGCGATCCGAGAGGCGCCCGGCGAGGTAGTTCGTGAGCGCCTTCGTCACGCCGAACACCACGATGAACGACAGCACCGCCGCCTTCGCCGCGAGGTGGAAGTCCTGCTCGGCGATCGGCGGCAGGATGGCCCGCTCCATCCCGAACATCGCACCGACGAAGGCGTTGACGACGACGAGCAAGGAAAACTGCCCGAGGTTCTCACGGAGGCCGAGGCGCACGTGGCTCATCGCGCGGCCTCCTCACTCCCCTGGTTGATGCGCTCGGTCTCGACGCGCCAGCCGCGGGCACGCCAGTCGACGACTCCTTGCTCCATGCGGTGGGCCTTGAAGCCCCTCTTGCGGAGCAGCTCGACCGCTTCGACCGCCATCACACAGTAAGGTCCTCGGCAGTAGGCGACGACCTCGCGGCCCTTCGGCAGCTCCTTGAGGCGCGCCTTCAGCTCGCTGACGGGGATCGAGAGCGCGCCCGGGATGTGGCCGGCGCGGTACTCCTCGGCTGGCCGCACGTCAAGAACGGTGACCTCGCCGTTCCTCACGCGGCGCAGCAGCTCCTCGCCCACGACGGCATCCATTGCCCCCCGCGCCTCGAAGTACTCGCGGGTGACCTGGTCGACCTCGGCGAGCCGCGCCTCCGCGAGCCCACGCAGCGCCAGGAAGAATTGGCAGACCTCGTCGTCGGCCAGGCGGTACTCGACGTAGAGGCCCTTCTTCTCGGCCTCGACGAGCCGCGCCCCGCGAAGGACCTGCAGGTGCTGGGAGGCGTTCGCGACCGAGATGGCCGCCTGCTCGGCGAGCGCCTCCACGGTGCGCGGCCCCTGGCAGATCAGGTCGAGCAACTCGATCCGCTTCGGCGCCGAGATGGCCTTCCCGAGGCGCGCGAACTGCTCGTAGATGGCGTCCTTGAACCGGCGATGGGGCGTCGTCATGCATTCAATTATTCAACCAGATACTTGATTAGTCAAGGGCGACCGGATTCGCCCAGCCCAGGGGTCGGCTCCTCACTTGGAGGGTGAACGCCCGTGCTTCGGGTTGCCGCGATACACTCCTGGCTCCATCCACTCCCCCCTCGCTTCAGGAGACCTTCGTGTCGACTCCTCCCCGCAGCGCCGCCGAACAGTGGGACGCGCGCTTCTCCAGTGCCGAGTACGTCTATGGCACCCAGCCCAATGACTTCCTCGTGGCAATGGCGCCGCGCCTGCCGCCGCGCGCGCGCGTGCTGAGCCTGGCGGAGGGCGAGGGCCGCAACGCCGTGTACCTCGCCTCGCTCGGCCACCACGTCACCGCGGTTGATGCCTCGCGCGTGGGCCTGGAAAAGGCGCAGCGGCTGGCAGCGGAGCGCGGCGTCGTGCTCGAAACGGTGGTGAGTGACCTGAGTGACTTCCCCATCGCGCCATCGGCATGGGATGCGGCCATCCTCGTCTTCTGCCACCTGCCCTCCCCCCTGCGTCGGCGCGTCCACCGCGCGCTCGTCGACGGCCTGAGGCCCGGAGGCGTCGTGCTGCTCGAGGCCTACACGCCCGCCCAGCTGGGCTTCCGCACGGGAGGCCCGCCCGTGGCGGAGCTCCTCTACACGGCCGAGGAGCTGCGTGCGGACTTCATGGGGCTCGAGCTGCCGGTGCTGCGTGAGATCGAGCGAGAGGTGGTGGAGGGCAGCTTGCATACAGGCCGTGCCGCCGTGGTGCAGTTGGTGGGCCGCAAGCCCTCCTGAGGCACGACCGAGGTAGCCGGTCCAGAGTTTCCTTGCAAGGCCCCCCTCGCCTCCTCAGTCCCCGCGACTCGGACGGTTGAGCGCGAGCGCCAGCGCCACGAGCACGATCGAGCCGATGGGAATGACGTTCGGTGCGCGCGCATAGAGCGTCGCCCCGCTCGCTCTCGGAACGTCCACGACGAGCGCCGCGGGCCCACGAGGCGCGGTCGCTATCGTCCGGCCGGACGGATCGATCGCCCCGCTCACCCCACCATTCGCCGCCCGCGCGATGGAGCGCCCCGTCTCGATCGCGCGCAGCACGGCGATGGCGTAGTGCTGAGCGGCCCCGGCCTCGCCGAACCATGCATCGTTCGTCACCGCGACGAGGACATCCGCGTCCGCCGCGCGCTCCAGGGCCTCGTGAGGGATGACATCATCGAAGCAGATGAGGGTACCGACTCGTGCGCCCGCCACGCTCGTGGCGGGCCCTCCGTCGCCGGGCATGAACTCGGGGCCAGGCAGGACCCGCGCGAGCGCTGGGTGCGGCGAGTATTCACCGAACGGGACGAGGTGGCGCTTGCGGTGGACGATCGTCGTGCCGCCCTCCGTTGGTACGAGCGCGACCGCGTTCCAGTAGGCCTCCGGAGACTCGGCCGCGACGGCCGGAACCCCCAACAGGAGCGGCGCGCGCCAGACCTCCGCGACGCGGCGCTCGAGCGCTCGCGTACGGAGCGCCAAGGTGGAACCTCGCGCTTCGAGCGGCGTTGGGATCGCGGTCTCCGGCCACAGGATCAAGGCGGGCGCCTGGGCCGCGATCGAGTCCGTGAGCG
>JAFGNZ010000195.1 GCA_016926755.1 Myxococcaceae bacterium | reverse complement strand
GCGAGCGGAAGCGGACCCTCGCAGTTGGCGCCGACGAACCCGAGCAGCACCGCGCCTCCCGCCCCCCTCTACAGAGCAGAGGTGGGTCATTTCTGCAGAGCGCTGAAGATTCGAGCTTCGAGTTGGGGAGAAGCACCGCGCCATCCAGATGCTGGAGCAGGGGCGGGATGCATCTCCGGCGTGGAGACATTCAGGAGACGAGAAGGAGCCATACAGCACCGGGGCCGGAAACCGCTGAGATTCCAGCAGCTTCCGGCCCCGATTGAAATGTCCCCGACGGGATTCGAACCCGTGTTACCGGCTTGAAAGGCCAGCGTCCTGGGCCTCTAGACGACGGGGACGGCTGTGAGTCGCGGGGGGTTCGAACCCCCGACCCTCGGCTTAAAAGGCCGGTGCTCTACCAGCTGAGCTAGCGACTCGCACTATTCTTTTTTACAGCGGGTCCTGGGCATCAACCGTCGGCTCTCTACCAGCAGTCCGGGGCGACTTCCACTGGCGCGCACTTCCCGGGCTCCCTGACAGGGCCGGGACGACCGCCGGTGAACGTCTCCCCTCGCCAGCCTGCCCCTTTGTCACAGGGGGGCGCTATACAGAGGGCATGCGTCAGGATGTACCCCCAGAGCGTGACGAAGAGGAACACGAGGCCGAAGAGGAGGCCGGGCCCCAGCGCCGCTACCTCACCCGCACCGGCGCGGAGCGGATGCACCGCGAGCTGCTGCGCCTGCTCAACGAGGAGCGCCCCAAGGTGACCGCCGAGGTCTCCGCCGCCGCCGCCCAGGGCGACCGCTCGGAGAACGCCGAGTACATCTACGGCAAGAAGCGCCTGCGCGAGATCGATCGCCGCATCCGCTTCCTCCAGAAGCGCATCGAGAGCGCCACCATCGTCACCCCCTCCGAGCAGACCGACCAGGGCCGGGTCTACTTCGGCGCCACCGTCACCCTCGAGGACGAGGACGGGGCGCGGACCACCTACCAGATCGTCGGCTCGGACGAGATCGACGCCCAGGGCGGGCGCATCAGCGTAGACTCGCCCATTGGCAAGGCGCTCCTGCGCAAGGCGGTGGGGGACACGGTGGAGGTGATGCGGCCACGCGGGGAGATCGAGCTCACCATCGTCTCCATCAGGTACGTGTAGGAGGGCGCTCGATGCCTCGGACGCTGCAGCCTGGCTCGCACCTCCGTCGCATCTACCGCCGCCTGAGCGCGGCGGAGCTGTCCGTCTCCGAACACGACCAGCCGCTGAGCCTGGAGGAGCTGGGGCTCGAGCCCCGCGGTGAGCGCGTGGCGCTCGCCTTTGGCATCTACAGCCGCAAGGGGCTGGAGAACGCCCTGCGCATGTACGGGCTGATCCAGCGCCTCGAGGAGCGGGGGGTGGGGCCGCTCGAGGCCCGCCTCACCTTCGAGGATGCCTTCCGGCCTCGCCTCATCCTCTGGAGCCAGCGCTATCAGGCGGCGGTGGTGGACATCTCCCTGCGGAAGACGTCCGGCGCCGAGGTGGGGCTGGCTCCACCGCTGGAGGCCCGCACGCTGCTCTACCTGGACTCCTTCGTCCTCCAGCACCCGGGCCGCGCCTTCGACTGGAACCGCCCGCCCATGCCAGGCCAGGTCCACCCGGGGCTGGCGCTGTCCGGAGAGATCCTCGAGCTGCTGCTCCTCATGGCCCGCCGCGTGGGCGCGGAGGGCATGGCGCTCACGCCCTCCACCTTCGCCGCCGCGTGGGTCTATGCCCGCCACTTCCAGTTCCTGGAGGGCGCCGCCCAGGGGCGCTTCCTGGCGCTGCGCAGGGCGGGGCGGCAGTGGCCCCGGTGGCTGCTCGCCTGGGCCGTGGAGCTGGAGTGCCTCCGCGGCCCTGGCGGCGCCCCCGTGCGCTTCACCCCCTTGCCCATGCTCGCGTCCTTCACCCGGCGCTTCGAGAAGTTCTTCGAGGACAAGGCCTGGCGTGGCGCGGCGAAGGAGCACTCCCAGATCCCGCTGACCATTGACTTCGAGGCGCTCCAGGACCGCTTCCCCTGGGATCGCATGCCCCCAGGGCCCCCGCCCGCGCCGGTGGCGGAGGTGCTCGCCTATGATCCGCTCGCTTCGAGCTGAGCCCCAGGAGCCGGGCGAGCCGGCGATCCCTGGCCGCGACGGGCTCCTTTCCCCGGGTCCGAAGGGACTCGATGGCGCCGCACATGGGTTTACCACTGGACACCTGTGCCCCTGGGGATGGCGGGCGGGGAGGGGCCTTGCGGTTCGTAAGAGCTGTACCTGGGTAGCAAAGCGGCTGTTTCCCTGAGCGCCGCTGTCTATATTGGCCACTGGAAGGTCTGAGCCCAGCAGCGTCCAAGCGGTCGCACCCGAACTCGAGGTCGCCACCTCCACGATGCCGAAGAACTTCATCCTCGACACCAACGTCCTCCTCCACGATCCACGCAGCATCTACAGCTTCAAGGACAACAACGTCATCATCCCGATCTACGTGATCGAGGAGATCGATCAGTTCAAGAGGGATCTGTCCGAGCTGGGCCGCAACGCGCGCCTGGTGACGCGCTACCTGGACTCGTTCCGCTCCGAAGGGTCGCTGCGGGAGGGCGTCCCGCTGCCCCACGGCGGCTTCCTCCGGGTGAGCTTCGCGGACCAACAGGAGCTGCCCTCGCCGCTGGCGGACGGCAACCTGATGGACAACCGGATCCTCGCGGTGGCCATCGACCTGATGAAGAAGGAGCCGGACACCGAGGCCGTCTTCATCACCAAGGACACCAACCTGCGCATCCGCGCGGACGCGCTGGGCCTGATCGCCGAGGACTACGACACCGAGCGCGTCGAGATCACCGAGCTGTACACCGGCTTCACCGAGCTGCTCGTCCCGCGCGAGGCGGTGGACCAGATGTACAAGCCGGGCGCGGAGGTGGAGATCTCCAGCCAGGATCAGCTCTCCCCCAACCAGTGCGTGCTGCTCAAGGACGAGACGAACCCCTCGCACACCGCCATGGGCCGCTTCAACGCGGCCAAGGGCAGGGTCGTCCCGCTGCTGCGCCTGATCAAGGAGGGCATCTGGGGCGTACGGCCGCGCAACATGGAGCAGGCCTTCGTGTTGGATCTGCTGCTCAATGACGAGATCAAGCTCGTCACCATCGTGGGCAAGGCGGGCACGGGCAAGACGCTGATGGCCATCGCCGCGGGGCTCCACAAGGTGACGGAGGAGAGCCTGTACCACAAGCTGCTGGTCAGCCGGCCCATCTTCCCGCTCGGCCGGGACATCGGGTATCTGCCGGGCAGCGTGGAGGAGAAGCTCAACCCCTGGATGCAGCCCATCTTCGACAACGTGGAGTTCCTGATGAACCTCAGCCGGGCAGACAAGAAGGCCGGCCGGGGCTACCACGAGCTGGTGGACCTGGGGCTGATCGAGATCGAGCCGCTCACCTATATCCGTGGCCGCAGCATCCCCAACCAGTTCATCATCGTGGACGAGGCGCAGAACCTCACGCCCCACGAGGTGAAGACGATCATCACCCGCGTGGGGGACAACACGAAGATCATCCTCACGGGGGATCCGTTCCAGATCGACAACCCGTACGTGGACGCGACGAACAACGGCCTCGTGCACGTCGTCAACCGCTTCAAGAACGAGAAGATCGCGGGCCACATCACCATGGCCAAGGGCGAGCGCAGCGCCCTGGCCGAGCTCGCGGCGAACCTGCTCTGACGGCTGCGCGTCAGGCGACGAGACGTGTCATGAACCAGGACGGCCCCCCGGCCCCCCCCGGCCCGGCAGCAGGAGAGGAGAAGAAGCCGCTCATCGAGTACCCGGCTGTCTACACCTTCAAGGTCATGGGCAAGCAGGAGCACGGCTTCGTCGAGTACGTCCGCGCGCTCTTCAAGCGGCTGATGGGGACGGAGATCTCCCCGGACTCCATCCGCGAGCAGCCCAGCAGCAAGGGCAAGTACGTGTCGGTGAGCATCTCGGTGTACCTGCTGTCCGAGGAGCACCGCCGCTCCATCTACGCCCAGCTCCACCAGGAGAAGCGGGTCATCTACTACCTGTGAACGGCCGGACGCCTGGGTCCCCGGCCGGCGAAAGAGGCCACGCCTCCAACTGGAACTCCTCGCGCGGTGGGGTATAAGACAAGGCTCCATGAGTCCGGCCGGGCCTTTCCCGCTCTACTATCCTGGTGATGCTCGGCGTGCCTTCGGCTCCGATGAGGCGACGCTTCGCTTCGCCCGGGTCGCGCAGCTCGAGCCCGGCTCCCGGGTGCTGGTGCTCGGCTGCGGCCCCGGCACCGCGCCGGTGTTGCTGGCGCGCGATCTGGGTTGCTCGGTGGTGGCGGCGGACACGGACGATGCGCTGCTGGCCCCGGTGCGCGAGCGGGTGAGGGCGCTGGGCCTGGGGGACCGGGTCGAGCTGCGGCGCGTGGACCTGGACAGGCTCGGGTTTCCCGAGGGCGAGTTCGACGCGATCCTCATCCAGGGGCGTATCTTCTATCCCCTGGCCACGGCCCTGACGCTGCTCCGCCGGTACCTGGCCAGGCGGGGGCGCATCGGAATGACGTTCCCGGCGCGGGTGGGGCGCTACACGACCCGGTCGGCGCTGGAGTTCTGGGAGAAGCGGATCGGGGGCTACCTCCTGCTGCCGCGCGAGCTGCTCCTGGAGCTGGAGGCGCGCGGCTACGAGCCCGAGTCCGTGGAGACGCTGACGGATCTCGAGCTGGACGCCCTCTACCGCGACGTCGAGACGCGCCTGGAGGCCACGCCGGCCGCGGACGCCGCGGTGCTGCGCCAGGAGATCGCGCTGCACCGCGAGCAGAACGGGAAGACCGGGGTCAGCTACGCCTTCCTCACCGGCCGCCGCAAGGAGCCGGGAGAGAAGCCGCCCGCCTCGCGCGATCGCGGCTAGGCCCGCGGGGGTGGCCGCGGCTCAGGCCACCGCGCGGGCCCGCTCCACCGCGCGGGCTCAGTTCACCGCGCCGTGGAAGTCCAGCAGCTCGACGGACTCGGGGGCGACGGAGAGCTTCACCTCGTCGCGGTAGCCCGCCGCATCGCCGCCAATCTGCAGGGGCATCGGCTGGGCGAAGCGGATCGTCACGTCCTTCGCGTGGAAGTCGGAGATGCCCTCCGGGAACCAGCGGCCGCTCCACAGCTTGGGGAGGTTGGCCAGCACGTGCGCGGCGTGCACCTGGCCCAGCCGCACGTGCATCATCCCGCGCCGCTGGTGGGCGAAGGGGAACATCCGCAGGCCGTAGCCGTAGAAGGGCATGGTGGCCGCGCCCGCCATCATCAGCTTGCCGCGGAAGAGCACCGCCCCCGGCGCCAGCGGCTCGCCCACCGGGGTGCCATCCGGGCCCAGGCGGTACGCCTCGCTGGAGGTGCCGTTGATCACCTCGCACTCCACCCACGTGGAGTGCGTCAGGTAGTGGGGCACCGTCTTGAAGGCCACCGCGGAGAAGTACCCGCCGCTGCCCGTCATCACCTTCTTGAAGAAGCCCTTGCCCAGGTTCTCCTTCACCCAGATGTAGTCGTTGAGCAGCTTGCCGTCCACGCCGAGGCCGGCGAACGGGGTGCGCTGCCCCTCCACCATCACCAGATCCATGCGGCGCAGGCTCGTCACGTCTCCGGCGCGGGCGCGCACCACGTCATGGAGGATGCCGTCCCCGCGGGTGCTGGAGGCGTTCACGAAGTTGGCCAGGCCGTTGCCCGTGCCCAGCTTCAGCACGCCGAAGCGGGGCAGGGCGTGGCCCGCGAACCGGCCCCGAGGCTCCACCTGGCGGAAGAACTCGTTGACGAAGCCCATGAAGGTGCCGTCCCCACCCCCCGTGAAGACGAGCGGATAGCCCCGCTCCAGCACCGTCTGGGCAATCCGGCGCGCGTCCAGCGGCGAGCGCGAGAGGAAGAGATCCTCCTCTGGGACGACATGCGAAAGGGACTTCACCACCCGCGCGTCCACCTTGCGCGCGTTGGCGTTCAGCAGGACGGCGACCTTCGGCTCAGGCGCGACGGGCGTCGCTGGAACCTGGCGGAGATCCGGGGAGCGAAGGGGCTGAACCAGCATGGGGGGCAGGCTCCTGGGGTAGGAAACTGTCGTTGCGCGATGCGGCGCCGGCCGGCCTTTGTGCACTTTCCTCGCCAACGGCTGACGCGAGGCGTTAGCGGTGTGGGAGAAGCGTGATTCCAGGGGGTTGGAACGACGGGTGCTCGCCACCGGGGGGAGTGATTGCTACCGGACGGTGACGGCGGTGTAGAGCGCGTTACGCACCTTTGACGGCCCGGTGGCGAACAGGTGACGCGGCCGGTTGTCCGCCTGGTGGCCTGGACCTGACATCCGAGCGCCTGCTCGCGCCGCTGAGTCCACATCGCCAGGGAGGCACGACCTTTACACGTAAGCCCCTGACACCCTGGGTTTGACACCCCCCCAGGGGTGGTTACGTTGGCCATACATCAGGGATTTGACAAAAAACGCAGTAATCTCCGGAGGATACCGTGGGCAAGATCATTGGAATCGACCTGGGCACCACCAACAGCGTGGTGGCGATCATGGAGGGTCGCGAGCCCAAGGTCATCGTCAACGAGGAAGGCAGCCGCATCACGCCCTCGGTGGTGGCGTTCACGAAGGATGGTGAGCGGCTGGTGGGGCAGGTCGCCAAGCGTCAGTCCATCACCAACCCGGAGCGCACCGTCTACTCCATCAAGCGCTTCATGGGCCGGCGCTTCGAGGAGACCAGCGACGAGGCGAAGCTGGTGCCCTACAAGGTGGTGCGTGGGCCGCACGGCGACGCGCGCGTGGAGATTGACGGCAAGCAGTTCAGCCCGCCGGAGATCTCGGCGCAGGTGCTGCTCAAGCTCAAGCGCGCCGCGGAGAACTACCTGGGCGAGAAGGTGACGGAGGCGGTCATCACCGTCCCGGCGTACTTCAACGACGCCCAGCGCCAGGCCACCAAGGACGCCGGTGAGATCGCCGGGCTCACGGTGCGCCGCATCGTGAACGAGCCGACCGCGGCGGCGCTCGCGTACGGCCTGGACAAGAAGAAGGACGAGAAGATCGCCGTCTACGACTTCGGCGGCGGCACGTTCGACATCTCCATCCTGGAGGTGGGCGAGAACGTGGTGGATGTGCTCGCCACCAACGGTGACACGCACCTGGGCGGCGACAACATCGACATCCGGATCATGGACTGGCTGATCAGCGAGTTCAAGAAGGACACCGGGCTCGATATCAGCAAGGACAAGATGGTGCTCCAGCGGCTGAAGGAGGCGGCGGAGAAGGCCAAGATCGAGCTGTCCAGCGCGATGGAGACGGAGATCAACCTCCCGTTCCTCACCGCGGACGCCTCCGGCCCCAAGCACCTCAACGTGAAGCTGTCGCGCGCGAAGTTCGAGGCGATGATCGATGATCTCGTCGAGCGCTCGCTGGAGCCGTGCCGCAAGTGCCTCAAGGACGCGGGCGTGGAGCCCAAGGACCTCAACGAGGTGGTGCTGGTGGGCGGCAGCACGCGCATCCCGAAGGTGAAGGCGGCCGTGGAGCGGCTGTTCGGCAAGAAGCCGAACGAGAGCGTGAACCCGGACGAGGTGGTGGCGGTGGGCGCGGCCGTGCAGGCCGGCGTGCTCTCCGGCGAGGTGAAGGACATCCTCCTGCTGGACGTCACCCCGCTGTCGCTGGGCGTGGAGACGCTGGGCGGCGTGATGACCAAGCTCATCGAGCGCAACACCACCATCCCCACCCGCAAGTCGGAGACGTTCTCCACGGCCGCGGACGGCCAGACGCAGGTGGAGATCCACGTGCTGCAGGGTGAGCGCGACATGGCCGGCGACAACCGCAGCCTGGGCCGCTTCCACCTGACGGGCCTGCCGCCGGCGCCGCGCGGCCTGCCGCAGATCGAGGTGACGTTCGACATCGACGCCAACGGCATCCTCAACGTCAGCGCCAAGGACAAGGCCACGGGCAAGGAGCAGAAGGTCCAGATCACCCACTCCTCCGGTCTCGCGAAGGAGGAGGTGGAGAAGATGGTGGCCCAGGCGCGGGAGAACGAGGCCGCGGACAAGGCCCGCCGCGAGCTGGTGGAGCTGAAGAACCAGGCCGAGAGTCAGGCGTACGCCGCGGACAAGATGCTCAAGGAGAACAAGGACAAGCTCTCCGCGGACAGCGCCAAGGCGCTCGAGGAGGCCGTGGCCAACGTCAACAAGGTGCGCGAGGGCCAGGACAAGGACGCCATCAAGGCCGCGCTCGACGCGCTCCAGCAGGCCAGCTACAAGATCGCGGAGGAGATGTACCGGGCCACGGGCTCGGCGGCCGGTGGTCCGCCGCCTCCGGGCGCGGAGCCCTCCGCGGCGCCGGGCAGCCAGGCCACGCCGAAGGATGACGTGGTGGACGCGGAGTTCCGCCAGTCCTAGCCGACGCGGCCTGAGGCCAGAGGTGTGAGAAGGGCCGGTGCTCCCTCGGGACACCGGCCCTCTTGCTGTGCGGGGCCAGGGCGGGCCCATTCGCGTGAGAAGTGCAGGGCCCGGTGACATACTGGAGCGCGAGAGGTGACGCGTGAGCGCGTTGATGACCACGCCCCCAGGGCATGACGTGATCCTGTACGACGGGCACTGTCGCCTCTGCATCGCCGCGGCGAAGGAGCTCCACCGGCTGCTGGGCGGCCGGGGGACGGAGCTGCGCTCGTTCCGGGACGAGGGCGTGCTCGCCGCGTTCCCGGGCATCTCGGCCGAGCGGTGCGAGAAGGCCCTGCAGCTGGTCCAGGCGGACGGCCGCGTCGTCGAAGGCGCGGAGGCCGTCGTCCGGGGGCTGGGCCGGGGCAGGGCTTGGGCCAGGGTGCTCTACGTCTACTATGTGCCGGGGCTGCGGCAGCTCGTGGATGGCGTGTACCGGCTCGTGGCCCGCTACCGCTTCCGCATCGCCGGGCGCGAGTGCCCTGATGGGGCTTGCGCGGTCCACTTCAAATAAGCGCGAGGTGGGGGCTAACATGCCGGGCTCCCCGTATTCGCCCTGCCGCCCGTGACCCATCCTCCGACGTCCCATTCTCAGGCCGCGCTGGCTTTCCGCCGCTTCTTCGGAGAGCTCCGCGAGACCTACCTCGAGCGCGAGACGCTCTTCACGCAGATCGAGCTGGCGTTGCTGTGCCGGGAGCACGTGCTCGTGGTGGGCCCGCCGGGGACTGCCAAGAGCGCCATCGCCAGCGCGGTGCTGGGGCGCATCCTGGATGAGAAGACGGGGGCACCTTCGCTCTTCTCCAAGCAGATCGCCGAGTCCACCGTGCAGACGGATCTCATCGGCCCGGTGGACTTCAAGGTGCTCACCGAGACGGGCCGCACCGAGTACATCACCGAGGACGGGATGCTGGGCGCCGTCCACGCGTTCCTGGATGAGGTGTTCGACGGGCGCGACATGCTGCTGCGCTCCATCCTCAACGTGCTGCACGAGCGCGAGCTCAAGCACGGGCGGCGGGTGACGAGCGGGCGCACCGAGTGCGCCATCATGACGAGCAACCGGTACCTCTCGGAGGTGCTGGCGCGCTCGCCGGAGCTGCTGCTGGCCTTCGCCGATCGCCTCAGCTTCATCTCCTTCGTCCCCAAGTCCTTCGCCCGCCGGGCCAGCCGCGCGGCCATGCTCCAGCGCTTCATGCACGGGGCCCGGCCGGACCTGCGCGCCATGCTCTCCCTGCAGCAGCTGGATCTGCTCCAGGAGGCCGTGGAGCGGGTGAAGGTCTCCAGCCAGGTGCTCGAGGGCGTGGAGCTGCTGGCGGATGGGCTGGAGCGCGCGCTGACGGCGCAGGTGTCCAAGCTGCCTGACTACGTGCCCACCAAGTACTTCTCCCAGCGCTCGGTGGTGAAGGCGCTGTGGGCGCTCAAGGCCGCGGTGGTGCGCGATCAGATCTACGAGCAGCCGGATCGGCTGCTCGAGGCGACGATCGAGGATCTGGACGCGCTGCGCTGGTTCTTCCTGCTCGGGGGGCCACCGGCGGCCGAGGCCGAGGCGCTCCTCAAGGTGGCGGTGGATCCGCGGGAGCGGGCGCAGCTCGAGATCGTCCGACTGGAGCAGCGGACCTTCGACGAGGCGCTGGCCAAGGTGCGCAACGAGCTGGGCTCCGGCGTGGAGCGGGAGGCCTCCGGGCTGTCGGTCGCGGAGGATGTGTCCTCCGCCGAGGCGCTCGCGCGCAACTTCCAGCCGGGCCTGGCGTCCATCGCCGCCCAGCGGCTGCTGGGCAAGCTCGTCCCTGGGCCGCGGCACGCGGAGAACCGGGCCCCCCTGCTGGCGGCGGCGCGAGGGCTCATCACCTCGGTGGAGCAGCGGCTGGCGCGGGGCATGGGCAGCCAGCAGGCCGAGGTGGGGGGCGCCGCCGCGGCGCTGAACTCCCAGGAGGTCCGTGGCGGGCTGCAGCTGCTGACGGCCTTCAAGGACGCGCTGGAGCTGTGCCGGGCCGTCCCCGAGCTGCGGGCGCGCTTCACCCCCTTGTGCGAGTCCTCCGCGCGGCTGCTGGAGCAGATGCTGGAGATGATCGCCCTGTCGGCCGAGAGCGTGGAGTTCGAGGACGGGTTCAAGATCGAAGGGCTGGTCGCCCTGGCCGACAACCTGGAGGAGGAGATCTCCCACGTGTCCGCCCTGTCGGGGCTGCTCTCCGAGGGCGCGCCGGCGGCGATGGAGCGACTCCGGGGGACGGATCTGGCCGTGCGCCGCCGCGTGGTCGCCTCGCTTCGGCGCCGCGCGTCCACCGCCTTCCAGGCGCCGAGGCCCGCCGGCAAGAGGGATCCGTTTGAGACGCTCTCCACGGACTCGCGGCGCCTCACCCAGCTGGAGAAGTCCCTGCAGGCGCTGGATCCGGCACAGCCCGGCCTGAAGCAGGAGCTGCTCCAGCCGCTCGGGCTGGCCTACGCCAAGCAGGTCCTCTCCACCACGCCCTTCGAGCGCATCGAGCAGTACGCCCGCGCCGTGCAGACGGTGGCGGAGAACCTCCGCCAGGAGGGCGTGCCCCCCGAGGCCGTCATCACGCAGTGCCGCGAGATCATGGAGTACCGCCTCGTGGAGCACGCCCGGACGCTGGCGCGCGAGGTGACGAGTCCACCCCCGGCCCCCAACGCCGTGATCAACGGGGACGCCTACACGTTCTACCGCAGCAGCTTCGCGGTCCGCGCGCCGGACGGGGAGCTGGCCGCGCTGCTCGGGCTGGACAACCAGCTCGCCTTCGCCAGGCCCCCGTCCGCGGCCTCGTTCCTCTCCGAGGGCGTCCGGCAGGCGGTGGCGCAGGCCGAGCTGGTCTTCGCCCATACCCGCATCAAGTACCTGCGGGGCTGGCTGACACAGCTGCTCACCGTGCTCATGCCGGAGCTGGAGGCGCTCAAGGCGCGGGCGGAGGCGGAGCGCACCTTCACGCGGCTGGTGCAGAGCCGCTTCCCGCTGCTGGCGCTGAAGGAGGGCGAGCTGGTGCGGCTCCAGGGCGTGCTCGGCACCTTGGGGGCGATGCAGGGGGAGCTGGGCGAGTCCGCGCGCAAGCTCGCGCTCCAGCTGCGGGGCATCGACGAGGACTTCGGGCGCTTCAGCAAGCGCGTGCTGGAGCTGCGGTCGAGCCTGTGACGCCTCGAGCCCACCACGTCCCCGCGCCGCGTGAGGCGGCTCCCGGGAGGCCTTGAGCATGCTGGCCCCCCGCCTCACGCAGCTGCGCCAGCGGCTGGACGCGCTCCAGCAGAGCGCCGCCCGCCCCAGCGGCATGGTGGGCTGGGCGCTCGGGCTGATGGCCCCCGGGGAGGTGGAGCTCTCGTTCCCGACGATCGCGGCGCTGGATCGGGAGCTGGATCGCGTGGGGGTGCACACCCTGGCGGACGCGCACCTGCTGCGGCGCCTCGGCGTGCGCAAGGGCAGGGCGGGCCAGCTCGCGGAGGCGCTGGAGGCCCGCGCCAGCGAGGCGCTGGAGGAGTTCGAGTCCCGGCTGCGCGCGGTGGAGCGCGCGCGCCGCGCGGGGGAGATGCCGCAAGGCGCGCGGACGGCGCTGGAGCGGGCCTTCGTGCAGCTCGCGCGCGTGGTGAAGGTGGCGGACGTGTTCGCCGCGCCGCCGGACGCCCAGCCACGCTCGTTCGAGATCCTCCCGCGGAAGTCTCACACCTGGCAGGGGCGCGCGCCCGCCAGCGCCCGCATGGCCATCGCCGAGTTCCTCGCGGAGCGGGCGCGAGGGAACGTGGAGGACGTGCTCCAGAAGCGCCGCGATCTGGATCTCGCCCACGAGGTGCTGCTACGGCTGGGCGCGGACCATGACCGGGATCGGGGCGTGCTGCTCCGCCGGGAGGTGGCCGAGGCGCGCGAGCGCATCCGCGCCAGCCCGGCCGTGCGCTCGCTGCAGGAGCTGGTGAAGCACGTCCGGCACACCGCCCGGCGCTCACCCGGTGAGGCCTACCGCTCGCTCCGGGGGCTCTATGAGCGAGCGGTGGAGGCCGGGGACGCGAAGCTCGCCGCGGCGGCCCACGCCGCCCTGGAGCCGATGCTGCCCCCCAGCGGGCGGACGCGGGCCGTGATCGAGCAGGCTGAGCGCGAGGCGCTCGCGCGCTGGTTGGGCGAGGTGCGGCGCGGGGAGCAGGGGGAGGCCGAGGCCGGGCTCCAGGACCCGGCGGCTGGCAAGGCCGGCGCGGACGAGCTCCTGGCGGACCTGGCCTTCTCGCTCGAGCCCGAGCAGCTCGCCGCCTTCGAGCTGGCGGCGGGCTGTGCTCGCTACTTCGACGTGGAGGACTCGCTCTCCGAGGAGATCGTCGAGGCGGACACCGGGGCGCTGCGGACCGTCCCCCGGCGCGTGCCGTACCCCACGCAGATGATGAACTACGAGACGACGGGCAGCCTCCACGAGGTGAACAACTTCGTCGTCACCGATCCGCGGCTGCTCGTCTACGATCTGGCCGCCAACCGGCAGCTGGTGCGCGCCTACCTGGAGGAGGAGCCGCCGCCCAGGCCCAAGAAGATGAAGCGCACCGCCGTGCGCGTCTACGTGCTCGACGCCTCCGGCTCCATGCACGGCGCCCGCGCCCGGTTCCGCGATGCCATCCTGATCGCCGAGCTCAACAACCTGCGCGCCAAGGCCCGCCAGGGACAGCCCTTCGATCCGCTCTACTTCTCCTTCTTCAACGACGCGCCCACGGAGCTGTCCCGCGTGGACACCGCCCTCGAGGCCACCCGCCAGATCGAGAAGCTCTTCCGGCACTCGCCCGCCGAGGGGCAGACGGACATCACCCTGGCGCTCATGTCCGCGTTCGACTCCATCCGCGCGGCGCAGGGGAGGGACCCCTACCTGGCTCGCGCCACCGTGGTGCTCATCACGGATGGCGAGGATCGGGTGGACATGGACGTCATCCGCCGCACCCGTACCCCCATGGACTCGCTCACCATCGCCCTGAGCTTCATCTCGCTGGGCGAGGAGAACCAGGATCTCAAGTCCCTGGTGGCCGAGCAGCGCGCCCAGGGCGGCCGCGCCTTCTACCACCACCTCTCGGACGAGGAGATCCTCTGGGCGCGCACCGAGTTCGACACGCCCTGGCGCACGCTGCTCCCCCATGACGCGCCCGAGACGCCCGACAACCTGGATGCGCTCTGGCCGCACCTGGAGGCCTTGGAGTCCATGGCCGCCAGGCGCGCGCCGCTGAGCGGCACGGTGGCCGTGGAGGCCTCCTTCGACGCGCTCTTCCCGGAGCAGCCCTCCGCGCCAGTCCGCGAGGCGCCCAGCCAGGACGTGGTGGCGCGGGTGAAGGACATCCTGGACGCCCTGGCCGAGGCCGCCTCGCTGGCCCCCGCGGACCGCCGGGCCACCGAGAGCGTGGTGCTGCTCCAGCACCTGCTGGGCGTCTACCAGCTCACCCCGGCCCGCTACCTGGCGGCGCTGTCGGCGGGAGGAGCGTCTCTCCAGGAGAACCTCGCGCGGGTCCGCCTCCTGTGCCGTCCGTTCGGGTAGGCTCGCCCCCGGACATGCTCTTTGGCTTCTGGCGCAGGAAGAAGAAGGAGAAGAAGCCGGCGGATCCGCTCGCGGCCTTCGATCAGCTCATCGAGGATCTGGAGCGCCAGGCCGCCGAGGTCCGCAAGTCCGCGGCCACGCTGCTGGCCCTCAAGGGCGAGCTGACGCGCTCGGTGGAGCGCTACACCCGCCGCCTGGGGGACCTGGCCGAGCGGCTCGAGGTGGCCGGCTCGCGCGGGGACGTGAAGGCCATGCAGGTGTTCCACAAGGACCAGAAGGAGACGGAGGCCCTGCTCAAGTCCACCCGCGAGGCCCTGGAGCGCGCGGAGAAGGACGCACAGCTGCTGCTGGAGGCCGCCAACGAGGTGGGCACCCGCGTCACGGAGCTGCGCACCGAGCGCCAGAGCGCCTCGGCCCGGCTCGTCGCCGGCAACCTCGTCACCGGCACCATGCGCGAGCAGGTGGAGCGGGTGGATCGGGTGCTCGCCCTGGACGCCGCCCGGGACGAGCTCGAGCGGGCCCACCAGCTCGCGGAGATCTACCGCGAGGAGCGTGGGGTCATTTCTGACCCTCAGGAGAAATAAGGGAGGGGAAATTCCCCACACGCAACACTTTCCCACCTCGTACGACAATATGCGTAGCCTACACGTACTTACGCTGGAGCACTCCCGTGCAGAACTACACGATCCGTCGCGGTGACACCCTGAGCGGCCTGGCCAAGCAGTTCGGCACGAGCGTGTCGGAGCTGGCGAAGGCCAACAACATCCGCAACCCCGATCTGATCATCACGGGGCGCCAGCTCGTCATCCCCGATGGCTTCGACCGCCCCGGCACCCGCCCCTCCACGGCCCCCCCGGGGATGCAGGGCAGCACCAGCCCCAGTGGCGCCAGCCCCGGTGGTGCCACCTCCGCGGGCCCGGTGACCGGCCCGACCGCGCCCGCTGGCAACGGCCAGGGCGTGACGGTGGATCAGCTGCGAAAGATCATGCCGAACCTCTCGCAGGCGAAGGCGGAGCAGTACCTGCCGCACATCAACAACGCCATGGCCGAGGCCGGCATCAACACCAAGAACCAGAAGGCGGCGTTCCTGGCGCAGCTCGCGCACGAGAGCGGTTCGCTGCGCTACATGGAGGAGATCGCCTCTGGCTCGGCGTACGAAGGCCGGCGCGATCTGGGCAACACGCAGCCGGGCGACGGCGTGCGCTTCAAGGGCCGCGGCCCCATCCAGCTGACCGGCCGCTC
>JAFGNZ010000194.1 GCA_016926755.1 Myxococcaceae bacterium | reverse complement strand
GTCACTCCCACAGCGCCTGCTGCGCTGGCCCCCTGGCAGGTGCCTGGGGTGGGGGCAGCTCGGGCAGGTGCAGGTGGCGAAGAATGCCGCCGCCGGCTGGCTATGCGCCGCCTTCACCCTCGGCTGTCCCGCGGCGCAGGTGAAGCCGCCCGAGCCAGGAGTCTGCCGCCCCGAGGCTGTCGAGGCCATGGAGCAGTTGGGGGTCTGGCCCAAGACCTTTCCGGGCTGCCTCGTGGAGTACCAGGTCACCCTCGACATCCACCAGCCGGGATACGCGACGGACAGAGGCTTCTACCGGGAGGGGCCCATCACCAGCCGCATGGAGAGCCTACCCGGTGACCAGTGTGGCCCCCCCGAGGGGACCCTGCTGCTCGGGCGGCTCTGGGTCGTCGATGCGGACGCCAGCCGGGTGATGGGGCGCTTCACGGAGGCCGTGCTGCCGGATGGCCGGCGAGTCCCCGTCTGCTTCGTGCTGTGGGATCGTCGGACGGGGCAGATGCACGGGGACGCAGGCTCGAAGCCGGACGCCATCAAGCTGCCGCGGCAGGTGAACGTGGAGCCCGTCCACGAGTGGCCGTAGGCGCCCACGCCCGCAGCCCCGCCCGCCTTCGCCTCGACGCTGACCGTGAAGCCGCGCCTACGGCGCGGGTGGCGCCTGTGGGGGGGCCGCCAGCGCGCGCAAGGGGGCGTCTCGCCCCACGACGATGAAGGGGGCCCAGTGGTGGGGCTCGGGCCGGGAGGCGCGCAGCCAGCGCATGGCCTCGCGCAGGGCGGTGGCGCGCCCCTGGCCCGCCAGCAGGTTGCGGTAGTAGGCCTCCATCAGCCGCTGGGTGGAGTCGTCATTGACCTTCCACAGGCTCATCACCACCGTCTCCGCGCCGGCCACCACCAGCGCGCGCCGCAACCCATAGATGCCCTGGCCCAGCTTCACGTCCCCTCGCCCCGTGTCGCAGGCGGACAGCACCACCAACTGGGTGCCCCACAGATCGAGCCCGGCCAGCTCCAGCGCCGTCACCAGCACGCTCTCGGGGAGCTGGCTGGGGGCGCCTGGGGGCGAGGCGTTGGCCCCCGCCAGGAGCAGGCCCGAGCGCAGCAGCGGATCCGGCGCGCGCGCGCCAGGGGTGTCCTGGCCCAGGGCACCGAAGTGGCCAATGGCGCGCGAGCCCGCCGGCGTGGAGGCGTCCCCGAGGAAGATGCCGTGGGTGGCCACGTGCAGGATGCCCGGGGTGGGCAGGTGCAGCAGCCGCTCCTTGGTGGCCTCGGGGCCCAGGAAGAGCTGGGCCTGGGGCAGCAGGCGCTGGATGGCCTCGGCCTCCTGGCGGGTGCCCGGCAGGGAGACGACGCTCCAGGAGCGCCGCGCCGAGCCCTCGCGCAGCGTGGAGAAGAAGCGCTCCATCGAGGCCGAGCGCTCCGCGCGCGCGGGTGGCTGGAGCCGGGCGTTGAAGTCCGGGTCCGCGAGGACGACGACGGAGGCCGCGGGGGCTGCCTCCTGCGGGCGGGGCAGCAGGTCCTTGCCGGAGGTGAGGTAGGTGAAGTCGAAGGCATCCACCAGGAACTGCCTCCCGTCGTGCAGGGCCGCGAAGGGCACCTGGGAGAGCTGGCCATCCGGTGAGAGGAAGAGGCGTCGGGTCTTCCCCAACAACGGGAGCAGGGGTTGGAAGGCGCGCTTGTAGAGTGCCCGGGCGTGGGCCTGGGAGGAGGCATCCCGGTTGGCCAGCGCCGCGCGCAGGCGCGAGGCGGCCGCGTCGAGGGGCTCGGCGGGGCCCAGGTCGAGCGCGCGCGTGGTCGCGTCCGGGAAGAGCACCAGCGCCAGGTAGCGCAGCTGGGCCTTGTGCGGGGGCAGCGGGCGCCGGTCCAGGTAGGTGATGAACTCGACGAGGGCACTCCCCTCGGGCAGGGCCTGGGCGACACGCGCGACGATGTCCGCGGGAGCTGGCAGCGCGCTCAGCGCGCGCAGGGGCGCGGAGCGCCTGGCGAGGGTGGCTTCGAGCGCGTCCCCCTGCGCGGTGAGCTCCTGGAGCTGCTGCTGGTACGCGGCCGGGGGAAGCGCGCCAGGGCCCTGGAGCGAGAGCTCGGCCAGCCGCGTCCGCAGCGCGCGCAGCCGCTCGAAGGTGTCGCGCTCCTCGGGGCCCAGGCTCCGGTAGATCGCCCGGGAGATGTCGGCCATCTCCTCCACCGAGCGGCCCTTGAGGAGCAGGGCAGCGCTCAGGACCAGCTGTCTCAGTTGGGGGCTGCCCGGGTTTTCACGCAGCGCTAGAAAGAGGGGCTCCTCGTTCTCATGGAGGAGCTGGAGCAGGCTGGCCAGTCGCTCCTCGGAGAGGCCAAGCGCCTCCTGGCGCAGGCGCTGCTCGGACATGGCGAAGGCGCGCGTGAGCAGCGGGAGGGCAGCGTCGAGGCGATGCTGCTCCAGCCGGAGCCGGGCCAGGTTGTTGAGCGAGTTGGCGACGTCCGGGTGGTTCTGGCCGTAGGCCGCCTCCACGATGGCGAGCGCGCGCTCATAGAGCGGCTCCGCTCGGGCGTACATCTCCTGGGACAGGTAGACGTTGGCCAGGTTGTTGAGCGAATCGGAGACGCGGGGGTGCTCCTTGCCGTGGACCGCTTCCCGGATGGCCAGCGCGCGCCGAAGCAGCGGCTCGGCCCGGTCGAACTTCCCCTGGACCTTGTAGATGATGGCCAGGTTGTGGAGCGATTGGGAGACGAGGAGATGGTCCTTGCCGAGGGCCGCCTCGCGAATGGCCAGCGCGCGCTTGTGGTACTGCTCGGCGCGGCGGTACTGCCCCTGCTCCTTGTAGACGCTGGCGAGGTTGTTGAGCAGGCCGGAGATGGCGGGGTGGTTCTTGCCCATGGCCGCCTCCCGGAGGGTCAGCGCGCGCTCGAAGAGCGGCTGGGCTCGGCCATACATCCCCTGCGCCATGTAGAGGCTGGCCAGGTTGTTGAGCGAGTTGGCGACGTCGTAGTGGTTCTTGCCGAGGGCCGCTTCCCGAATGGCCAGCGCGCGCTCGAGGAGTGGCTCGGCCCGGTCGTACTGCCCCATCTCGTCGTAGAGCAGTCCGAGGCTGTTGAGGGAGGTCGCCACGTCGGGGTGGTCCTCGCCGAGGGCCGCTTCCCGAATGGCCAGCGCGCGCGCGAAGAGGGCCTCGGCCTGGCTGAGCGAACCCTGGTAGAAGTGGAGGATGGCCAGGGGGTTGAGTGATTGGGCGACGTCGGGGTGGTCCTCGCCGAGGGCCGCTTCCCGGAGGGCCAGCGCGCGCTCATAGAGCGGCCTGGCCCGGTCGAACCACCCGCGGTCGGAGTAGATGTTGGCCAGGGTGTTGAGCGACTGGGCGACGTCGGGGTGGTCCTTGCCGAGCGCCGCTTCCCGGATGGCCAGCCCGCGCTGAATCAGGGCCTCGGCCCGGTCGAGCTTCCGCTGATGCTTGTGGAGGTTCCCCAGCAGTTCCAGGCAGCGGGCGACCTCCGGATGCGCGCCCCCGAGCACCGCCTCCCACAGCGCGAGCGCGTGCTCTCCCCGCGCCAGGGCCTCGGCCTGCTTGCCGGCCTTCTCGAGCGCGCTCGCCTCGTCATAGGCGCGCTGCGCCTCCTGCAGCCGCGCGTCCGGTGGCTCCTCCCCGGCCTTCGCGCTGATCGCACAACACAGGGCCACCACCGCCATCCACGGGAGAACTCGCCGCATGCCTCGTCCTTGGAGTCAGAGAACGCGCGTTGAATCATTCCACACCGCGCGATCGCACTCCACGAGGGGCCCTGCCTCCCCTCCACCGTGAAGTCGGCGGAGAGGAGGCAGGCAGGCTCAAGCGCTACAGCGGAGCAGAGCCCTCAGGGAGAGTAGATCTCCGTGGTAGTGACGCTGGTGGTGCTGTTGCGGCCCCCCGAGACGAGGAGCTTGCCGGAGGAGAGCAGGACGGCGGCGGGATTGTTGCGAGCCGTGATCATGGGGCTGGTCGAGGACCAGGAGTTGGTGGCCGGATCGTACAGGTCGATGGACTGGCCGACGCCCCCCGCGACGATGACCTTGCCGAAGGAGAGCAGGGCGGCGGTGTGGTTGTAGCGGAAGGCGCTCATGCTGCCGGCCGGGGACCAGGAGTTGGAGGCCGGGTCGTACAACAGCGCGGAGGCAGTGGGGGAGGGGCCCGTGCTGAAGCCCCCCGAGACGAGGACCTTTCCGGAGGGCAGCAGCGCGGCGGCGTGCTGGTAGCGGAAGGCAGGCATGGAGCCGGCCGGGGACCAGGAGTTGGTGGCCGGATCGTACAGCTCCGCGGAGGCGTAGTAGTTGGGAGAATGGTGGCCCCCCGAGACGAGGACCTTGCCGGAGGAGAGCAGGATGGCGGTGTGCTCCAGGCGGGGCGAGATCATGGGGCTGGCCGTGGACCAGGAGTTGGTGGCTGGATCGTACAGCTCCGCGGAGGTCGAGACCGCGACGAGGACCTTGCCGGAGGAGAGCAGGGTGGCCGTGTGGGAGTAGCGGGACAAGGTCGAGGAGCCGGCCGGGGACCAGGAGTTGGTGGCCGGATCGTACAGCTCCCCCATGGGAGCGCTGGCGCCCTGCCCCCCCACGACGAGGACCTTGCCGGAGGAGAGCAGGGTCGCGGTGTGGCCGCTGCGGGCCCCGGCCATCGAGCCGGCCGAGGACCAGGAGCTGGTGGCCGGGTCGAACAGCTCCGCGGAGGCGAGCTTGGTGCTGTTGAAGAGGCCCCCCACGACGAGGACCTTGCCGGAGGGGAGCAGGGTGGCGGTGTGGTTGTCGCGGGCCGAGATCAAGGGCGCGACAGCGGCCCACCCGGCCGCGCACGTCGGCAGCCCGGAGAGGGAGAACGGCTTGGAGACCGACAGGCCGTGGGCATTGGTGACAGCCGCGGTGACGGTGGGGGTGAGCCCCGTCTGCGCGCAGGAGGGCGCCGTCCACACGATCTGGCTGGTGCTGGCGGTGTTCTGCGCCGTGGCCAGGGAGCCGACATTGGCGGTCCAGGCGAACGTCATGGCGCTGGACTGCGGGTCCATCGCGGTGACGTCGAAGTTCACGGTCTGGCCAGGGGAGATCCCGGTCGCGGACTGGTAGAAGTTGGTGACGAGGGGCGGGAAGTACTGGGCGGAGGAGGCGGCGACGCAGAGGTTGACGGAGCCCGTCGTCTGCCCGCCGCGGCCGTCCTGGACGGTGACGGTGAGGCGGCAGTTGTTGCACGCGCCGGCCGGAACCGAAGAGGGGACGAAGGAAGCGACGCTGGCGCTCGCGTTCGTCCAGGCGCCGGGACAGGTCGCGGCCCACTGGTACGTGAGGGCATCCCCATCGGCATCGGACGCGGTGGCGGTGAGGCTGGTGGACTGGCCCGCGTCGAGCCGGTTGAGCGAGGCCGAGACCTTGGAGACCACGGGCCAGAGGTTGAAGGAGATGTTGACGGCGGCGTTGCCGGTGCTCACGCCGGAGACGACGTTGATGGCCAGGGAGACGGAGACGGCAGCGCCCTCGGAGTCCGTCACGGTGAGGGTGAGGGTCCGGACGCCCGCGGAGGAGGGCGCCGTCCAGGTGGTGGAGGCCGCGGTGGGGGCGGAGAAGGTGCCGCTGGAGGCACTCCAGGCATAGGTGAGGGTGTCGCCGGGGTTGGGGTCATGCGCCGTCGCGGTCAGGGTGAGCGAGCCGCCCGCCGTGACGGAGGTGGCGGAGGCGACGAGCGAGTCGATGACGGGGACTTCATTGCCGTAGGGCGGAGGGGGCGGAACCTCCTGCAGGGTGATGGCCACGGCCGTGGTCTGGTTGGCGGTGATGGTGACCCCGGTGGCCTGGCCCTGGAAGCGCAGGGTGCCCGCGGCGTCGAAGGCCTCGGCGAGGAAGGAGCGGTGGGCGCCGACGGGGATGTTGCCGATGAGGCCGCCCCACGCGCCGTTGGACTTGCTCAGCTCGACGGAGAGGGGCGTCGCCATGTCCTGGGCGGAGATCGTCACCTTCACGCGGGTGACATCATCGGCGGACAGGGCCTGCTGGGCGGAGGCGAAGACCTGGGCGGAGCCTTGGGGTTGAGGAGGAGGAGTGCAGGCAGCCAGGGCCAGCAGCAGCACGCCGGCGAGGAAGGAGAGAGGGCGGGGCATGGACATTTTTGACGGACTCGAGAATAGGGTGGGTGCACCTCGGTGCAGGGGGATGAGCCAGCGAGCTGGAAAATGATTCAGGGCGCGTCAGCGGTCAGCGCTGGCGCAGACGCGCACGCCGGTGAGCAGGTCGCTCTGCGTCGGGTCTCCCGCGGTGTGATTCGACAGGTTCGCGGAGTACACGTCGTAGTACCAGGCTCCTCCACGAAGGGAGATCGGGCCCCGCTCGGGCGTCACGGAGCGGGTGAGCTCGAAGGCATTGCCCACGGTGTCCACCAGCCCGAAGGGGCTGGTCGAGTTCGGGTGCGAGCCCACCATGTCGGGCCCGTAATCCAGGGGAATCCGCCCATAGGTGGTGTCGATGTTCGCGTCGTCCGGCAACAGCACCTCTCCATGGGGGAAGCTGCGGCCGTCCGCGCCGCGAGCCGCGTACTCCCACTCCAGCGCGGTACACAGGCGGGCCCCGGGCAGGCGCCCCGTCTCGTCCAGCCAGGAGAAGTAGCCCTCGAGCTCCCTGAGCGAGATGCCCGTCAGCGGAAACCGCCGCCAGTCCGCCGTGTTGCGCCGGGTCCTCGTGGGGTAGCGGAAGAGCTCGCCCTCCGCCGCCGTGGAGACCTCCTGGCTCGAGTGATGGAAGGAGAAGCTCCAGCGGCCACCCGGCGTCTCCCGCAGCACCACCGCGCGCCCCTTGTCATTGAAGCGCGCCTGCGCGAGGAGCCGCCTCGCGGCATGCCCCGGTGGTAGGGCGTCCAGGTACGTCAGCCAGTCCCCGAACGTCACCTCCGTCCGTCCGATCAGGTACCCCTGGCTCAGGCAGACCCGATGCATCGGCGGGCTGGTCAGGGCGATCCTCAGCACCTCGGGATCGGCGCTGCCCTGGAGGAAGCACCCGGGCGGAACGTACACGTAGCCCTCGGGGAGGGTGGCGGGCAGGTGGACGCGGAGCTGCTCCCGAGCCCCGTGCGCCAGGAGCACGGGCAGCTCCACGGGTGCGCGGCCGGGGTGCGTGATGCGCAGGTGATAGGAGCCCTCGGGCAGGCGCCGGCCGCGGAGCGGCGTCAGGCCCCAGGGGCCCGCTCCCGGGACCGGCTCCCGGCGCGCTCCGCCCTCGCCTCGGGTGTAGCGCTCAAGCGTGACGGTGGCCCCCGGTGGCTCCGTCACCAGCTCGAGCTCGGCGGGCGCCTTGAACCGCTGCCACCATTGCCGCGCCTCATGGGAGACCTCAGCCATCTGCTCCAGGCGCTGCACCTGCTCGTCGCGCTCACGCAGCTGGTGGAAGCGCTCGGACAGGAGGATGCGCTCGTAGGTGACCTCCGCCAGGAGCCCCCGCGTCTCCGGGTTGCCCCGGTCGCGCTCCAGCGCCCGCTCGAGATCACGGCTGGCGCTGGCGTATGCGCGCTCTGCCTGATCTCTCAGCGCCAGGGCCTTGGCCCACTGCCCCTCGGCGGAGTCCAGCAGGGGGTGAGGCCCCTGCGCGCCCGGCGGGGCCGTGCCAGCGGGAGCCCTCCCATCGAACAGCGCGAGCGCCTCCTCGCGGACCTCACCTGCCTGCCGGGCGAGGGTGCGCCCCGTGGCCAGCGCTTCCGACGCCAGCCCCTGATGCGTGGCGATGAAGCGCGCGTCCTCGCGGTACGTCTGCAGCCGAAGCCCGCCGTAGACAGCGCCGAGGGCCAGCGCGACGGCCAGCGCGGCTCCCCAGCGGCCCCACCGCTGGCGCGCCAGCTCGCGGCGAGAGGCGGCCAGGAAGGCGCGCTCCCGCGGCCCCAGGGTGGAGGGCTCGAGCAGGCTCGCCTCGGCCAGCTGGCGCTGCCCCCAGAGCAGCTCCCGGGCTCCCCTCAGCCGCTCCCAGTCGGCGCTCGCGTCCTCGAGCCGCCTGCGCACCACCTGGTGGCCGATGTCGTCCGCGAGCCAGTCGCGCAGGGTGCCCCAGCCGTCGATCAGCGAGTCGTGCGCCAGCTCCCAGCGGGCCTCGCCCCCCACGGCGCGCATGTGCAGCAGGCGCCCCTCGACGAGCGCGCGCAGCGCGGCGCGGGAGCCCTCCTCCGCGCTGCCCAGGAGCTCCTCCTCGCCGCGCTCGACCCGCGTGCCCTCGGCCGTCACCAGCCTCAAGAGGAGCCCCCGCGCCGCCGCGCGCCCGGCCGGGCCCAGGCGAAGGAGCACCCCGTCGGCGTGCCGCGACAGCGCCCCGGCCACCCCCCCCATCTGCTCGAGCGCCGCCCGGGTGATGCAGCCTCGCGCGCCGTCGCGCCGCTCCCACAGCTCGGCGAGCGCGAACTGGAGCAGGGGCAGGCTCCCCACCCCCCGGGCCGTGGAGGCCGTGAGCGCCTGGATGAGCGCCTCGGACTCGAAGGCCACCCCGCGGCGGCGCGCGGGCCCGATGATGGCCTCGCGCACCCCCTCGGGGGACAGGGGCCGCAAGAGATAGAGCGCGCGCTCCACCTCCTCGCCGAGGCCGGGCAGCGCGCTCACGCGCGTCAGGAAGTCGCCCCGCACCGCCATGAGCACACGCACCCCCGCGGCCGGCAGGGACAGCTCCCCGAGGAGGCGGGCGAAGTGCTCCGCCTGGGCCGGCTCCGAGATCGTGATGAGCTCCTCGAGCTGATCGATGAAGAGCAGCAGGCCGCGCTCGGCGCGGTACGCCTCGCGCAGCGCCCGCCCCAGCCAGGACGGCCTGTCCTTCAGCCGCAGGACGAGCTCCTCCTCCGTGTGCTCCAGCAGCGGCGCGAGCGCGGCGGCCAGGGCCTCCAGCGGGCGCCGTCCAGGCCAGAGCGTGACCGAGACCGCCTCCCGGCCTTCCCCCAGGCCCCCCGCCGCCACCTGCGGCAGCACCCCCGCACGGCACAGCGAGGACTTGCCCACGCCGGAGTCCCCCGCGACGAGGACCAGGGGCTGGTAGCGGAGCCGCTCCAGCACGGCGTGGATGTCGGCGTCGCGTCCGAAGAAGAGCGCCCGGTGCTCGGCCTCGAAGGGCTCCAGCCCCCGGTAGGGGTTGCCCGCGGCCAGGGGCACGGGCGCGACGAGCCGCGCCAGCCGCTCCAGCGCCTCGCAGAGCGCCTCGGCCGAGGCGAACCGCTCCTGCGCCTCGGCCGCGCAGCACCGGTCGATGATGGCGGCGAAGTCCGGATCGATGAACGGCGCACGCCCGGAGGAGAGCGGCTCGGGCGCGGCCTCCCGGGCGGGGCGGGGCGGCACGCCGGTGCACAGCTCGCGCAGGACGAGCCCCAGCGCGTAGATATCGCTGCGCGCGGTCGCCGCCGCCCCCTGGAGGAGCTCGGGCGCCATGTAGGCCACCGTGCCCGCGAAGAGGCGGCCCCTGGAAGAGCCCTCCTCCGGCTTCGGATCGAGCTGCTCGGCCAGGCCGAAGTCCAACAGCTTCACCTCTCCAGCCTCGGTGAGCACCGCGTTGGAGGGTTTGAGATCGCGGTGGAGCACGCCCCGGCGGTGCGCCGCCGCGAGCCCCCGGGCCAGCCCGAGCCCCAGGCCGAGCGCCTGGCGCCAGGGGAGGGGCAGGGGCAGCTGCGCGAGGCTGCTGCCCGTGATGTACTCCGAGACGATGTACGGGTGGCCCTCCACCTCGCCCGTGCTGAACACCTGGACGACGTTGGGGTGCTGGAGCTGGGCGACGATGCGCGCTTCGTTCTCGAAGAACTCCTGGACGGCGGGCTTGGGGTGCAGCTCGGCGATGAACTTCAGCGCCACGTGCCGGTCCAACGAGGTGTCATACGCCAGGTAGACCACGCCCATGCCCCCGCGCCCGAGCGGCCGCTCCAGGCGGAACTCGTTGCACTCAGGAGGGGGTGTCCAGGTTGCCCCAGCCCCCTGGGCCGGCGCTGGCTCGGAGGCCTCGCGCGGGGCGTCGGGCCTGCTCGGAGGAGTGCCCTGCGGGACGAGCTCCACCAGCAGGCGCCGGCACTCATGGCACCGGGCGGCGTGATGGTGGGCGTGGGACAGCTCCTCGTCGGGGAGCGCTCCCGCGCTGAGCGCCATGAGGACTTCATCTGTCAGGCAGGGCGATGAAGACATGGGGACTTCACTCAAAGCCTCTCCAACGGAGGGCGCCAGGGACTGGCTCGATTGCGAGCATCTCAAGGGGCATGGTACAGCCCCGGCGATGCCCGAGCCCCTCGATCTGGCTGCCACGTTCCTCTCGCATGTGCGCGGACGCCTCGTCCCTCCCTCGGGTGCCACTGAACTCAACCGCGCGCTGGCGCAGGCCCTGGAGGCCGCCCGCGCGTGGTGGCCCGAGGTGAAGCTCGCCCCCGAGCTCTTCATGAGGCACCTGGCCGAGCGGCTGCCGGGCCCCCGGCCCGAACTCTCTCTGGAGGCGCTCCTCGGGCAACTGCGCGTGGAGGAGCTCTACCTGGCGTGTGCCTGCCTGCATCAGGCTCCGCTGGCGGTAAAGACGTTTGAGCAACACTATCTCCGGAAGCTGCCAAGGCTGTTGGGGCAGCGCGAGCGCTCCGCCGCGGCCATTGATGAGATCTGCCAGCTGGCCAGCGTGAGGATCCTGGTCGCCACCGACGAGGGCCCGCCCAGGATCGCCGAGTACAAAGGCGTCGGGGAGCTGCTGAGCTGGGTGCGCGTCATCGCCGCGCGCATCGCCATCCGGCAGCGCCAGGGCCCGGAGGTCGCTCCGGAGGAGCCGGATCCGGACCTGCCTGATCCCCTCCACATCTCGGAGGACCCGGGGCTTCGCTTCATCAAACAGCATCATCACGAGGATCTGCGCCATGCCTTCCGCGAGGCCTTCTCCTCGCTGACGGATGAGGACCGCTACCTGTTGCGCCTCTACTACGTGGACCGGCTGTCGATGTATAAGATGGAGCCGCTGCTGCGCACCAGCCAGCCCACCATCTCCCGCCGGATGACCCAGATCCGCGAGAAGCTCGGCGCGGAGATCCGGCGCCACCTGCAAGCGCGCCTGGGGGTGTCCGCCCAGGACTTCCAGAGCTTCATCAACCTGGTGGACAGCCAGTTCGATCTGCACCTCAGCCAGATGCTGGGAGAGGCCGCCGCGCCGGACCGGCCACGGCCCCCTCGTTGACCTCTCCCAGCACCTGGCCCCAGGCTCACCGCTGGGTGGGCGCCGCTGGGGGCGCCGCGCCCTGTCGGACTCCGTAGGACTTGTTCCGCAGCAGGGCGGCCTTGGGGTTCCCCCGCGTCCGCTGGACCGAGCAGCGGTCCCCCTCTCCCAGCTCCACCGCCGCTCCCTTGCGGAACCGGTTGGGACACTCCGCGAGCACCGCCTCCAGCGCGCGGCCATCACGCGTGTGCTCCAGGCAGAGCGCCCCGTCGGGCCCCCACGCGGCCTCGAACGAGAGCGCCGGATCCCAGTCCGCCGCGTCCTCGCGGGTCCGCTCGAGCACGCCGAGCGGATCGTACATGTCGATGGGGTTGTCCTGGTACGTGTGGCTGCGGCCGTCTCCGCAGTAGTCCGCGCGCGCCATGCGGGTGCAGGCCTGATGCACCTCGGTGAGCGGCCTGCCATCGCGACTCGCCCAGGGCTTGTAGCCCCAGTCAATGCACTTGGCGATGGCGCCATTCTCACAGGCGAAGGTGAAGTGCTCCGCCGAGTCCTTGCGCGCCCCGCTCAGATCCCACACCCCGCGCACCGCGAGCGCCCTGGGCGAGGGGACGCGGTCCAGCCCGACACAGGGGTTCTCCCACTCCTGCGCCACCGGGTTCCAGGCCTCGATGCGGTACCAGCTCATCTCTGGAGACTGGGCCGCGGGCTCGGCAGCACAGATGGCCACCTCCACGGGCTTGCCGTCGCTGGCGCGCCCCTGGAGCACCAGGCCCGTCACCTCCGCGCCCGCGGGCGAGGCCACGAGGGCGCCGTCCACGAGCTGGAGGGCCTTCACGCCGGTGCCCGCCGGCTTCACGGGCGAGAGGGCCACCGAGACGAGCACGCTGCGCGTCTCGGGCGCCGCCTTCTCCGTGTCCCAGTCCCGCCGGCTGCCCCACAGCATCGTCCCCTGGGGGTTGCGCTCCCGCATGGGCGCCCGGGGCTGGCACCGGCGCGCGTAGCGCTCGGCGTCGGACAGCGGGGCGAGCCTGGCCACCGCCTTCGCGCTCACGGGCTTCGAGCCCTTCTGCGCCGGAGGCGGGGGAGGAGTGGCGTGCGCCACCGCGCTCAGATGAAGACACAAGCCAGCCAGCAGGAACCTGTTGAAGAAGCTCACGATGCACTCTCCCGTTGAAGTCACATCCGCGGGCCTGACGCTGCCCACACAGGGACAGAGTCAGCGTCCGCGCGAGTCATTCAGGAAATCGGGGCCGCCCTCATCACCCGAGAGGACGGCCCCCGTCCAGGAGTGAGAGCCGCTCAGAGCATAGGCGGCATGGGAGCCCTGTTGTGGGCGAGGGCCGGGGTAGGTGGTCGTCCAGGAGGGCCGCGCGACACGCATTGGACGG
>JAFGNZ010000029.1 GCA_016926755.1 Myxococcaceae bacterium | reverse complement strand
TGGCGGCGGCCTCGGCGCGCTGGCGCTCGAGGGCGAAGATGGCCTCGTCCGCCTCGACGTTGCGCTTGGTGATGGCCATGCGCTCGTTCTGCCTGAACTCGTTGGTGCTGACGTTCTCCACCGTGGTGAGCTTGGTGATCTTATGGATGCCCTTCGCGTCGAGGATGTTGTCCTTGTCCAGCATCTCGATGGGGGTCTGCTCCAGGAAGTCGATGGCGCAGTCCTCGAGCATGTAGCCGTTGAGATCGCGGCCGATGGTCTCGACCACCTTGTCCTTGATCTGATCCCGCTTGGTGTAGAGATCCTCGAAGTCGAAGTTCTTGCCCACCGTCTTGAGGGCCTCGGAGAACTTGGCCTCGAAGAGGTTCTCCAGCGTCTCCTGATCGCTGGCGCGGGCGCAGCCGATGGACTGGGCCACCTTGAGCACGTCCTCGCGCGTCTTGTTCACCCGGACGAAGAAGGTGACCTTGATGTCCGCGCGGATGTTGTCCTGGCAGATCAGGCCTTCCTTGCCGCGCCGGTCGATCTCCACCGTCTTGAGGGAGATGTCCATCACCTCGGCCCGGTTGATGATGGGCCACACCAGGGAGCCGGTGAAGGTGACCTTGGGTTCGCTCCGGGTCGTGTTGACGATCAACACCTTGCCCTGATCCACCTGCCGGTAGAACTTGGTGAAGCTGATGATGCTACCGAACAGGATGACCGTGAAGCCGCCGCCTATCGCGAGTGCGGTGATGGGATCCATTGCGTTCCTTCAGGGTGTGAGTCGACGGGCGTTGTAGTACGCACCCGGAGTCCCCCGCAAACAGCCTCCGGGCGGGAAGTGAGGCGACGCCAGCGCGTCGCGGAAGTACCTAGCGTGTCCTGTCCCGAGCGCGAGCGGCGATGGCGACGGCCCTGGCCGGATCCTGGATCTGGGCCAGCTCTTCGGGGAGCAGCCAGTCGACCGGCTCCACCTCGTAGACGTCCCGGGCCGGATCGTACCCGAGGATCAGCGCCTGATCCCCGCGCTTGAGCTGGTTGGGGCTGTCGCAGAAGACGTTGAGGATGAGGCCCGCGCCTCCGTCATTGAAGGTGGCGTGCCCGAAGTTGTTGGTGACGCTGCCGCTGTTGATGGTGCACACGCGGCCCATGAGCGCCTCGCGGCCGGGGGCGTCCTGGGTGCGGAAGAGCGGGCGCAGCGGCCGCACGGCGAGCGCCGCGAGGAACGTGCCGAGCAGGAGGCTGAGCAGCAGCAAGCCGCCGCTGAGGACGACGCCGGGCAGGGCGGCGCCGAGCAGATCGAACACCAGGCCGCGGGCCAGGAACGAGATCGTCCAAGAGGTGAAGACGACGAGGCTGGAGGAGATCGTCAGCGGCACCTCGGAGAAGCCCAACATGGCGAGCAACCCCGCCGAGGTCTCCGCGTCGTGGCCGCCATCGGCGCCCCCCACGTCCGCCCCCTCCAGCGCTCCGCCCGCGGCCTTGGCGCCGCCCACGAGGCCTCCCATGGCCTTGGCGCCCCCTTCGAGCGCCCCACTGGCCGCCTTGGCACCGGCGGTGAGCTCGGCGTCCCCATCGAGCACGTCCACCCCCACTGCGCCGAGGATGACGCACAGCCAGTACGTCAACACCACGCCCAGCAGGATCGTGAGGAAGACAGTAGGGAACGCGAGGATGGACTCGAGGAAGGTGCTCATCGGCGCCGGAGCAGGCAGGGGTGGCGCGGGAGTGTAGATCAGCCAGGGGGCGGCAGGGAGGCCTCCTCCCCTCTTCAGCCTGCCTGCCCAGCGTGCCACCTGCCTGTAGCGGTTTGCGGCGAGAGAGCAGGCTGCGCACCACACCGGTACGTGCGCGCGGACGGGAGCCCGGTCTCCCGAGCGGACTCAGGGCTTGCTCTCCGAGGGCACCTCGCCTGTGAGTACGCAGATGAGCGCGACGGGATCGCACTTCACCGGGAAGAGCGGGTTGATGCCCGAGCCGCGCAGCCGTCCCTTGTCGGGGTTCGGGTACGGATCGCACAGCTCCTCGTTGGGCTCGCCGCCCGTGGCGCACCGCACCACCGGCCAGATGCCCTTCACGCTGTACTCCGCGCTACAGCCATTCTCCGTGTAGCGCAGGTCCGCCACGAACTGCGTCCCGGGGATCTCCGGCGTGTTGTAGATGCGCAGGTTGCTCCACTCGTACGCGAAGCTCTGGGCCGGCAGCTCGTTGGCCGCCGGTACGTCCAGCCGAGACACGGAGAGCTCCGGCACGTCACAGAAGTTGTCCGGGCCCGGCGACTCGGAGGCCAGCGCCCCCACGGCGTACGGCTCGCCCGCGGACTCGGAGCTCACCCGATCCTCGAAGTCCTCCGTCAGCCGCCCCATCCGAGCCGTGCGGATGGCCACCGTGTCCGGCGCTGCGGGTTCCCGGCTGAAGTACTTCTGCAGGCCCACGGGCTCCGACGTGAGCTGGGTGCAGGGCCGGTCCGGGTGCGCCTCCTCCGCCTTGAGGGTGAAGGTGGCGGCGAAGGAGCCGGTGGACCCGTCCGAGACGGCCCGCGCCACCGCGCACTGCGCCTCTGGCTCCTCGGTGTAGCACGCGCCCAGCGCGACGGCCGCCGCCACCACTCCCGCGTTCAGTCCCATCAACTTGAGCTTCATGGAAGGTGTTCTCCGGAGGGCTGGCTAGAAGCTGAGCTTCGCGCCGAGGCGGATGGACCTGGGCGCCTGGTAGGCAATCGGGCGCCTGTAGTTGGGGTTGATCTCCCCGGCCAGGATCGGCGCGGGGCTGGCGGTGGCCGTGAGGACCTTGCCGCACGCGACGCTGGCCTCCTGATCCCGGCATGCCTCCAGCTCCTTCACGGTGGCGCTGCCGTCCTCGATGGGGAGCACGCGGGTGAAGGTGAAGGTCTGATCCACGTCCGTGTACTGCTGGAAGTTGAAGAGGTTGAAGACGGACATCGAGACGGTCAGGACGTAGTCCCCCGCAAGCTTCGCGTTGAAGCCCAGGTTCCCGTCCACGCTGTGGACCCAGGGCAGCCGGCCGCCGCTGCCGCGAGGCAGGATGAACGTCTCCGAGCCGCTGCGCCGGGGGTGCGCCCCCAGGACGTTGGTCACCGTCCCGGAGCGGCCTCGGTAGCTCGCGCCGAGGGTGACGCTCATGGAGTCGCTGAGGATGAGCTCCCGCGCACCGTCGAACTTGAGGCTGTGCGTCCGATCGCCGGGCAGCACCCCGTAGCGGTTGAAGGTCAGCGAGGGCAGATCGAAGTCGCGCGTCAGGTTGGGCGAGAGCTGACCGGTGTCCGCGCGGAACAGGCCCGAGTAGTTGCCCTCCAGGCGGGACCACGTGTAGCTGGCCTGGGCGAGCCAGTGGTTGGAGAAGGCCTTCTGGTAGTAGAGCGTCACCCCGTTGTACTTGCGCACCGCCTCCGGGAAGTCCGTCGAGACGCCCTGGCCGGGGTTGCCGATGAAGAAGGTGCTGCCGTCATCCCGGCTCATGTCCTCGATGACGGAGTTCAGGTTGCGCCGCGTATAGGACAGGCCGAAGCGCCCCAGGAGCACCTCGTACTCGGCGCCGACGACGAGCTCGTCCATGGACTGGGGCTTGATCCGCGGATCCACGGGCACCCGATCTCCGCCCTCCACGTCCCAGAACTGGTTGGGGCTCTCTCGGTTGCCGATGGCCTGACGGTTCTCGTTGGAGGCGCAGTCCGTCTCCAGGGAGCCAGGGCGGGAGGGATCACACGCCGGCGCGTCATACGTGGCGGACATGAGCTGCTGCTGCGGGAACGAGAGATCCGCCATGTCCAGGGACATGCTCTCGTAGAAGCGCGCGAAGTTGGCGTAGAGCTTCGAGCGCCCCTGCTGGGTGGGATCGTAGATGACGCCCACGCGGGGGGACCACTGGTTGGGCAGGTGGAGCCCCACCTTTCCGTCCAGGCCCCATATGGTCTGCGTGTCGTAGCGGAAGCCCAGGTTGACGGTGACCTTGTCCATCACGGACCAGCTGTCCTGGATGAAGCCGCCCATCGTCACCGAGGTGGAGGTGCCCTCCTTCGTCTCCAGGAAGACGGGCTGGTCCGGCCCCTCGAGGTAGCCGTACTGGTTGAGGCTGAAGAAGCAGGCGCCGCTGGAGCACTCCTGCCAGTGGGCAAAGCCCGTGCGCGCGCGGTTGTTGTAGAAGCTCAGCCGCTCCACGTCGAAGCCGGCCTTGATGATGTGGTGGCCGCGCGCCTCGAAGAGGTAGGTGCCCAGCAGCTTGCCCTGGAGGCGGTCCAGCTTCTGGATGCTGATCGTGCCGGGGCCGCCCGTGGTGTACGCGCTCACCGGGCAGCGCGTGGCCCGGCGGTGGGTGCCCAGCTCCGCGGGAGAGTCACACACGGAGGGATCCGGCAGCTCCTCGAACTCGGTGATGCTGTGAAAGTCCCGCCCGATCGCGGTGGGGTTCGACGACGGGCTGCGCGTGCGGCGCCAGGAGATGCGCGGCTGGCGGGACAGCCCCTCGCCCGTGTTGAGCCCCGAGTCATCCGACGGGAGGATCGAGTCTTCCTGGTGGTGCCAGCCGAGCGTGGCGTCCAGGAGCAGCGCCTTGTTGAAGAACGCGGAGGACTGCCTCGCCACCAGATCCAGCGCGTTGTTCTCCCGCATGGTGGCGATGGAGTCGTAGGTGCCTTGCACGAAGGCGGTGCAGGACAGGCCGACGCACACCTCCGGATCGCCGTCATCGCTGAAGGAGTACTTGCCCTGTCCACCGGAGGAGCGCGGCACGCCGAAGACGGAGACCGAGAGGTTGTGGTCCGGGTTGAAGAGGTAGGTCAGCTTGGCCGTGTACTGCACGCTCCGCTCGTCCGCGAAGCGGTCCACGCGCGTGCCCTCGATGGGCGTGGACACCGCGAAGCGGGTGGCGGGATCCACCCGCGCGGACCCCACGGCGTTGCAGCCATTGTCCCGATCCACCTCCGTGCAGATGTCCAGGGTGTTGAGCTGCCGCTCCACCCGGATGCGCGTGAACGAGGGCGCCACCCCCACGTAGAACCAGAGCTTGTCCTTGAGGATGGGGCCGCCCAGATCCATGCCGAAGTCCCCCAGCATCCACCGCCGGCCCCGCGCGGAGATGACGGACCCCGCCTGCTGGATCTCCGGCGCCGCCGTCTGCAGGGCGCCCGGCGCGACGTTGCCGAAGAGAGAGCCGTGGAACTCGTTGGAGCCGGACTTGGTGACGACGTTGAGGATGCCGCCCGTGGAGCGGCCATACTCGGGCAGGTAGCCGCTGGTGATGACGTTGACCTCCTTCACGAACTCCACGGACAGCGGCGTGCCCAGGGTGCCCACGCTGGGATCGTTCACCGTGAGGCCGTCCACCACATATTGGCTCTCCGGCGAGCTGCTGCCGCTGACGCTGATGCCGTAGCGATCCTCCTGGGCGCCGGGGGCCAGCTCGGCCAGCGACTCGAAGGAGCGCGCCGCGGAGCCCTTGGTGCCCGGGCGGATGACGGCCACGTTGCGCAGGAAGTCGGCGTCCACCGTCACGCCCGCGGCGCTCGAGCCCACGTCCACCGTGGGCGGGGCCGCGGTGATCGACATCTCCTCGGTGAAGCTCTCCGGGAGCAGCTCGATGTTGACGCGGATGGTGCGATCGAGGCGCAGGGTGATGCCTTGTCGCGCGAAGGGCCTGAACTGGCTGGCATCCACGCGGAGGGAATAGGTGCCCGGCGGGAGCTGAGGGATGCGGTAGGTGCCCATTGCATCCGTGAGGACGCTCCGCTCGCCCAGCATCCCGGGGGAGGTAGCCGTGATGAGGGCGTCCGCGACAGGCTGCCTTGTCGCCGTGTCGATGACGGTGCCGGTGATGACTGAGTTCTGGGCGAGCGCTCCGGAGCCCCACAGCACGGCCACCAGACACAGCCCCCGAGCGAGATGAGCGCGTTTCGACAACAAGGACCCCTCCAAGGATTGTCCGCGGGTGGACTCTCTCCCATTGCGGGACAAAGCCCAACGCTCAACGTCACGTCCCCGTCACGCAACGCGCTGTGTCACCCCCACCTGAAGTGTCGCCTGAAGAGGACTCGGAGGATGGGTATCGAACGCTGGCGCTCCGGTATCCCGGCAGCGCCGCGGGAGGATGAGTACACCTCCGGTCGAGTCGAACCGAGGAGCCGGGGAATGCCGAAGCGCGCCTCCAGCAGCCGAGGCGGAGGACAGAAGCCCCTCGCGCGGGACACCCTGCCCGAGGGCTCGGAGGTGCCGGATCGCGACCTGTTCTTCAACCGGGAGCTGTCCTGGCTGGCCTTCAATGACCGGGTGCTGCAGCTGGCCGAGGACGGCTCGGTGCCGCTGCTGGAGCGCCTGAAGTTCTGCGCCATCTACGCGCGCAACCTGGACGAGTTCTTCATGATCCGCGTGGCGCGGCTGCACGAGCAGCACCGCGGGGGCGTGGCGGGGCTGGTGCCGGACGGGGCCACGCCAGGCGAGACGCTGGACAAGCTGCACGCGCGCATCCGCGAGCAGGACCGGCGCCACGGCGACTGCTTCGAGCGGGTGCTGCGCCCGGCCCTGGCGGAGAAGGGCCTGCGCATCCTCTCCATGAAGGAGCTCGACGCGGAGGCGCGGGCGCAGGTGGACCGGCGCTTCCGCGAGCAGATCTTCCCGGTGCTCACGCCGCTGGCCATCGGGTTGGGGCGGCACTTCCCCTATATCTCCAACCTCTCGGTGAGCTTGGCGGTGCTGCTGCGCGATCCGGTGGCGGAGACGGAGAACGTGGCGCGGGTGAAGGTGCCCAAGGAGGTGCTGCCGCGCTTCGTGCCGCTCAAGAGTGGCGGCGCGGCCTTCGTGCCGCTCGAGGACATCATCGCCCACCACCTGGACGCGCTGTTCCCCGGGATGGAGGTGCTGGACTACGGGATGTTCCGAGTGACTCGGGATGTGGACTACACCGTGTCCGAGGACGCCGAGGATCTGCTGGTGGCCGTGCAGCGAGAGCTGCGCCAGCGCCGCTTCGGGGATGTGATCCGCCTGGAGGTGCAGGCGGGGATGAACCCCAAGCTGCGCGAGCCGCTGGAGGAGGCGTTGGAGCTGGAGCCGCGGCAGGTGTACGAGGAGCAGGGCCTGCTGGCGCTGGCGGATCTGCACGCGGTGGTGGGCACGCCAGGCTTCTCCGAGCTGCGGGATCCCCCCTGGGCGCCCATCACCCAACTCCGGCTGCGCCCCGAGAGGGACGCGGATGGCGCCAGCACGGTGATGGCGGCCATGCGCCGGGGCGATCTGCTCGTCCACCACCCCTACGAGTCCTTCGCCACCTCGGTGGAGCGCTTCGTCACCGAGGCGGTGGAGGATCCGGACGTGCTGGCCCTCAAGCAGACGGTGTACCGGACCTCGGACAGCTCGCCGCTGGTGCCCGCGCTGATCCGCGCCACGGAGGGCGGCAAGCAGGCGGTGTGCATGGTGGAGCTCAAGGCCCGCTTCGACGAGCGCACCAACATCCACTGGGCGCTGGCGCTGGAGGAGGCGGGGGTGCACGTCGTCTACGGCATCCCCGGGCTGAAGACGCACGCCAAGGCGATCCTGATCGTCCGCCGGGAGGGAGAGCGGATCCGGCACTACGTCCACATCGGCACGGGCAACTACAACCCGAAGACGGCGCGGCTCTACACGGACCTGGGGCTGTTCACCACGGATCCGGAGCTGGGCGCGGACGTGGCGGACCTGTTCAACTACCTGACGGGGTTCGCCCGCCCGCAGTCCTTCCGCAAGCTGCTGGTGGCGCCGATCAACATGCGCGCGGGCCTGCTGGCGGAGCTCCGCCGCACGGTGGCCGCCCACGCGAAGGACCGGCCCACGCGCATCCAGATGAAGATGAACGCGCTGGTGGATCCGGTGATGATCCGCGCCCTCTACGACGCCTCGCGCGCAGGGGTGAAGGTGGATCTCAACATCCGGGGGATCTGCTGCCTGCGCCCGGGGCTGCCAGGGGTCTCGGAGAACATCCGCGTGGTGTCCACGCTCGGCCGCTTCCTGGAGCACTCGCGCATCTACCTCTTCGAGCGCGGGGGGGAGGCGCGCTGCCTCATTGGATCGGCGGATCTGATGCCGCGCAACCTGGATCACCGGGTGGAGGCGCTGGCGCCCGTGGAGGATCCCCAGCTCGTGGCGCAGGTGCGCGACGTGCTCGAGCGGTGCCTCGCGGACAACACGCACGCGTGGGAGCTGGAGGCGGACGGGACGTGGCGGCGGCGAGCGCGCCAGGGCGGAGAGAGGCGCTGGGCCCAGGGCGAGCTGATGGAGCGTGCGCTCCGCCTGGCGCAGGCGAACACGGGCCGTCCCCTGCCCTGATGCCCCAAGGCAGAAGATTTGTCCGGGAATTGGAGTAGCTCGACGAGCTGCCGGGCGGGCGCCCGCTGTCAGACGCTGGAGCCCCCATTCCGCCCTGGACCCGGTACGCTCCAGGCCGTGAGCGAGTACGTCACCCACCGCGACGCGCTGACGGGCTCCCGGCTCGAGGCCCTCCGGGAGGCTCTGCTCGCGTCACGCTTCGTGGCGCGCAGCCCGCTCATGGGCTCGTTCCAGGCCAGCAAGGGCTTCGCCTTCATCTTCACCGAGGAGGGACGGGCCACGCTGCTGGAGCGCTTCCCCTTCCTCGCGGACTACGTCTCGCTGGTGATGGATCCGGCGACGACGCGCGGCCTGCTGCCCTGGCGGGAGCGGCTCTTCGGCGCGCGCCAGGAGCGCCAGCGGCCCAATGCCTTCTACCTGAACCTGCTGCTGCTCGAGGCCGGCAAGGGCGTGGGGCGCCACATCGACGCCACGCTCCGGGCTCCCAGCGAAGTCGAGGGCGCGGTCCCCGAGCACGTGAGCGTGCTCTACCTGACGGTGCCCGAGGGAGCCCACGGTGGCTCGCTCCAGCTGCTGCGGGCGGACCAACCCGTTGGAAGAGTCCGCCCTCGGCCGGGCCTGCTCGTGCAGTTCCGTGGGGATCTCCAGCATGAGGTCCACCCCTTCACCGGAGGAGCCGAGGGAGCCCTGCGCGCCAGCCTCGTGTGCGAGCAGTACGCCTTCGGCCCGGAGGCGCTGGCGCGCATCCCCACCTTCCGCATCCAGTCCAAGGCGGGCTTCTCGGCCTACCTGGACGAGCACCGGAGCCGCGAAGGTGATCCGTCCCCCGCAAAGCCGAAGGCCCCACCAGCAGGGAGCTGATGAGGCCTTCGGTTTCAAGTTGCGGGGGCAGGATTTGAACCTGCGACCTTCGGGTTATGAGCCCGACGAGCTACCAGGCTGCTCCACCCCGCGATATTGGCTGCGACTTTAATTAGAACGACGGAGGCCCTTCCGGTCATTCCCGGAAGGGCCTCCGGTGCTTCCAGTTGCGGGGGCAGGATTTGAACCTGCGACCTTCGGGTTATGAGCCCGACGAGCTACCAGGCTGCTCCACCCCGCGGTAAGAGCGGGAGGGTAAGTACCGCCCTCCCCCCAGTGCGTCAACTCCTTTTTCCGGCGCCCGCCCCTCAGACCTTCTTGTTCTTCAACAGGTCCGCGAGGGTGCCGAATCCCTTGCCGCCGCCACCGCTCGCCGGCTTCTGGGTCTTCATCCAGGCGTCGAGTTCCGCACGCTCCTCCGCCCGCTCAGCGGCCGTGATGGAGAGGCGGATCTTCCCGGAGGCGTCGATGTCCAGGATGGCCACCTTCACCTCCTGGCCCAGCGAGAAGTGCTTGCGCAGATCCGTGCCGCGATCCGTGCCCGTCTCCGCCGCGGGGATGAGCCCCTTGCCGCCCGGGAAGACCAGGAACACACCGTAGGGCTCGATGCGATCGACCTTGCCGACGACCACCTGGCCCACCTTCGGGCGCGGGGCCTGGGGCTCGGCTGCCTTGGCCGCCTTGGCCTCGGGCGCCGGGCGCTCCTCGGGGGGACGCTGCGCCTCCTCCTCCGTGATGCGACGCAGGCCGATGCGCTTCTCGTTCGGATCGATCTTCTCGATGACGACCCAGATGGTCTCGCCCACCTGCACCACGTCGCGCGGGTGCGCGATGCGGCGATCCGACAGCGCGGAGATGTGCACCAGGCCGTCCACGCCCGGGCGCAGCTCCACGAACGCGCCGAACGCCTGCAGCCGGACGACCTTGCCCTGCAGCCGGTCGCCCTCCTTGAGGGTGGCCAGCGCCGCCTTGAAGGGATCCTCCATGCGGGCGCGCATGGACAGCGTGATGCGCTCCTTCTGCTTCGCCTTGTCCGGCGAGTTCGGCTGCGCCGCCTCCATGCGGAGGATCTCCACCTCCACCTCGTCGCCCACCTTCACGACGTCGCTGGGGTGGCCCACGCGCACGTAGGACATCTCGGAGACGGGGATCATGCCCTCCACGCCGCCCAGATCCACGAAGGCGCCGAAGTCACGCACGCCGGTGATCTTGCCCTTGACGACCTTGCCCTCGGCCAGGTTCTTGCGCGTCTGATCCGCCAGCTTGCGCTGCTCCTCCTCGAGGAGGGAGCGCCGCGACAGCACCACGTTGCGATCCCGCACCTCGGTGACGCGGAACATGAGCTTCTCGCCGATGAACTGATCCGGCTTCTCCACGAAGCGGATGTCCAGCTGGCTGATGGGGCAGAACGCGCGCATGTCGCCGATGGCCACCTCGACGCCACCCTTGTTCACGCTCAGCACCATGCCCTCCACCGGCATGCCCGAGGCCCGCGCCTCGGCCAGCATGGCCATGGACGCGCTGCCCTTGGCCAGCGCCCGGCTGAGGAGGATGCCGCGCGCGCCCGCCTCGATGACGTGCGCCTCGATCGGATCCCCCACGCCGTAGCGCAGGATGCCCTCGTCGTCCTTCAGCTCGCGCAGCTCGATCATCGCCTCGCTCTTGACGCCATCGAGCGACACGAACGCGGTGTCCGCGCCCAGCTGGAAGATCTTGCCCGTCACCTTCTCGCCCACGCGCACGCTGCGCCGGGCGGGCACGCCGCCCTCCTTCACCTGGGCCTCGAACATCTCCGCGAAGGACTCGCTCTCGGGCACCTCCTCGTAGAGCGCGCTGCTCGGCGCGGGCGTGGGGCGCGGCGTGGGCGTAGGCGTAGGCGTCGGAGCCGGCGTCGCGGACGCCTCGGCGGCCGGAGCCTCCTCTCCCGTGGCGGGAGCCGTCCCGGCCGGGGCCGCGGGCTGCTCGCCCACCGGGCCGCGCGTCTCGATGACACCCGAGGCGCGCTTCACGACGACGAGCGGGCCCTGAGGCTTGCGCTCCCCGCCGGTGCCACCCCGATCGCCACCCCCCCGACGCTCGCCGCCACCGCGCGGGCCGCGATCCCGGTCACCCCGGGGCCGCCGATCCTCGCGCGGAGCCGCGGACGCACCGCCGCTCTCGCCTTCGGGCCTCGGACGCGCCTCGCGGTCACCGCCCTTGCGGTCGGACCCGCCGCGGCCTCGATCGCCGCCGCGCTCGCCCCCACGGCCGCCCTCGCGCTCGCCAGCGCGGCCCGAAGGGATGCCGAGCATCACGTCACCAAAAGTGGCCTTCGGCTTCTTCGGGCCAAACCCACCTGCTCCAGAACCGCTCTTCTCGTCGCTCACTGCCGAGACCTTCCTGAAGGAAATCCTGCCCAGCTTTCAGGGACTACCGGGCTCCTGAAAAAGGCGGCGCACTCTACACATGTGGCCCGCGTGGCGGAAGTCGCTTGCGGCCTTTCGGTGGCACCCCATCCGTTCTTTAACGCGGCGCGCCTACCTCAATCATCCCTTTCACCCCCAAGAACCGCCCGCCTGGCCCCCCGGCAGAGCGCCTGCCTGCCCTCTGCCGGAGGCCTCGCTGCTACCTCCCGACGAGCCTCCGGAGCCTGCGGAACACGGCCAGCGCCTGGGGCATCCCCAGGGCCGCGGTGAGCGCGAAATAGACGCCCCCATAGGGAAGGACGACCGCCAGGAAGGTCACCACCGGGTGCAGCGCGGGGGGCGCCAGCAGGCCCCCACCCCACTCCTGCGCCACCCCCTCCATGGGCCCCAGGGCCGAGGTCAGCGCCAGCTTGACGCCCAGCGCCACGAGCCCCGCCGCGATGGCGCAGGCCCACAGCTTGGGGAGGAGGCCCGAGGGCGCACCTACATGGCCGCCCACCCGCCGGGCAAGGCTCCGGCGCAGCAGCCACGCCTCCAGCCAGGCGACCAGGCCGCTCGCCACGGTGATGAAGACGGCCCCCAGGTGCCGAGGCAGCCCCAGCACCCCCGGCAGGTACAGGCCGAGCCCCCACACCGTGAGGGCGCCCAGGGCCACACGGACGACGGCGAAGCGCAGCGGGGTGGACGGATCCTTCAGCGCATAGAAGGCGGAGGAGTAGAGGCGGCCCACAGTGGCGGACACCAGCCCCACCGCCGAGCCCATGAGCAGGTACCAGACGAAGCGCGAGTCCGCCGGGGTGAACCGGCCCGTCTGGAGGAGCGTCGCGGCCACCACGTCTCCAATGAGGAGGAACGCGGCGGCCGAGGGCACGACGAAGAACGCCACGCGGCGCGCGCCGGCCTCGATCCGCTCCCGCAGCTTCGCGTTCACCTCCTCGGTGGCGCCGCCGGTGGCGCGGGACATCTCCGGCAGCTCGGCCGCGGAGACCGCCATGCCGAAGAGGCTCACGGGGATCAGGTAGATCGTCTGCGCGTAGAAGAGGGAGGACAGGGCCCGCTCGGAGAGCAGGGACGCGACGGCCGTGTCCACATAGGCGCTGATCTGCACCACGCCGCGCCCGAAGACGACGGGCACGAAGCTGCGCAGCACCCGACGCACGGAGGCGCTGGCCACGGAGAGCGAGGGCCGGAACCGCCCGAGCAGCCGCAGCACGGAGGGCACCTGCACGGCGAACTGGAGGAAGCCGCCCAGCACCACCGCGTACGCGAGCAGCTCCACCAGCCGCCCTTCGTCCACCCGTCCGCCCGCGGCCACCAGCGTGGTGATGAGGACGAGGTTCCACACCACCGGGGCCAGGTAGGACAGGAGGAAGCGGCGGTGGCTGTTGAGGATGCCCAGGCACCACGCCGACAGCACCAGCAGCCCCGTGCCCGGGAAGACGATGCGCACCAGCTGGATGGCCAGCGCCCGGGACTCGCCCTCGAAGCCAGGGGCGATGGCGTCCACGAACAGGGGCGTGGCCACCATGCCGGCCGCCACCAGGAGGCTGGTGGCCAGCGCCATCAGCCCGAAGACGGCCCCCGCCACCCGATCCGCTTCCTCTTGATCCTTCTGCCCCAAAAGCTGGGCGTACACGGGGATGAAGGAGCCGGAGAGCACCCCCTCGCCGAAGAGGTTCTGCAGGAAGTTGGGGATGCGCAGCGCCGCCTTGAAGACGGCGGCCGCCTCCGCATTGCCGAGGTAGTGGGCGAAGACGCGCTCGCGCACCAGCCCCATCAGCCGAGACGCGAGGATGCCCGCGGCGACAAAGAGGGCCCCCCGGCCGCTGCCCTGCTCGGGTTTCCGGGCGGGGGCATTGGCGCCCGAGGGTGGGTTCTGTTCAGGCGTGGAGGCAGGCAAGCGGGCGCGGCAATCTACGCAAGACGTTCACCTCCATGAAGCAAGAAGACAGCCGGCCACTGTTTTGCTTGACGGTGCCCCGGGTGGGCCGCAATGGTCCCGGCGCGATGGCGGGCCCCTCTGACAGCGAGCTCCTGAACGACCTGGCGCGCATCCGGCGCGTGCTGGCGCGCGAGCTGGAGACCATCAATGAGTACGAGGCCTTCGCCCAGGCCTCCTCGCACCCGGAGGTCCGCGCCTTCTTCGCCCACCTGGCCGCCGAGGAGAAGGAGCACGTCGCCGAGGCCACCCAGATGCTGCGCCTGCTGGACAGCGCGCAGGACACCCACTTCACCCGCCCCATCGCGGCGGACCACTTCCAGAAGGCCGTCGGCGCGCCGCCGAGCCCTCCCTCGCCCCCCTCCCCCGCTCCCGCCAATGGGAACGCGGGGGGCCGCCCCGCTGTCGAGCCCGTCTCCACCCTCCCCCCCCACCGTGTCATCTACAGCCTGACCGCTCCTCCCTCCGAGAACGCCTACCCGCTGACCGTGGGTTCGCTCAGGCGTCCCGGCGGCGGGGGCGGTGGCCGTGGTGGCACTCGCTGACGATTCCTCCTCTAGAGGAGCCTTTCGATGCCTGACTTCCTTGGACATGCCGAGAACCCCCTGCGCGAAGAGGAGTGGGCGCGCCTGAACGAGACCGTCATCCAGGTGGCGCGCCGCTCGCTCGTGGGCCGTCGCATCCTGGACATCTACGGGCCGCTGGGCGCGGGCGTGCAGACGGTGCCCCATGACGAGTACCAGGGCGTCTCCGCGGGCGCGGTGGACATCGTCGGCGAGCAGGAGACGGCCT
>JAFGNZ010000193.1 GCA_016926755.1 Myxococcaceae bacterium | reverse complement strand
GGTGCGTAGATCGGTGAGCGCGCTGCCGGCCTCGGCCTCGGTCATGCCGACGCTGATCTGCATCTGGCCCTTGCAGACCCTCGGGAGCAGGCGCTCCTTCTGCGCCTCGGTCCCGAAGAGCTCGATGACGCGCACCGGCCCGACGTTGCTCTCGAACACCGCGGCGGCGCACAGCGGTGAGATCCGGGCGAGCTGTTCGATGCACAGGATGGCGGAGAGGAGCTCCTGCCCGCCGCCGCCGTACTTCACGGGCAGGCACATGCCGATGAGACCGAGGCCCACCAGCTTGTCGACGATCGCGTGGTCGGGGATCTCTCCCTCGCGGTCCCATCGGGCTGCGAGCTCCTTGCATTCCCGGTCGGCGAAATCGCGCACCGTGCGCTGCAGGAGCTGCTGCTCCTCGCTGAGCTGGAAGTCCATCTCGTCCTCCTAGGCTGCGACCGCGCTCTTCGCGCGGCCGAGGTGGGTGACCACTTCGAGCACGAGCGGCCTCGCCGTGTCTTCCGTTGCTTCGAGCAACCCATCGAGAATGGCGCAGTAGAAGTCCACTTCCCGTTTGAACGCGACCTGGCCCTTGCGCGTCAGGTGCAGCAAGGTCGCGCGGCGATCGCTCGAATCGCGCTCGCGACGCAGGAGGCCGAGGTCCTCGAGGCGGTCGACGATGCCGGTCATCGTCGACGGTGTGAGCCCCAGCTGCTGACCGATCGCCGCGATCGACCGAGGTCCCTCGAGCCCCAGCGCCTGCAGCACGAGGCGGTGTCGCACGTTGAGCTCCAGCGTGGGCCGCTTCGCACCGCGCGCGGTGATGCGGTGGATGAGCGTCATCACGGCGCGCCCGTGGCTCTCGTCGGCTCGGTAGTTCTTTCCCATCGTCGTCTTCGTGGTTCCGACACTGTCCGCGTCGGTATGGCTCCCGTATTATATGTTTGTGGTATAGTACGCAACTCGTAGTATTGAGCCGACCCACAGGAGACAGCTCGATGACTCGCACCATCGCCCTCAACCCCACGAGCGCGCCGCCCCCGCCCGAGGCGCTGGGAATCCGTCTGGACAGCCTGCGCGGGGCGCGGGTCGGCTTCTTCAGCAACAACAAGCCCAACGCCGATGTCCTGCTGCGGCGGACCGCGACGGAGCTCGAGGCGCGCTTCGGCATCGTGCCGCTCTTCTTCACGAAGGAGATCCCCTCCCTCGAGGCAGGCGCGGAGCTGCTCGACCAGTGCCGGGACGCTTGCGACGCCGTCGTGCTCGCGGCGCTCGATTGAGGCTCATGCACGTCGTGGAGTGTCCACGACCAGATTGAATTGGCACGCAGGGGCCGGGCGGTGGTCGGCCTCGTCACGCAGTCGTTCGAGGGCTTCGCCCGCGAGCTGCTCGGCCAGCGCAACGCGAAGGCGCTGCCGCTCGCCGTCGTGCGCCACCCGGTCGGCGGCATCTCGCGCGCGGAGGCCGAGGCGCGGATCACCGACGAGGTGATCGCAGCAGTCGCCGCGGGCCTGCAGAAGGAAGGTGGCGCATGAGCGCAGCGGAGGCGGCCCCCACAGCCGAACAGCTCGAGCTCGAGATCGACGGTGATGAGGCCGCCGCGCTCGAGCGCTTCCATGCATGGGGCTTCACGGACGGGCTCCCTGTGGTGATCCCGACCCGTGAGCGCGTCGCGCGAATGTGTGCGGGCGCGAAGCACTACCCGCTCGAGAGCCTCGGCAACCTCGCGCCGCGCGAGGGCGCCGCCACCATCCAGAAGATCGCGATCAACGCCGTCATGGCCGGCTGCCTCCCAGAGCACATGCCCGTGCTCGAGGCCGCGATCACCGCCATCCAGGATCCCGAGTTCAACCTGTTCGGCATGCAGACCACGACGCATCCCTGCGCGCTGCTCTGCATCGTGCAGGGGCCCGTCGTCGCGCAGCTGGGGCTCAACGCGGGGCACGGCTGCATGGGGCCGGGCACGCGCGCCAACGCCAGCATCGGCCGTGCGCTTCGCCTCGTCCTGCAGAACATCGGCGGCGCGATCCCCGGCACCACCGACAAGGCCACGCAGGGCGGCCCGGCGAAGTACGGCTTCTGCTTCGCCGAGAACGAGGCCGAGAGCCCATGGCCGCCGCTGCGCACCACGCTCGGCCTCGGCGTCGAGGATTCATGCGTGACGGTCGCAGCGGCCGAGGGCCCGCACAACATCAACGACCACCTCTCGAGCGACGGCGAGTCGATCCTCAATACGATCGCGCAGACCATGGCCACCGTCGGCAGCAACAACCTGTACGTCGGCGGCGACCATTTCGTCGTCTTCGGCCCCGAGCACGCCGAGGCCGTCGCGGCCTCGGGTTTCTCGCGCGAGGACGTGGCGCGCTACCTCTACGAGCACGCGCGCGTCCCCGTCGAGCGCATCTCCGAGCAGAAGCTCGAGGAGCTCACGTCATGGGGGGGCTACGCGGAGCGACTCGAGGCCTGGGGCCGGCGCATCCCCCTGGCTCGCGAGCCGTCGCACCTTCGCGTGCTGGTCGCGGGCGGGGCGGGCAAGCACTCGTGCTGGATCCCGACGTTCGCCGTCGGCTTCAGCCAGACGCGCGCGATCGAGCTGCAGGCCAGCATCTGCCAGCTCTGAGGCAGGCGAGTTCATGGTGGGCCTGCCTTCGCAGGCCCGAGCAGCCGAAGGCCGAGGCAGAGGGAAGGCGCTCAGTGCCCTCCGCCCTTCATCGTCTGGGTGATCCTGCCCAGCGTCACCTTCGCGTCACCGAACACCATCATGGTCTGTGGCAGCACGAAGAGCTCGTTCTCGATCCCCGCGAAGCCCTTGCCCATGGAGCGCTTGAGCACGATCACGGCCTTGGACTGATCGACGTTGAGGATGGGCATGCCGAAGATCGGGCTCCCTGGCGCGGTCTTCGCCGCCGGGTTCACCACGTCGTTCGCCCCGACCACGATTGACACGTCCGTCTGCGGGAACTCGTCGTTGATCGCCTCGAGCTCGAAGAGCTGGTCGTACGAGACGTTCGCCTCCGCGAGGAGGACGTTCATGTGGCCTGGCATGCGGCCGGCCACCGGATGGATGGCGTACTTGACGCGGGTCCCGTTCGCGGCGAGCGCGTTGGCCAGATCGCGCGTGGCGTGCTGCGCCTGACCGACAGCCATGCCGTAGCCCGGGACGATGATGACCGAGCTGGCGATCTTGAGGAGCTCCGCCGCGTCCTCGATCGTGCCCTCGCGGACGTTCCCGCCCTTGTCGGGGCCTGCCGCCAGGGCCGTGGCGTCGCTGCCGAACGCGCCGAAGAGCACGTTCGAGAACGAGCGGTTCATCGCCTTCGACATGATCATGGCCAGGATGAAGCCCGAGCCGCCGTCGAGCGCGCCGCAGATGATGAGGACGTTGTTGTCGAGCGCGAAGCCGGAGGCCGCCGCCGCCAGGCCCGCATAGGAGTTGAGCAGGCAGATGACGACGGGCATGTCCGCCCCGCCGATGGGCAGCACGAGCAGGATGCCCAGCAGCGTCCCCGCCGCGACGAGCCCATAGAAGAGCGGCGCGAGCTCGGGCTTGACGATCAGGCCGACGAGCCCGGCCAGGCACCCGCTCAGGAAGATGAAGTTGAGCGCGTTCTGGCCAGGGAAGGTCGTCGGCTTGCCGGGCAGGAAGCCCTGGAGCTTGCCGAACGCCATGAGCGAGCCGGTGAACGTGATGGAGCCCATCAGCACTTCGAAGGTGACGGCGCCGATGCTGAAGCTGCTCAGCTGGGCGCCGCGGTGCAGGTACTCGGCCACGCCGACGAGCGCCACGGCCAGGCCACCGAACGCGTGCGAGAGCGCGATCCGCTCCGGCATCTTCGTCATCGGGATCCACAGGCCCATCGGCGCGCCGATGATCGTGCCGAGCACGAGGCCACCGATGATCCAGTGGTAGTGGACGATGTCGCGCTGGACGAGCGTCCCGAGGACGCCGAGCAGCATGCCCACGGCCGCCTGAGTCATACCGCGGCGGGCGGTCTCGGGGTTCGACAGGCCGCGCAGGCCGAGGAGGAACAGGAACGACGCCGCGAGCAGCGCGAGGCGGTAGATCAGGGTCCGCGCGTCCCAGCCGTGGCTGGCGTCAGCCGCGTACGTCTGCACGAGGGAGAGGAGGCCGTTCACGGGGTAGCGTCCTTCTTCTTCTTGAACATCTTGAGCATGCGATCCGTGATGAGGAAGCCGCCGACCACGTTGATGGTCGCCGCCGTCACGGCGATGGCGCCCAGCAGGTTCGTCACGAGCCCCCAGTCAGCCCCCGCGATGACCAGCGACGCGACGAGCGAGATGCCCGAGATCGCATTCGTGAACGCCATGAGCGGCGTGTGCAGGAGCTGGGGCACCTTCGAGATCACCTGGTAGCCCAGGAAGGCCGCCAGCATGAAGATGTAGAGCCCGAACAGCAGGGTATCGAGGTCCATTACTTCGCCTCCGCCGCTTCCTTGAGCTTGGGATGCACGATCAGCCCTTCCCGGGTCACCACGCATCCCTTCGCGATCTCGTCCTTGTCCAGGTCCAGGTTCCAGCGCCCGTCGGCCGTGACGTGGAGCAAGAGCTTCTCGATGTTGCGAGAGAAGGCCTGGCTCGCATGGAACGCCACCCGGCTGGGCGCGCTCACCGGGCCGATGATCGTCACGCCCTGGCGGACGGCGTCCTCGCCCGGGACGCAACCCTCCACGTTCCCGCCCTGCTCCGCCGCCAGATCCACGATCACCGAGCCGGGGCGCATCGACTGGACCTGCGCGCCAGTCACCAGGATCGGCGCCCTCCGGCCAGGGATGAGGGCGGTGGTGATCACGACGTCCGCCCTCGAGATGGCGCTCGAGATCAGCTCGGCCTGCTTCCGCTTGTACTCCTCGCTCTGCTCGGCCGCGTAGCCGCCCGTGCCCTGCTTGAGCTCGACGCCCTGCACCTGCAGGAACCTGCCGCCGAGGGACTCGACCTGCTCCTTTGTCTCGGGGCGGACGTCGGTGGCCTCGACCACGGCGCCCAGGCGCTTGGCGGTGCCGATCGCCTGGAGGCCGGCGACGCCCGCGCCCATGACGAGGACCCGGGCGGGCGTGATCGTGCCGGCGGCGGTCATGAGCATCGGGAAGATCTTCGGGAGCCGCGCTGCCGCGGCGACCACCGCCCAGTATCCGGCCAGGCTGGCCTGCGACGAGAGCACGTCCATCGCCTGCGCGAGCGTGGTCCGGGGGATGAGCTCGAGGGCGATGGAGAGGAGTCGCTTCGAGGCGAGCTGCTTCACGTAGTCCGCGCTCGAGAGCGCGTAGAGCAGCGTGACGAGCGCGGCGCCGTCCCCGAGCTTCGCGAGCTCCTCGGGGAAAGGCCGGCACACCTTGATGATCGTGTCGGCGGCCGCGGCGACCTCCTCGAACGAGCCCACGATCTGTGCGCCGGCGGCGCGGTACTCCTCATCGAGGAATGACGAGGCCTCGCCCGCACCGCTCTGGACGACCACCTCGATCTTCTTCGTGGCGAGCTTCTTGACGGTCTCGGGGACGAGCGCCACACGCCGCTCGTGCGGCGCCGTCTCCTTGGGGATCCCAAGCTTCATCGTTCCTCTGCGCTGGTTCTTCGGCCCGTGGACAACCAGGGCCCGCGGCCACCGGCCGTCCCGAGTCCTGCAAGTGAGCCTCAAGAAGAAAAATCTATAGGTGTCATTATCCCAACAGAGAAGCGCTGCGTCAATGTCCTTTACGGAGAGGATGCGCTCGCGAGGCCGTTCTCCGGCTCGGCCACCCAAGCGCCACCTCGCACCGTGGCGCCGATCACGAGGCCGGCACTGATCAGCACCAGGTTCTTGACGATGTACTGCCCTTCCAGGGTGAGCCCGTACGGGATGGCCGTGAAGATCTCGCCAGGGAAGAAGAAGATCGGCGTGACGGTGCCCAGCATCTGCAGAAACAGCAACAGCAACGTGGCGCGCATGAACACGCCAAAGATCAAACCAAGCCCTATCAAGCATTCCCACGTCGCCAGAATGGGAATGGACACGCTCGGCGCCATGAGGCCTAGCGTCAACACGTGGATCGTGCGCGTGGCCAGGTCCTGCGCCGGGCTCAGTCCCGGGAAGAACTTGAGCGCGCCAAACCAGAAGAACACGATGCCAAGGTTGATCCGCAACAGGACGATGCCGTAGCGCGCCATGAAGCCCGCAACACGCGCATCCGTCCTTTCGTACAGGGCTCGAAGGCCTCTCATGGGCCACCATCCTTCAGCAGAGGCGTGTCGCAGCCGGCCCGATCACCGGACACGCCCGCGTGACCGCGCTCACCCTCGAGCACGCAAGAGGAGCCTCCCGCAAGTCTGGTGCGAGGGATATGTCCTTTCGAACAGCTTGCGGACGATCTGGCCCCGTCCGGCCTTCGCGGAGGCCATCCAGCGGACCCACCAGGCTCGCGCCGCCCTGGGCGGAGGACAGAGTGTCCTGCGGGCTCTCGCGGAGCGTGAGCCAATTTGTCAGTCCCGGCCCTGATGTTCCTTCGCGCTCGCTCTGAGGCGCCGCGTGGCATGCGCGCTGCAATCTCCGCGGCAGGCCGTGGGCCGGCCGGCGAAAGGGAGGCAATACGATGCGGATGCACTGGGGGATTCTTGTCGCAGGGGGAGTGCTGATGGTGGCGCCGGGCACGGGCCGGGCCGACGAGCCGAAGGAGGAGCGGCGGACGCTGGTGCTGGCCCAACCGGTGTATGGCTCTACGGGCTCGGTGGCCGCGAGCGTGGAACACGCGGTGGGCACGCACCTGGCGCTCCAGGGGACGGTGCAGGCCTCGGTGTACCTCGATGACAGTCAATACGCCGAATTCGAAACGGAGTTCTCGACGAACCGCTGGAGCGTTGGGGTGGATCCGGGAGTGCATTTCTACGTCGCAGGCCGTGCGCCCGAGGGCTTCTGGGTGGGGCCGCACGTCGAACTCTCGGTCCTCCACCACACGACGGTGACGGATGTCTCGGCGCCGGAGGGAGGTTTTGTCCCGCTCGAGTCGGGCTGGCGCACGCTTCAGTACGGAGGAAGCGTGCGCGCGGGCTATACCGCCATCCTGGCCCCGGGCCTGTCCGTGCAGGTGGGCCTGGGGCTCGCGGTGCTCGGCGGCCGCAATACGCACTTTCGCGCGAGGACGCTCTCGGGAGGGCTCCAGTCGGGAGCCCTCCCTGACCAGCGCACGTTGTCTCTCTCTCCGCGCATGACGCTCGGCGTGGGCTGGGCGTTCTGAGCGAGGACTCGAAGACCGCGCTCGAGCTGGGGCCTCCAGCCGTGCCCTACTGGCACTGCACGTCGAAGAGCTGCGAGTCCCAGCACGCCTTCTGGTTCTCGTGCCCCGCGAAGTCGGCCGCGAGGATGGAGCCCGCCTTGCTGGAGACGCTCCAGGAGATGTCGGCCTTCTTGTTCGACTTGAAGTCGTAGGAGACGCTCGCCTGGTCACCGGCGAGCTTGTAGGTGAGGAAGTTGCCGTCCTCGGCGCCGCCCGTGTTGTCGGTGAACTTCAGCTCCTTGTCGGTCGGGCTGTTGAGCTCCCAGTCGATGCGGATGTGCTTGCCCTCCAGGTTGTAGAGCTGCCAGTACCCGGTGGAGACCTCGTACCGCCCCTCGTACCAGAGGAAGTCCGAGAGCTGCTCGGCGCCGACCTTCCCGTCGATGCGCATCTGCCACACCGAGGCCTTCCCATCCATGCGCGCCGTGAGCGTGGCGGTGGCGTCGACCGTGCCGTTCTTGACGGAGTAGGTCCACACCCACTCATCACCCTGGGCCTTGGCCGCCTGGGAGTGCGCCGCGTGGAACACCGCCACGTGCGGGGCAAGGCCCACGCCCACCCAGAGGTTGAGGATTCCCACCCGCAGCGCCGCCTGGGTCCAGTGCGTCCTGGCCCCCGGATCGACGCTCTGCTGGCCCGGCTGGAGGCCCTGGCTGCTGCTGTCCAGGCTCTTGAAGTCGATGGTCATCGACTCCTTGGGTGGAAGCTCAGGCGCCTCCGCACCGCACCCGACCAGGAAGACCGCGACGAGGAAAGCGAGGACTCTTTGCATGGGGGGGCTCCTCCCGTGAAGAAGTGGAGACACGATGATAGCCCACAAGCATCTACGAGGCGCTTGTGGGCACCTCGCCTCATCTCGAGTTCGGCCTGGCCTTCTGCGAGGCGTCCGGGGCCCGGCTCGTCCGGAGCTCTGAACGTGCTGACTCCGCTCAAGCAGGTCCCCGAGGTGTGCCGCATCTTCTGCGCCACCTCCAACCCCGTCGAGGTGATCATCGCCCGGACGGAGCAGGGACGCGGCATCCTGGGCGTCGTGGATGGCGAGCCGCCACTCGGGGTGGAGCAGGAGCATGACGTGCGCGAGCGCAAGGCGCTGCTGCGCAAGCTCGGCTACAAGCTGTGAGGCCCCCGTCCGCGCGAGGAAGCGGGCTCCCTCAACAGCGCTGCGGTGCTCCAGCAGTCTGGCACTCGAGCGAAGCCAACCAGCGAACCGGCAGGCACGAGCCCGCTCGGACACACTCTGCGCTATGCGCTTCCTCTTCCCTCCGAGGAGTTCCTTCGTAACACTGGTGCCCCTCTGCCAGCATGGGAGTCGTGGAGGCCAGCGGTGAGAACGGTTCGGACGCATTACCTGGCGGATGGCCGGGGCTTCAACCAGGGGCAGGAGGCGACGCTCATCGCGGTGGAGCGCCTCGAGGACTACGACAGCCTGCTCGACAACATCCTCTCGGCTGGGTACTACGACGCGGCGTATTTCGAGTCGCACAGCGGCCAGCGCGACGCACGGAAGATTCCGCACCTGTGGCTGGTCGCGCGGATGGTTCGGCTGCTGGGCGGGCGCTCGGCGCTGGATGTGGGGTGCGGGCGCGGGGACATGCTGTGGTTCCTTCAGCGCCGGGGCGTAGACGTCACCGGCGTGGACTTCAGCGCGGATGCCGAGGCACGCGCCTGGCCGGAGCTGAAAGGCCGGCTGGTGCTCGGCGATCTGCGGACCACCTGCGAATCGCTGGCCGCGCGTGGGCGCGTCTTCGACACGGTGTGCGGGCTGGACATCTGGGAGCACCTGCACCCGCGTGAGCTGGAGGGCGCGCTGCGCGCGGCGGTGGCGGTGGCACGGGAGGACGGCCTGCTCTTCTTCGTGGTGCCCGCGTTTGGCTGGGACCGCGTCTTCGGCGAGCCCTTCCCGCTGGAGTTCGAAGAGAATCGACGGGACTTCGAGAAGCGCGAGCCCTTTCGCTACCTGCTGGCCGAGAAGACCGAGCCGCTCATTCCGGCCTCGGGGCACCTCATCTGGGCGCACACCGAGTGGTGGGAGGCGCGCTTCAAGGAACTCGGGCTGGAGCGCATCCCGGAGCTGGAGCAGGCGCTGCACGCCGTGCATGACATCTGGCTGCCGCACTCGGTGCGAGCCTTCTACGTGCTGCGCCGGGTCGGACAGGCCAGGGCCCGGGTGGAGGCCGCCTCGCGCGTGGTAGGGGGGGATTCACGGTGGGCGCTGTACGTAGACCTGCTGGCGGACATGGCCCGAGGCACGCTGCCGCTGCGGGGAGAGGGGCTGGAGTTGCTCAACCGGGTGGTGGGCCCCTCCATCCCCAAGCCGGTGAAGCACGCGGTGAAGCGGCTGTTGCTGCGCAGATGAGCGGGGTCGCTGCGCAGGAGCTTCGCGCGAGGCAGTGACTGCTCAGAACCCGAGCGGCAGCGAGAAGGCCGTGCCGTTCTGCGTGCCCGTGCGGTAGCTCGTCGGCGCGCCGATGACGAGTGTCGGCGGGCTGCCCGCACCACCCGGCGAGAGCGAGAGGTCCTGCCCGAAGTTGGACCGCTCGGAGGTATCGCCAATCACGGTGAGCCATGGCATCAACCTCCCCGTGGAGCTCGCGCCGCCCGCGTAGAGGAACACCGCGCCCCCGCCGTCGGAGGCCTCCGAGGCACCCGGCGCGCTCACGATCAGATCCGGGATGCTGTCGCCCGTCAGGTCCCTGCCCCCCTCTAGCGCCCGCCCGAAGTTCACCGCGCGCGTGCGGTGCACCAGCGTCACGGGCTCCATCCCGTCGCCCAGCGCACCCCGCAGCTTCTCGCCCGAGCCCGGCAGGCCGCTCGTCAGCTCCGCCGCGTCGAAGAGCAGCACCGCGGGCTGCGTCACCCCGTCGAAGGGCACCGCCGTCGCGCTGATGGCGATCCGGTCCTTCCCATCATTGAGGAAGTTCCCCGCCCGCGCCGTCGCCACGCCCAGGCCCAGGAAGTTGCCGCCCACCTCAGCGTCCCCCGCCAGCCGCACCCACCGCGGCGTCGTCTGCATCTTGCAGCGCGAGCCACCCGGATCATGGCCAAAGAGGATGATGATGCCCGAGCGGTTCGTCTCCGTGTAGCGCCAGGCCACCTCGTCGCAGCCGTCGGCGTTCAGGTCCCCCAGCGCCGCTGGCGCGGACGTCTGGCGCGTCGAGGAGCCCTCGGTGAAGTAGACGGAGTCACACGCCATCGTCAGCTTCGCCAGCGAGGCATCCTCCGGCGCGTGCCCGAGGAACAGCTCGAAGCCGTTGTTTCGCAGCGCGCCGATGTCCTCCAGGCCGTCGCCGTTGAAGTCGAAGTCGCCAATCACCCCGCGGCCGATCTGGCTGCGCCGACAGCGTGTCTCCGTCTCCGGCGTGCAGCCCGGGATCTGCAGCGGCGCCCACAGCCGGTAGGCCTCCTTGAAGGTGCCGTCCGCCTGCCCGAGCGACACCAGCAGCCCGCCCACGTTCGGTCCGTTCGAGGTGCCCGTGGTGGTGATGCACTCTGCCTTCGTGGAGGCGTACGCGGCGAGCTCCGCCGTCTGGCCAGCGCTCGGGACGATGAAGCTCGAGGCGCCCATCACCAGGTCGGCGCGCCCATCCCCGTTGAAGTCCGTGAACGCCACGTCCGTCCCCACGGTGCGCCCGCGAGCCAGCGGCGAGCCGGCCCCCTGCGCCACCATGGCCCCCGCCGTCCCCTGCGTCACGTCGTAGGCCCACGCGCGGCCCGCGTTGAACTCGTTCCCGTCCGCCGACCCGCCGGGCCCCGCGTAGCCCGGGGAGCCCACGAGCGCCAGCGCCCGGCCACCCACGCCCGTCGCCGCCGCCACCACCTCGCCGAAGCGCTCCACCGCCGGCTTCGCGGACACGAGGCTGATGGACCGGGGCCAATCCGTGAGGGAGGCGCCCAGCCGCGTGAAGGACTCCAGGCGGCCGACGAAGGCGCCGGCCTCCGAGGAGGCGCGCCCGGAGAAGACCACCAGCCCCGCGCCGCCCGGCCCGCTCCACGGAGCGAGCCCCACGCCGAAGGTGTCCGAGCGGTTCTGCCCGTGGATCACCGCCAGCGGCTTGTTGATGATGCTGCCCCTGGCGAGCGTCGCCAGCGGATACGCCAGCACCCGGCCCGCCAGGCGCAGCGTGCCGCTCGGGCCGGGCGCGGCGGCATTCGGCGCACCCAGCACCAGCTCGGGGCCGGGCTGCCCGTCCACATCCGTCACCGCCCAGCTCCGGCCGGCCCAGATGTCCCTCGCCTCACCGTAGATCTGGGCGAAGGCCGTATCGCGCGCGAGTTGGACAGGCGTGCTCGAGGGCTCTCCCGTGGGCTTGTAGGCGGTCAGATCGAAGAGCAGCGCCCCGCCCGCATCCACGGCCGCGGGGTTACCACCCGTGACGCTCGGCGAGTCCGTCCGGTCCACCAGCACCATCAGCAGCGGCGCCCGGCTCCCCTCGCCCGGAACGAAGTCGAGGCGGAAGGTGCCCTCGGTGCCATCCGCCAGATTCCTGGGCAGCACGTACACGTCCGGTGTGGCTCGGAAGCGCAGCCCCTCGGCGCGCGCGAAGTGCACCGACACGGCCACCAGCGCGGTGGCCTGCGTGGTGCCGTCCGGCAGGTACCGTGACACCTTGCTCAACGCCGCCACGTCCGCGAGCCCGTCCCCGTTGAGGTCCGCCGCTACCACGGCCCGGCCCAGGTCCGTGTTGCTGCGAGCCATGGGGCTGCCCGTGCTCGACAGATCCGAGCCTCCCAGGCGGATGGCCGGCAGATCCGGGATCGGCTGGCCCGGCGTAAGGGTGAAGATGTCCACCGTGCCGCGGCGGTTCACCGCGCTCGAGGGCGCCAGGTCCCCCGTGGGCGCCCCGACGATGAGATCCAGATCCCCATCCCCATCCACGTCCGCGATGGCCAGGCCCGTGCTGAAGGCCCCGCCGCGGGCGACGCTCGTCAGCGGCGGGCGCATGAGCTCCGGCCCGTTGGAGCCCCAGCGGTAGAGGTACACCGCGCCCGAGTCGGCGCCCGTGATGTCCGCGCCGGGAGAGCCCACCGCCAGCTCCGCCCTCCCGTCCTTGTCGAGATCGCCCGCCGCCAGCATGTCACCGAAGGCCGCCGTATCCGTCTGCCCGGTCAGCACCCACGTGGGCTGCGCGGACAGGCCGGCGGCGCCGGCCTTGAAGATGAACACCGCGCCCCCGAGCGGCCGGTAGAGATCGCTCTCGCGCCGCCCCACCGCCACGTCCTGCAAGCCGTCCCCGTCAAAGTCCGCGGTGATGACGGTGGCCACGTCCGTGATGTGCCCATGGGGCTGAGTGGGGCGCGTCAGCTCGTCCAGCACGCGCACGGAGACCTGGGCCTTGTCCCCGGTGAAGGGATCCGCCGCCTCCAGCACCGCCAGGCCCTTGGCGCCCGGCTCGGCCATGAAGCGCCCGGCCAGCACGGTGCCGGGGCCGGACAACTTCGTCCACGTCACCCGATCGCTGCCGCCCGTGGTCCCCAGCGGAATGGAGGAGCCGGCTGGCAGCGCCACCGCCGTGGGCTCGCCGCGCAGGCGCGCGCTGGCGCTCACCTCGTACTCGAGCTGGGCCTCGTCTCCCGTCCGCAGATCGCGCACCCGCAGCAGGTCCAGGCCCTGGCCCGTGCCCGCGGTGTACACGCCCGAGCTGCTGAGCGTGCTGCCCGCCGTGCTGCTCACCAGGGTGAACTCGGCGCTGCCCAGCAGCCCCGCGGTGGCCACCTGGAAGGAGGTGCCCGGGCGCACCATCGCGCGCGCCGGCGCCACGTCGAAGGCAGCCACCACCTCCACCGTGGCCTGCGCGGAGCCCGGGCACTGGAGGTCCTCCACCACCAGCGTGTCCGTGGCCGGCGTGGGCCCCGCGATGAAGCGGTCCCCGCGCACCTCACCGCTGGAGCCGCCCGGCTCGGGGCGGAAGCGGTAGTGCCCGCTGCCGCCCGTGGCGGTGAGGTTCACCGCGCCGGCCACCCGCAGCCGGGTGGGCTCTGCCTTGAGGGTCAGCGGCTGCAACCCCTCGCAGGGATCCAGCACGGGGGGCTGTAGAGGCGGACCGGGCTCCTCTTCACCACAGGCCAGGATCAGGGACGCAAGCAGAGGGGCCGCGCGAGCGAGCAGTCGGGACATGAGGGGGGCCTCCGAGGTCAATCTCAAGGCTGGGTGCCAGAGGCGGCCCAGCGCTGGATGAGGGCGATGAGCTGGGGATCCAGCGGACCGTCCGCGGGCATGCGCTGGTCGCGCACCGCCGCGGTGATGAGGTCCACGTTCTCCTTCCACAACTCATAGGTGGTGAGCGGCCGGCCCGGCTGGGTGGTGTGGCACTTGGCGCAGCGGGCCTGGAAGATGGGCAGGATGTCCTTCTCCCAGCCGACCGCCAGCGGCACGGCGGGCTGGAAGTCGAAGTGGACCGTGCGCCGGGTCTCCGTGCCGCTCAGGAAGCGCGCCACCACCTCCAGCGAGTGCATGCCGGGCTCCAGGATGGCGAAGGAGAAGGGCTTCAGCGAGCCATCCTTCTCCAGGCCGCCCAGGCTGTACTCGGGGGCCTGCGCGGCGATCTCCGCGCCGCCGATGCGGAAGAGGACGACGGGCGACTCGCCCACGGGCGGGATGGCGCGGATCACCAGGCCATCCTCCACCACGCGCATGCCCTGGTTCAGCCCCAGCACTCGCGGCACCGGGGCGCGGCTGATCGCCATGGACTCGGCGCCGAGCTGCGCCCAGGCGCACCCGCTCTCGTCCGCCGCCAGGAAGCGGAACTCGCGCGTGTCCACGCCCGTGGCCACGCCCCACGTGTCCGCGTCCGCGTCATACACGAGGAGCTGATCGCTGGACTTCACCCAGAGGAAGCGCCCGGCGCCCAGCAGCTGCACCGGCCTGTCGACGAACTCCACCCGCCGCCACTCCCCATCCTTGCGCCGCAGCAGCCGCTCCGAGGTGAGCGCCCACAGCTCCGCGCCCTGATCCTTCGAGGCCGTCAGGCCCGCGATGGACACCAGCGTCTCCTTCTCCCCCAGCGGGATGACCGCCGGGCGCACCTGGTAGGCGGTGGCTCCCGTGGCCACCGCCACGTAGGGCGCGCCGCCGCGCAGCATCCACACGCCCGGGGCCCCGTCCTCCGCGGGCGCGGCCGCCAGCTCGGTGATGCCCTCCAGCGCGGCGCCGTCCACCTTGAGCGCGGAGAGCTGCCCGGCGTTGAGCCGGAAGAGCCCGGAGGCGTGCGCCAGCCACACCGCCCCATCCGCGCTCTGCGCGGTGGCCACCGTCCCGGGCCCCAGCGCATCACGCCAGGGCGGGGCGATCAGCCAGCCGTTGTCCGCCAGGAAGAGGCCCGTCTCCGTCTCCACCAGCGCGGTGCGAGGCCCCAGCCGGAAGGCCGCGCGCGCGGTGCCCGGCGCCACGGTGTTGCCCGGGTGGCTCTCCAGCAGGGCGCGCGAGCCGTCCAGCCGCAGCCGCACGGCCTGCCCCGTCGTGGAGATGAAGACGCCACCTCCCGTCTGGTCCGCGAAGCCCGAGCCCGAGGCCAGCGCCACCTGCGAGCTGACCTGGCTGGGCTGAAAGGCCGCGGGCTGGGGGCGCTCCAGCGGCAGGGAAGAGGAGGAGTCACCGCACGCGGTGGCCAGGGCGAGGAGAAGGGCGGAGACAGCTCGGCCGCCCCTCTCCCGGAACGACGGGGTGTGAGTCTTCATGTGCTTCAGGCTCAAGCCAGGATGGGCTTCAGGGGCTCCACGCGCGTGATGCTGTAGTCCAGGTTCGCCGAGGCCAGCACCGTGGCGATGATGTGCTCGGGCAGGATGTTCTCGCCGGTCGGCGTGGCGGCGCCGGTGCGCAGATCGAACGTGCCGGGCGCCATGCCGAGGTCACCGCTCGCGCCGAACACGTAGTTGTGCTTCACCCCGGCGCCCATCAGCAGGCAGCTGTTGGACAGGTGGTGATCACGCCCGCCGTTGGCGTTGATGAGCGGCGTGCGGGAGAACTCGGAGAACACCAGGATGGTGGTGTGATCCATGAAGGTGTCGCCGCTCGGGTGATCCGTGGTGCGCAGATCATCCACCAGGGTGGCCAGCGCGTCGAAGCCCCGGCGCTGGTTGTTGGCCTGGGTGAGCTGGGTGCCGAAGTGCGTGTCCAGGCCGCCCGTGAGGTTGATGGAGACGCACTGGCTGATGCCCTTCTTGAGGGCGGTGGCGATCAGCGCCGCGCGGCCCGCCTCGTTGTCGTAGGGCCCCGAGGACGCCAGCCCGTACCTCTGGCGGACCGCCGCGTTCTCCGCCAGCTCGAACCGGAACGCGTTGTCCAGCCGGCTGGCGAGCACGGACTGCACCTGCTCCCGGCTATTCGCGTACGTCTCTCCCACGCCGCGCGCGGCGTAGGCCTCCGCCTCGCAGGAGGTGGGCTGATCACGGAAGCCCAGCAGCTGCTGCTCGATCTCCGGATCCAGCACGTCCGTGCTCGCCTTCAGGGTGTCCAGCAGATCCCTGGAGCGGCTCACCCGCAGCGCGTTGGCGTGGCCCGGGTAGCGGTCGTTGTATGTCTCGATGTTGTAGGCGATGGAGGGGATGGGCACCACCGGCGCGAACTGGCCGACGATCTCCGTCGCCGTGGACGAGCCGCGCGCCGCGCTGCCGATGGGCCGCTTGCCGGTGTTGAAGTAGCGGTAGCCCACCTCGTGGCCCAGCGTGTTCATGTTGATGCCGCGTACCACCGTCATCAGATCGAAGTGGGTCGACAGCTGGCCCACCGCGGGCCCGAACGCGATGTTCGACCGCACGCCGTTCTTCTCAGGCACCAGCGGCATCGTCTCGAAGCGCGAGTCGTTGATGAGGTTGTAGCCCGGCAGGATGCGCGTCTCGGAGATGCGCTCCGGGGTGAAGACGGTCGGATCCCTCGGGTCGAACGCCAGCAGCTGGTCCCAGCCGCCGGAGAAGTACACGAAGACGAAGCAGCGATCCGCCGGCTGCAGGCTCGCCGTCTGGGCGAAGGCCCGGAAGGGCAGCCCTCCGAAGAGGGTGGTGCCCGCGACGCCGGCGAGCGCCTTGAGGAGGCCGCGGCGCTCGAGGTGGAGAGGATTCGGGTTCTTCTTCATGGCAGGGTTCCCGAGAAAGTGTCAGTAGGTGAGGAAGCGCGGATCCGTCATCATCGCGATGCACATGGCCGCGAAGGCCTGATCTCGCGCCCTGACGGTCTCCGCGCGCGCGGCGACCTGGGTGAAGAGGCTCTTCCACCGCGTCAGCTCATCGCCGGACAGCGGCGCGCCCCAGAAGCGCGTGGACAGGTAGACGAGCAGCTCCGTCACCTGCGCGTCGCTGAGCTTCGTGAGGTTGGTGGCCGCGTCCCTCAGGTTGGGGATGTTGCGGCTGAGGGTGCGGGCCGTGGGATCCACGATGTCCAGCTCCGCCCTCGCCCGCGCCTTGCAGACCTTCCGGGCCCCGTCCTCGAGGAACTTGGCGAACACCAGGTTGGGCTCGATGTTCTCGGTGACGATGTTGGCGTAGTCCGCGCGGCCCAGGGTGGTGCCCAGGCCGCCGTCGAGCTCCGCCCACGGGATGCCTACCGTCGTCAGGATGGACGTCTGGAGCTGAGCCACCGTGATGCGGCGCGGGGCGCGGCCCACGGAGCCCTCCTGCAGCTCCGGGTCCGGCAGCGGCGTGACGGAGCCGTGGGGGTTGGGGATGGGCTCCAGCTGCCCTTCCATGGGGGGCGCGGGGGCCTTCTCCTCCTGGGAGCAGGCGGGCGCGAGCGCGAGCAGCGCGACAGCAACGAGGCGGCGCATCAGTCGATCCTCCGATAGGCGTCCGTCATCACGATCTGCTCGATGAGCGCCTTGAGGCTGTGGTTGTTGCGAGAGAAGTGCTGGGAGAGCTCGTCGAGGTAGAGCCGCTGCTCCTCCGCCGTCATCGCCCGGCCGAGGAACTCGTTCCAGATGCGCCGCACGGCGCAGCGCTCCAGATCGCCCGTCTGCATCATGCGCTCCACCAGGAGCGTGGGGCCCGCCTCGATGTTCGCCTCCTCATCCGGCGTGCGGTACAGGTACGTCTTGAGCATGCCCAGCGAGTTGGCGCCGTCGCCGTCGAAGGCCTGCATCACGTACTGGCCGCACTCGCCGCCGCAGTTGGTGTCCCCGGCGAGGGCGCAGTCGCGGCACTTCGGATCGAAGCGGGGGAAACGCTCCGGGGCCAGGAAGAGCGAGTTGCGCTCGTCGTAGCGGCCCCAGTGCGCGCCCGTGGGCTCGATGGTGGCGTGGCAGTAGTTGCAGCCGCAGCGCTTGGCCAGGTTGTTCTCGCGGTTGCAGTTGTCCTCCGGCGGGGGCAGCGCACCCGAGGGCGGGACGAACGTCTTGCAGAGGAAGGCCTCGTAGAAGTGGTTCACCCGCGCGCGCTGGGTGGGGAAGCGGTAGAGGAACGAGGGCGTGGTGAGCACGCCGGAGTGCTGCGCATCCCGGGTGTACTCGCTCCAGGTGTCCGCCTGCGCGTAGGAGATCTCCGGGATCACCTCCTCGCTGGCCGGCGCGGAGATGGTGAAGATGCCCACGCCCTGCCGCTGCCGGTAGAACGTGGAGAGGGTGCCGTTGACGAAGGAGCGGCGCGTCGTGAGGATGTTGAAGTAGGGCTCGTCCCGGCGCACCACCGAGTCCGCGATGAGCTCCGGCTCCTTGTTGATGGCCTCCAGGCGCACCTCGTGGGTGGAGGCCAGCTCGCAGCGGCGCATCCCGACACCACAGCCACACGTCCGATCCTGGCTGAAGCGCGCCGTCTCGCAGGACTCCATCGTCCACGGGTTGGCGTCACGATCCTGGGCCTGGACGGCGCACACGGCCACGCTCGCCGTGTCCGTGGCGAAGAAGGGCGCCGGCTTCATCACCACGCCCTCGCGCTGGACGCAGCCACGCTGGGGCACGTAGGTGCCCTTGACGCCGTTGCGCTCCGTCTGCTTCAGCGTGCACCGATCCAGCCGGGTGAGCGTGGTGCCCGAGGGCGGGTTGGGGTGGACCCACGCCACCACCCTGGTGCCGCCGGCCATGTCCTCCGCCAGCGCGGCGGTGGTGACGCGGTTCTTGTCCGGCTTGCACAGGAACGGCGCGAGCGTCTTCTCAGTCGAGGTCGACACCCACTGCATGTCGCAGAAGTACAGGTACTTATCCTCCAGCACCCCCTCGCTCACGGCCTGGGTGCACGAGTCGATGACGACGCCCGTCTTCTGCAGCCGTTCGCAGGTGTAGAAGTTCCTGTCGTAGTCGTAGCTGACGGGCAGCGGGACGTCCTTGGAGTCTTTGCACGCCGTGACGACCTGGTCCGCGTTGTGGGGATCCTGGAGCGGAGGCCCTCCTACGCCGCAGGCGCTCTGCAGGATGAGGGTGTCACAGCCCTGGTTGTTGGCGCCGCGCAGGGCGGTGCTGGCGTTGCCGCGCAGCTCGTAGGGCGTGTAGTACTTGGCCCCCGGGCTCCCAGGCAGATCGAGCGTCTGGCCGTTGCCCGTCAGGCGCGTGTTGCCATTGTCGAAGACGCTGGCCCGGATGTTCGAGCGCATCAGCGCGCGGTGGTAGCCGCGCATGCGCCCGTAGAACTCCTCCGAGGACATCATCTGCCGGACGTCCTCGGGGGTGACGGAGCCCTTGGCCTGGAAGGCGCGGTACTCCTCGATGGTGGGGGGACGGCCGAGCAGATCCAGGGAGAGCTGACGCAGGTGCCGCTCCAGGGGGACCTTCGCCACAGGCTCGCACACCGCCTCCTCGGCCGAGGCAGGGGCAGCCATCATCAGGGCAAAGGCCGCGAGAGCGACCAGGGAGCTACGCACGCGAGGCACACGGACCTCCGGGGGGGGTACTGGGAGACTCGGCGCCGCGTTATGCACGGAAATCAGATCTTTAGCCAGTCCCACTTCACCCTCCGTGTAGGTGGACGCATGTCCCACCCTGACCGGATCAGTTGCAAGTGTGCGTGGTTCCAGACATTCAGGGGCCATGACGAATGCGGCCCAAGCTCCTGCGTCTCGCCTCAGCGATCGGACCTTCTACGTCCTCACGGGCGTCGTCTCAGCGACGGCGCTGGCCCTGCTGGCGTGGCTGCTGCTGATCCGGCGCGGCGGCGGCGCGGCGCAGGTGGATCTGCGCTTCATGCCGGCGGTGAACGCGGGGCTCAACGCGGTGGCGGCGAGCCTGCTGCTGGCGGGGTGGGTGGCGATCAAGCGAGGGGCGCGGCGGGTGCACCAGTCCCTGATGGTGGCCGCCTTCGTGGCCTCGGCGCTGTTCCTGGTGGGGTACCTGGCGTACCACTACGTGCACGGGGACACGCGCTATGCGGGGGACGGGGTGCTGCGAGCGGTATACCTGGTGGTGCTCGCCAGCCACGTGCTGCTGTCCATGCCGGTGGTGCCGCTGGCGCTGGTGGCCTTCTACTTCGCGTGGCGCCAGGACTTCCGGCGGCACCGGAAGGTGACGCGGTGGCTGGCGCCGATCTGGCTCTACGTGTCCGTCACGGGGGTGCTGGTCTACTTCCTGCTGCGCGGCAGCCTGCCCGCCGCGCTCTGAGGGAGGCGCTCACAGGGCGCCCTCGAAGAGGGCGGCATGCGCCCCTTCCTTCGCCGCGCTCCGGGCGAGCTCGCGCGGCAGCCGGAGGGTGAAGGCCGAGCCGCGCCCCTCCTCGCTCTCCACCTGGAGGGTGCCGCCGTGCAGCTCCACCAGCCGGAGCGCGCTCGCCAGCCCGATGCCCGTGCCGGAGATGTTCCCGGCCACGTTGCGGCCGCGGTGGAAGCGCTCGAACACGTGCGGCAGGTCCTCCTTGGGGATGCCCAGCCCCTGATCCTCGACGCGCAGCCACACCTGGCCGTCCGGGCCGGGGGCCTCCTCGGCGAGCGTCACCGTGATGAGCCCTCCCGCGGGGCTGTACTTCACGGCGTTGCTCAGCAGGTTGTCCAGCACCCGCTCGAGGCTGAGCCCATCCCAGAAGCCCGCGAAGTCCGTCCCCCGCACCTGCAGGGAGAAGGCGTGCCGGGGCGTCGCGCTCTCCAGCTCGCGCACCTTGGCGCGCACCAGGGGGAGCAGGTCCATCCGCGCGCGGTGCAGCGGCTGCTCCTGGCCCCGCGTCACCGTCAGGAAGTGATCAATGAGCTCCCCCATCCGCAGGGCCGCCCGGGTGATGCTGGACAGGCGCGCCTCCATCTCCGGCGAGCGCACCTCTTTGGGGAGCTTGCCTCGCATCAGCTGGGCGTTGAGGGTGATGATCTGCAGCGGCCCCTTGAGATCGTGCGTGGCCAGGGCGAACAGCTCGTCACGCACGGCCAGGGCCTCACGCGCCGCCCGCTCCGCGCGCTCGGCCTGGAGGCGCCGCTCCTCCAGCGCCCGCTCCAGGCGCACCGTCTCCAGCGCCGAGCGCAGGCTGTGGCGGAGGCGCTCCGGGGTGAAGGCGCCTTTGACGAGGTAGTCCTGGGCGCCGGCCTTCATGGCCTCCACGGCCAGGTGCTCGCTGCCAGTCCCGGTGAGCACCACCGCCGCGATCGAGCGGCCGTGGCTGAGCTCGCGCAGCGCCCGCAGCAGCGCCACCCCGCTCATGCCCGGCAGCCGGAAGTCGAGGAGCACCACCTCCGGCGGAGCGGAGGCCGCGCGCTCCAGCCCCTCCTCGGCGGTGGACACCTGCTCCAGCGCCCACTGTGTGTCCGGATCCTTCTCCAGCGCGCGGCGCACCAGGCGCTGGTCGCCGGTGCTGTCATCGACCTGGAGCACGCGCACCAGGGGCGCCGCGCCCTCCCCGCTCCGTGGGCGACCCATCACCCAGCCCTCCGGCCCAGCGTGAAATAGAAGGTGGAGCCCTTCCCTGGCGCCGAGTCCACCCAGAGCTCGCCCCCGTGGAGCCGCACGAGCCGCCGCGCGATCGCCAGCCCCGCGCCCGTCCCGCCACCGTAGGCCCGCTCGGGGTGCAGCCGGCGGAACAGCTCGAAGATCGCCTCATGGAACTGCTCGGGGATACCGATGCCCGGATCTCTCACATGGAAAACGTAGGGCGCCTCGTACCGGCTCGCAGCCTCGGGGCGTGGCTCGCCGGGCCCATGGAAGCCCACTTCGATCCAGCGCTCCTCGCCCTGCTGGTACTTGGCGGCGTTGGACAGCAGGTTGGCCCACACCTGGCGGATGCGGACGCCATCGCAGTGCACCTGGGGCAGGCGACGGGGGATCCGCACCTCCACCCGCCCCTCCGCCAGGCGGGCCGTGAGCATGCCGAGCACCTCCTCCACCAGCCGCTGCATGTCCTCCAGGCCCCAGGACAGCTCCAGGCGGCCCAGGCGGCTGTACTCGAAGAGCGCTTCCAGCTGCGCTCCAGAGCGCTGCGCCAGCCACTTCAGGAACTCCAGCTCGCGCTGCCCCTCCTCGCCGAGCGCGCCGCCGTGCTCTTCTTGGAGGATGTCCGCGTAGACCTGGATGCCGCGCAGCGGCTCCTTGAGATCATGCGCGACGGTATAAGCGAAGGCATCCAGCTCCGCGTTGGAGCGGGCCAGGGCGCGGGTGAGGCGGGTCAGCTCCTCGGCCTGGCGCAGCACCACCCCCACGAGCGCGCCCCTGAAGTCCTCCGCCGCCTCGAGATCCGCGCGAGCCCAGGGCCGGCTGGCGCCGCGGACCGTCTCCTCCCAGGCGTGGAAGGAGGCGCGCGGGTGGAGGCGCGCCCCGGCCGGCTCGGCGCTCACCGGCTTCTGGGGGTCGCCGCCCCAGGTGACGGTGCGCGGGAGCTCCGGCCGGAACCAGAGGGCAAAGCGCGGCGCGGCGGGCTCCAGTCGGACGGCCAGCAGCCCGGCCGCCACGTCCGCTCGAGGCGCCAGGGGCGGAAAGAGGGCTCCGAGGCGCTCGGTCTGGAAGACAGTCTCGAAGGGCTGCGCGGCGAGCCAGGTGGCCAGGGCCTCCACCTCGGCGGCAGGAGGCGTGGTGCCCACGAGCAGGGGCTGCTCTCCCAGCAACAGGGCCGCGCCGGTGGCGCCGGTCAGCTCGAGCACGAGGACAGCGTGCCGAGGGAGGGCCTCCGCCAGCGAGCTCCTCTGCTCCAACTGGGTGGCGAGCCGCCCCAGGAGGGCGGAGCGCCGGGTGTGCTCGGTGGCCTCGGCCGCGCGCTCCTCCGCGGCGAGCTGCAGCGTCAGGAGCCGCGTGAGCACCTCACAGGCCCTGCGCCGCTCGTGGGAGACATGGAGGGGAGCGTGGTGGTGACAGGCGATGAGGCCCCACAGCGCTCCCTCCTGGAGCAGGGACAGGGAGAAGGAGGCCACCACGCCCATGTTGCGCAGGTACTCCAGGTGCACGGGGGAGACGCTGCGCAGGGCCGCGCCCGAGAGATCCAGCGGGCGCCGCAGCTCCGGCAGCATGAAGGGCACGAGGGGCACGGGAGCTGCGCGGGCATCGGCGATGAGGCGCAGGGGGTTGCGGGTGTAGAGCGCGCGGGCCTGGGCGGGGATGTCGCTGGCGGGGAAGTGCAGGCCCAGGAAGCCGTCCACGCCTTCGCGGCGGCTCTCCGCGAGCACCTCGCCGTGCCAGTCCGCGTCGAAGCGGTACACCATCACCCGATCGAAGCCCGTGAGCGCGCGGACGGCCTCGGCCGCGGCCTGGAGGAGGGCCTGCGTCCCCCGGGCGCCCGGCAGCGGAGAGACGAGCCTCCCTACCCACTCGAGCGCATGCTCCTCCGCGTGCGGCTCGCTCTCGGCGGGCTCCAGCTCCAGCACCGTGAGGCCATCGCTCGCATGGAGGAGGGCGCGGAAGGCACGCCCCTGGAGCTCCACGCGCGCGAAGCCCTGGGCGGAAGCCGCGTCGAGCTGGAGGAGCATGTCTGGAGGCAGCACCTGCGCCAGGGGCAGGCCGAGCAGCGCTTCCGGTGGGCGCCCGAGCAGCTCCTGGGTGTTGGCGCTCACCACGGCGAGGGTGCGCTCGGGGCCGCGGAAGGCCAGGAGCACGCCGTGCGGCTGAATGCCCCCGAGCAGATGGATGGGCTCACGGTCGCACTGGCTCAGGTCGAGTTCAGGCTCGGATGGAGACACGGGCCACCTCTTGTCTCCGCCATGCCTCGAAGGCGTCGAAGGTGTCCCTGGCGCCCTGCACCACGCGGGCATCGAAGGCCTCGGAGGCCGCGGCGAAGGAGGCTCGGGTGACGGCCTCGCCGAAGGCGCGCCACATGGGGCCCACCTGCTCTCCGTAGGCACGGAAGAAGGCGAAGTCACCCACGGGGACACGGGCGAAGTGGCGTTGGAGGTAGCGGAGGATGAGCTGGCCCCCGAGCGTGGCGCCCTCCAGCACATAGAAGCAGCCGAGCACCTCGGGCAGGCCGGCGAGCGGCGGCAGCCAGGGAGCGCGAGGCAGGCGCGAGAGGGACGAGGCATGATGCCCGAAGGCGAACAGATCCCGCGCGAGCAGCGGCAGCTTCCAGCGCTCGGCGGCGCGCAGCTCGGGGAGGCGCCCGGAGAGCGCTCGGGCGAGGGCGGCCTCGAGAGGTGCATGGAAGCCGTAGAGCGCCTCCAGGTGGCGGCGGTAGTGCTCGGGCGTGAGGCCGGGATCCACGAGGCGCACGGTGCGTTCGGCGCGCTCGTGGTGAGGGCGTGTCTCCGCCTTCAAACGCTGGAGGAGGGTAAGAGGCTCTGGGCGCAAGGCACCGGGAAGATGGACAGGGCGCCTGGAGAAGGGAACCGGGTCCCGAGCGAAGTGTCCACCACCCACCGAGTCCCGGCGCCCACTCAGTAGGCGCCACCACGCCCTCCACAAGACACTCCCGCGCACATGCTGCCCTTACAGGGCAAGCTGCCGGTGCTTTTCAAGAAGCACCCCAAACTCTTCCACCCTGCGCCCGATGAGTTGATCGAGCTCGGTGCCACAAAATGGGCAGTAACGCATCCCTGTCTGGGCAGCCAACGAGACGTTGCTCAAGCCTTCTCGCTCGCCCGCAAGCCGCTTGGCCAACATCGGGATATCAGCGGCATCACAGGCCCTGGCCTGCAATCGAAACCCGCGCTGACCCGCCTCTTCCGCGGCAATGACTGATAGACCGCGCTGACCAGCAGCGTCCAGCAACCCTTCAAACCCTCCACAACACGAGACGCCTTTCATGCAATCCCCTCAATTCTTCGGATCGACCATCATCTTCATGACTTCTGGAACAATGGCATGATTGAAGCGAACCTCACGATTAATTACGCCCGTCTTTTGGTCAAAATCTACGAGCCTCTGAACAAGGCCGCTCTTCTCCCATTCAAGAAACTTCTGCACAGGCACACGGAAAGAATATACAATCCCCGGCCTCTCGAGCGCCGCGACCGCCGCCCTCTCCATACCTGTAGACAAGTAAGGCTTGAACGGATTTGTCAACATTCCCTTATGAAACACTTCAATCGTCCGCTGCCCTTGCGGCGTGGATGCGGCACCTCCTACAGCGGTTGCCGTAGCAGCGATCTTTGGGGTCAACCTCGCAAAAATAGCAGCAACAACCCTCGCCCCCACTATTCCTCCGCCAACGATCGTAATGGCCGCAAGAGCCGAGCGCTCAAGCGTGTCGCAACTTGCCTTGTTGCCTTCATTACACTCTCGGGCCAACTCGCCTGAGTGAGCGCCCCAGTGGTAATCACCGAAACTGCCATCACTCCCGCCTTCCAGACCTGTTGGATCAGCGAAAATGATCGGGTTGTTGTACGCGTACTCGTAAATTGGAACCCCCTGACCAACCATGCTTTGCTCAAGAGTCCATCTTGACTCTTGCATCTTCGGCTCCGACCCCAAATACCTGCCAATGCTCGGGTCGTAGTAACGGTTCCAGTTCTCGAAGAGGTCTGTCTCGGTGTCGTGGTACTGGCCAGGGAAGCGCAGCGGCATCCACACCGGTGATGCGCCCTGCTGGAAGTGACGGTACTCGTACCCCTCCAGGATGATGCCCTTGGAGTTCCCCGCAGAGTCCGAGGAGAAGCGCGCGTGGACTCGTCCCTGGCCATTCTGCTGGGGCACCTCCACCCATCCCGCGGTTACAGGGCCCTGCTGCCGGCCCGTGACTCGAGTGGGCGCCCCAGACACCGTCCAGAGTTCGCCCCCGTTCTGGTCGCTCAGGTACGCATAGTCGTAGCCCTCCTCCACATCCACGAGCGCATAGCGCGCCCGGAGCTGAGAAAGGAGCGCAGGGCTGGGAGACGGCTGATTGAAGTACCCTAGCACACTGCGCGTGTTGTTCGCGTAGGGATGTGCGGTGTCCGCCAGGTAGGTGACGCGGTTCACGTGGCCGAAGGGCGCATACTCCGCCATCCCAGCCACCCTGCGATGGGCGTCCAGCATCAACACCGGTTTCTTCAGGTAGTCCGTCACCAGGAAGTAGACACCGCATGGAGCAGCCTCCCCGTTGCGCTTGCACTCCCCCGTGAGGTCAGGCTGACGCTGCCACCCCGTGTCGAACTTCGACTTGAGCAGCGCCACTGGCCTCCCGTCCAACCAGAGGTACTCGTCCAGGGTGTAGGCCTCCGGCGCCCCATCCTGGATGTCGGAGTTCCCCCTGTCCTCCAGCAGCTTGTCCCCGTCGTAGAAGAACTCGTCTTCCTCTCCTGTGGGGTATCGCTTGAGCCGACGACGGCCGTTGGCGTCGTAGAAGTACTCGTAGGTGTTGCCGCCCACGCTCACGGAACGGTAGACCATCCCCACCGCGGCGTGGTTCGACGCGTCGGGCTCGCTGCCCTCCTCATACGCGAAGTCGAGGCTGTAGGATTCGCCGCTCGAGTCGGCCGGCCAGCTCTTCCGGGCCACTCGGCCATCCCGGTCGTAGGTGAAGCTGTGGCCGTAGAGGGAGGGACCCGGGCAGACATTCTGCATCGGCGCGGAGCACCGAGTCCCCCACGCCTGGCGCTGCAGCAACCAGTCCACGTGAGGCCCTGCGCCTGACGTGAGCTGGAAATCCCAGCAGTCCTCCGTCTCTCCCTCTCGCCCGCTGTCCGCCAGCCGGTTGCCACGCCGGTCATACGTGTACGAGCGCTTCCCCACCGTCCCACCCCGCGTGGAGAACTGCTGCGCTGGACGGGAGACCTCCTTCAACCGCAACCGCTCGTCGTAGGCGTAGAGCACCGACTGCGGAGCGGTGCCCCCGTTGTCCAGGACGCAGGTGTCCTCCCGCCCGAGCTGATCCGCCTTCCAGGTATACGTCCGGCGGAAGATGTCTCCGCTGCGAGAGGACTCGGGCGACGAGAGCGCCGCACCCGAGACCCACAACGCCCGCAGGTGGCCCGAGGTGTCTCCCGCTCCAGAGCGCGAGGCGTTGCAGCTCGTCGCAGGCGTGTTGTCACCGCCCAGCAGGTACTCGATGCTCGCGACCTCCTGACCGGCAGGGGCCAGCGGCGCGACGACCTCATACGCACGTACCCCGCCGAAGGGCTCCCACTGCACGTTGCGCAGCAAGGTGCGCGAGGAGATCGTCACCGCTCCCGTCGAGTCGATTCCGTAGAGATCCACCTCGATGGACTGGACACGATCCTCCTGTCCGCTCCCGGCGGGGTGGTAGCGGTAGCGAATCTCGCGCCCGTGGGGATACTGCTCGGCGATGAGCCGCCCATCCGGGCTGTAGGTGAAACGGCTGTTGGGCGTGTCGTGGCTGGGGTCCGCTTCACAGGCGACCTCACGGGCCGCCCCTGCCCCCGCGCGCCGCCGATAGATGGCCGTCACGCGTCCCCATGCGTCGTACTGGTACCACGCATCCCCGAAGGAGTCGGTCCGCACCTGGAGGCGTCCCAGGGTCCGGCTCGTCTGGATGGCCGGGCAACCCGCCGGGGGTGACTCCGAGTTGTCGTACGCCAGCACGTACAGCGTCTCGCTCCCAACTCCGGAGAGGTGCCGCACCTCCTTCAGCCGGCTCAGGCTGTCATACGTGTACTCCAGGCTCGACCCAGCCGCCATGGCGGGCGTCTGCTTGCGCGCGAGGTTGCCCACGGCGTCGTACTCGTAATGAGTGGTGCCAGCCCCTCCATTTCCATCGTCCGTCCACGGAGCCGTCACGGACACCAGGTTGCCGAAATCGTCGTGCTGATAGCGGGTCTCCGGCTGTGTGCAAGCTCCGCAATCACCATGGATGGAGATCTCCGGGCACCCCGTCTTGACGCGCTCCACGTTGCCCTGCTTGTCGTAACCAATGCACGTCTTCGAGGAGAGCGACTCGGACTCGGGATACTCCACCATGCCCGTCAGCCGGTTCAGCCGGTCGTAGATGAAGTGGTTGCAGATGAAGGAGTTGACCGACGTGCTCCAGCCCGGCCCGTCACAGAACGGAGGCGGCGTGGAGGCCCCCGGCGCCGTGTTGTGCGGGAGCCCGAGCCCCTTGCGGTTGCCCTCCGCGTCGAAGAAGGCCGTGGAGGCATAGCTCCCCGCGCCACTGCCCCACGCCTCGAACGTGGTGCGGCCCAGCGGATCCGTCTCGTAGCGCCGGGTGCGGCGCACCGCCCCCGAGGCATCCAGGTACATCTCGCTCGCGAGCGCACCGGCTCGGTACGTGTACACCACCTTCTCCGTCCAGGTGCGCCCGTCGGCGAACGCGGACTTCGCCTTCCACTGCAGCTTGTCCGTCAGCGTCCCGCCCACGCACGCTGCCCCCGGCGTGCCCGCCCGGAAGCACATCACCTCGTAGTAGCCCGCCGAGTGGAGGATGTAGTCGCCGTGGGTGGCACCGTCATCGAAGCCGTAGCGCGTCGTCACGCCTGCCGTGGAGCTCTCCAGCAGCCTCTCGCCCTCGTACACGTACGTCGTCGCCACTCCATTGGCGTCCGTGCTGGCCAGCACGTTGCCTCGCGCGTCGTAGACGTCATAGGTCGTCGTCAGCGCGAGCGCTCCCGCGCAGCTCGCGCCGACAATGTTCGTGAAGACCGTCTTGCGCTTCAGGCGGTTGGCTTTGTTCCCCGCCTCGCTGGCGAGGTAGTACTCGTACTGAGTGATGGGGACGATGCCCACGCCGCTGCAGCCATCCTGAGTACCGTTCACGAGGCATGGGCCGTGGACCTCCAGCACCCGGCCCAGTGGGTCGGCCTGATTCGCTCCATTGCCGCACGTGCGGTGCGTCAGGAAGAAAGTGCCAACCTTGCGAGGACTCGCCTGCCATGTCCCACCCTGGAAGATCCAGGTGTTGCCCTCCTGGGTGACCGAGAGAAGCCGGTTCGTCGCCGAGTCATATTGATAGGTGGTGGTGCTCTCGGTCCCGCTCGTGCCGTTCGGGAGCACCGAGTCCACCTTCACTTGCTTCACCAGCTGCTCATGGGCCCGCTCGCCATACGTGTAGCCATAGTGCTGGGTGAGGAGCGCGCCAGCGCCCGTGTTGCCCTCAGCGCCTGAGTAGATCGTCGTCAGCTCTGGAGGTGCCAGGTAGTTCTGCGCTCCGATGGAGCTCACCGGGATCTGGTGCACATAGGCCTTCCACCCCCCATTGCTGTCCCGCTCTGCTCGGGGCACCTCCCGAGTCCTGTTGTCGTAGTAGGTGAGCTTGTCGATCTGCCACACCCACTCGGCGGTCGGCGCTCCCATGCAGCTCCCAGCGGTCGGCTCACAGCTCATGATCGTCTTGGTGAGCAATGGCCCCTGCTTGTCGTAGTTCTTCAGGAGGAAGTCCTGGTTCAGCTGCACCGCTCCCCCTGTGCCGTCACCGGAGCTCGCCTGGGGATCCTTGAAGTACTGCCACTGTGTCGGCTTGCAGGAGCTGTTGACCTGGTCCAGGAGGCTCTCGGGACCGAAGACGCCTGGGTGGCAGATCTCGACCACCGTCCCGACCCGGTTGTTCTCCGCCGTCACCGCATAGGCCCGATCCGGCCCGGAGTCCTGCAGCAGATGCCCACGCTCCGTGTCGAGGAGCTTCTGAGTAATGAGCTTCCCGTCCTGCTTGATGATCCACGCAGGCTGCCCTGCCAGGTTGTACTCGTACGTCGTCCGGCTGCGAGTCTCGGGGCGGTACGCCGCCGAGAGCAGCGCGGCCTGGTCCTCCGTATACTCGTACTGCACCACCGTCCGCGCCGGGGCTCCATCCGTGCCAACAAGGCCGACAGAGCTGAGGACACACTCATGCTCGCCGGCGGCCCCGCCCCTACGTGGGAGCTGGCCATAGTTGAACTTGAGCCTCGCTCCGCTCCCGGTGAGCGCCTCGTCCACGAAGAGCTCCCCCGAGTCCACGGTCGTCCCCTGACAGGCAGGAGGCGCCACATAGGAGAGGGTGACTCGCCGGCGGCACCCCAGAGGACCCTGGCAGTTGGCTGATTCGTCGTACTGCGCATCCTCGACATAGCTGAGCAGGTAGGTCTCTCCCACCTGGGTCCGGTAGTGGTAGCGCCCCTCCGGCGTGTGCAGCACGAAGCCGCCTCCCTGCGTGAGCTTCAGCTCCGGCTCGGCCTCGCTCACGGTCATGCACGTGGACTGCGGAAACTGGGGCTCGCAGAACATGAACTGGTGCTTGCGCCCCGAAGTGTCCCGAACGACGTAGTAGGGAATGCTGGAGTCACACGTCCCATCCGCCTCTTGCGCGGGAGTGCAATGGGGGTAGCGGACCTGCACGAAGCTGTAGAGGCTGTGCCACCACCGCAGAGCCCTGCCCGTGGAGCTCCCTCCCGAGGCGAGCGGGGCGGTGCCGAAGGGCTCGCTCTCCGGGTCGCCGCTCCGCACGCGCCAGGTGTCATCCGTCGAGGAGTAGTACCGCACCAGGGAGAAGTCCCCGACGCTGCCCCTCACCGTCACGTCCACCACGCTGTGCAGGGGACGCAGGCTCCCCAGCGATACAGGCTCGCTCGAGGCCCCAAAGTCCTTCGGTCCGCCCAGCGATGGACGCGGGACGAGCGCCGCCTGGGCGATGGTTTCCGCGCGCCCGGCCACCTCCTCCGCGCTCTCTCCCGAGGCCAGGGCCACGCCCAGGCCCAGGCCCAACACCACCAGACTGCAAGACACGACACGCTGGCACCGACGCGCCAGCCACGAGAAGAGATTCAACACTCGCATGGATCGACTCGGAGCCTGGCCTTCACGGCCGGCTCATCTCAGGGTTGAAGGTGAAGAGGTGACTCAGGGGCTCGAGGGCTCGTGCTGAAGAACGGGCGAGCGGGGCTGAGCCGCCGCCGAGACCCAGCTCGAGGGCGGCTGGCACACGCCATCCTCCGCGCCTCCAGGCATCAGCCGTGCGCACCGCCAGCCTTCCGGGCACTCCGCGGTGCCGAGGCACATCTGGCTGCAGAAGTAGCCCGCGTCGCGCCGCGGCTTCACGTGCAGGCAGATCCCGGAGAGGCACTCCGCCCGACCGTAGGTGGTGCAGTCCTCTCCCACGCTCTTGCTGGGAGGATGGGAAGGGATGAGGGGGCGATGCTCGGTGAGCACCCTCCTGCTTGCTGGACTGGGCGCGTGGAGCGCCTCCTCCTGCTGCACCCCGCAGCCCCACACCAGGGCAGCGCTCCACCCGAGCGCAAGCCAGTACCCGAAACGGCCCGCACGCGCGGACCGAGGAACACTCCGTCGAATCATGATGGATCTCCAAGAGCCGGCCACGCGGGCCCTGGCTCACAAGTCACACGGCTGGCAGGACAGTCCTTCGTCCACGACGCCGTCACTGTCGTCGTCGCAGTTGTTGCAGCCCTCGGCGAACACGCAGGTCGAGGGAACACCGTCGGTGCACGCCTGCGTGCCCGCCTGGCCACAGACGTTGGGGCCGCAGGTCAGCGTCAGCGAGTTGTGCAGGGGGACGCCGGGCGCGTTGTCCTGGTAGCCGTCGGCGTTGTCATCGCAGTCGTTGCAGGTCTCCGGGCCAACGTTGCACACGCCCTTGCCGCAGTTCCAGTCGCAGGATGTCGTGCCGCTCTTATTCCGGCAGCCCGTGCACGGGGCCGTCCCGCCACATCCACTGCAGGAACTCCACGCCCCGTTGATGCAAGTCTTGTGGCCCGCCACGCTGCACGCGTTCGGGTTGCAGACGCTCACGAGAGAGTTGTCCTGGCGGACGCCCACATCGTTGTCCTTGAACCCGTCGCCATTGTCATCGCAGTTGTTGCAGCTCTCGAGATCCGCTACCCGGCAGCCGGTGTAGTTCCCGAACCAGTCGCAGACCATCGTCCCTGCCCTCCCGCCACACCCAGTGCAGGCTGCTCCGAGCACGGATTCCGGATCCGACTTGCATTGCCCATACCCTGTCCCCAAGCGGTTGCAGACCTTCGTCCCCCCACAGCCATTGGCGAGCTGACAGGGCTCGACCTGGGACGGCTCGCAGACTTCTGTCTGCGCGAGCGCAAGAAAGGGAAGGGACAGGAACAACGACATCATCACGCCCAACAGCCTGGACGACATGCGGACCCTCGGTGGACTACGTGGATTCGTGTTGGCGAACGGTTGATGCACGTCCCAGGCCAGCCCTTCTCCGCGCAGCTCGTCAGGCCCGGATTGCCGTCGAAGCCCTGTCATCTCGGGCTGTTGCGCGCGCCGACCTCCGGTACCGCTGACGTGAGGTCCAGGAATTCCCCCCTGAGCGTCCACGTCGCCGGACGGGCGTCCACGGCGCCGGACGGGCGTCCACGGTGCCGGACGGTGGCCTTCCCCTTCATGTCGGGCGCAATGCCTCTCACCGCGTGCCCCAATGCAAGGGTGGCTTGTGCGCGCGCCACGTTTCCCTTAATCCCCCCTCCATATGTCGATCCGGACCAGGATCCTGCTGTTCGTGGGCGTGGCGCTCGGCCTCGTGGCCGCCATGGGGGGCGTGCTCTTCCAGAGCGCCTCGCGCGCACGGGAGCTCCGCGCCCGGATCTCCGCCCTGGACCAGCAGCTCGGCCTCTTTGCAGGGATGCAGAGCCGCGCATGGACCTACCTCGGGCGCATGCTCCAGGCGGGGCGCCTGGGGACAGAGACCCGAGAGCTCCTGCGCGAGCACGAGCAGCTCCTCCACGAGGATCTCGAGAAGCTCCAGGAAGGCCTCCGCACCGAGCAGCAGTGGCAGGAGCTCCCGGGAGATGTGAACGAGCCGCAGCTCCTCCAAGCCCTCTACGAGGCCCGGCGACAGTGGGCGGAGGGCGCGGAGGTCGTCCTGCGACCAGCTACGGTCAGCTCATCGCCCGCCCCCTCGGGGTGGTGGGAGCTATTCGCAACCTATGAGCAGGAGGTGGGCCCCCACCTCGACAAGGCCATGGGCGCAAAGATCGAGAAGCAGCGCAAGCTCCAGGCGCTGCTGGACGAGCACCTCCACCGGGCCCAGCAGGCTGGCGGGCTCGCCCCCGTCGCGGCGGGCCTGCTGCTGGGGCTGCTGGCTGTGCTGCTCCTGCTACCCGTGCCGCGTGAGCTGGCCGAGCTCCGGGCCGGCACCGATCGCATCCGCGGCGGAGACCTCAAGGCAGAGCTCCCCGCCTCACGCGAGGATGAGCTGGGCGCGCTCGCGCAAGCCATCAATCGGCTGGCCCAGGAGCTGCGAGAGAGCCTGGCCGAGAAGGAGCGGATGCGGCAGGCCGAGGCGGAGACGGCCGAGCACGAGCGTCGCCGAGACGTGGAGACGGCCGAGCGCGACCTCCTCCGCTACAACGCCGCGCTGGAGCAGGTGGTGCGCGCGCGCACCCTGGAGCTCGAGAGCGCCAACTCCCAGCTGGCCAACAGCCTGCACCAGCTCCAGACCATGCAGGCGCAGCTCATGTTCGCCGACCGGCTGGCGGCCATGGGCCGGCTCGCCGCGGGCGTGGGACACGAGATCAACAACCCGCTGACCTACGTGATCACCAACCTCCACTACCTGCAAAGCGAGCTCCACGACACGCAGGCCACCTCCATGTCCGAGGAGGACCGGCGGGAGCTGCTGACCGCGCTGTCCGAGGCGAAGGAGGGCGCCGAGCGGGTGCGCGTCATCGTCCAGGATCTCAAGATGCTGTCGCGCCCGGATGACGCCAGCACCGGGCAGGTGGACCTGAAGGAGGTGTTGCGCGCCGCGGTGAAGATCGCCGCGCATGAGATCCGCCGCCGCGCGCGGCTCGTGGAGGAGCTGGGGGAGGTGCCGCGGGTGCCAGGCAGCGCGTCACGCCTGGGACAGGTGTTCCTCAACCTGCTCATCAACGCGGCGCAGGCCATCCCCGAGGGCCGCGCCGAGCAGCACGAGGTCCGCGTGGCGGCGCGCCAGGAGCCCACGGGCCTGGTCCTGGTGGAGGTTCGCGACACGGGCTGCGGCATCCCTCGAGAGAACCTGGAGCGCATCTTCGATCCGTTCTTCACGACGAAGCCCGTGGGGGAAGGCACGGGGCTGGGGCTCGCGCTCGTCCACAGCATCATCACCGCGCTCGGCGGCTCCATCGCCGTGGAGAGCGAGCTCAACCAAGGCACCACCTTCCGCGTCACCCTCCCCTCCGCCAGGCCCGCGAACTGAGGCTCGCGCGAGGCGCTGCTCGCACGCCCTGGCGAGCCGTGGCCCGGCCTTACTGGCAGTAGCCACTGGCGGCGCAGGTGGGGGTCGCCCCCCCGCAGATGTTCAAGACGCCGCAGCTCGGCAGGCACTCGCCCGCTCCCGCCCTATCGTCGTAGCAGACGTAGTCCGCGCGGCAGTCGCTCCGCCCCTGGCCCGGCGCCGAGCAGCTCGCGAGGCAGGCCTTCGCCCCCGTGGAGGAGTTCACGACGTAGCACTTGGAGCCCGCCGGGCACGGCTGCGTCGCGCACTCCCGGGTGCAGTACCCCCCCGGGTAGCCCAGCTCACACTGGCCGCCGTCCGGGCACTCCGCGTTGCTGCTACACGCGCTCCCCACCACCAGCGCCGGCGTGTCGTCGATGGTCGCCAGCGGCACCAGATCGAAGTTGATGCCCGACACCGTCTGCCCCACCTCCAGCGGGATGGGCTCGAAGTCATCCACGTTCCGCCAGAAGCCCGTACGCTCACCATCCTCGAAGAACTTGCCATCCGCGTCGTCGTCGATGCCCGCCACCGTGTAGTACGTCCTCGGCGGCAGCTGGATGGAGTACTGGTAGCCGGACGCGACCGTCACCACCGCCGCGGCCTCCTCCTCGATGTGCCACGCCTTCAGCTCGTCCTGCCACGCGAAGAGGATGACCGCATCCCGGTCCGCCGCCACGCCCACCCGGATCCTCACCGCCACCGTCGCCGTGCCCGCCTCCGCGCCGGTGTCCTCATTCGTCCCCGTCAGCGCGAGGGTCGCCGAGTACTCCCCGTCCGCCAGCCCCGCCGTGTTCACCTCCACCACCAGCGGCTTCGTGCCAAAGGCCGGCACGGACACCGTGTCGGTCGGGAGGGACACCGCCGAGGCCTGCGGCCCCGACTTCGCCACCGTCACCCGCAACGTGCCGGCGCCCAGGTTGGAGAGGAGGAGCCGCTGCGCCTCGCCACCGCCGCGGAAGGACAGCAGCGAGGTGGTGACGCCCAGCCTGGGCGGATCCCCCTCGGAGCCTCCCGCCACCTTCTTGAGCGCCGCCTGCGCGTTCACCAGGCCCGCGCCACAGCCCTCGGGGCACTGGCTGCTCGCGCTCGCGGTGAGCGTCAGGATGTTCTCCACCTGCGCCAGGCTCAGGCTCGGATCCACCGCCAGCATCAGCGCCACCACCCCCGCCACGTGCGGAGCGGCGAAGCTCGTCCCCTGCTTGATGGTGTAGGCCGGCTGGCCGCTCGCGTCGAACCAGGTGGAGAGCACCCCATCCGGGTGCTTGTCTCCGTTGAGGTCCTCGGTCATCTCGCCGCCCGCGGCCATCACGTCCACCGGAGCGCCGAAGTTGGAGTAGCTGCTGCGCCGGCCGGCGAAGTTCGTCGCGCCCACGCAGAGGACGTTCTGCTGGTTGCAGGGCGTGATGTTGGCCGCGTTCGTGTTCTCGTTGCCCGCGGCCATGACGAAGAGGGTGCCGGCCGCCGCCAGGCGCTCGTCGATGACGTCCTGGTACGCCTGCTGCGGCGGGGCGGCTCCCCCGAGGCTCATGTTGACGACCCTCGCGGGGTGCGGGTTGGGGGGCAGCCCCGGCACGCTGCCACCCGCGGCCCAGCTCATCGCCGCGACGACATCGAACATGCTGGCCCCTGCCCTGCCGAGCACGCGCACCGGCACGATGCGCGCGGCCCACGTCACCCCCGCCACCCCGTCAGCGTTGTCCGTCGCCGCGCCGAGCGTGCCCGCCACGTGGGTGCCGTGCCACGAGGAGCCTCCTCCTGGCTCGTCCTTCCCCATGTCCGTGGGGTCGCCGTCGCGCCCGTCGCCATCCCCCGCGCTGGCCGCGTCCGAGATCATGTCGTAGCCGCCGACGATGCGCGGGGTGAGATCCGGGTGGACGCCGATCCCGCTGTCCAGCACGGCCACCGTCACGGCGGCGGCGCCCACGCTCACCTCCCAGGCGGCTGGCAGGTTGATCGCGGGGTAGTGCCACTGCCCGGGGTAGTTCCTGTCGTTGGGCGTCCGGAACGGGTACATGCGCAGGTTGTTCTCCGCGAAGCGCACGCCGGGTAACTCCGCCACCTGCGCGGCGAGCTGGCCCGTCTCCGCCACCGTCAGCCCGCGGCCGTCGAGCGGCTCGAAGCCCAGCAGGTGCAGGTGCTCGCTGGCGTAGCCCTTGTGCACCACGCGGTAGCCAGGCACCTTCAGCTCCTCCACGGCCAGCGCCGCGCTCAGCCCCGCCCGCTCGAAGCGGACGATGACTTCACCGGGGATGGTGAGCTCCGTCGCGGGGAGCCGCGCGAGCGGTTGCGACACCTCCAGGGAGGAGCGGCCTACCTCCAACCGCTGCTGCTGCTGCCGCGCCAGCGCCCGGGAGATGGCTCGGGAGACTGCCTCCGCGCTCTCCCCCTGGAGCAACGGGGGGCGGGCGACCGTCGGCTCCGCGGACTGCCCCGCGCCCTTGAACGGGTTCAGCTTGCCCTGGATGAGGCCCGTGGTGACCGGCACCTCCTCCTCCTTCTCCTCCTTCGGACAGGCGGTGAGCAGCAGCAGCCCCAGTATGAGTAGACGGCGCATCGGCGTTTCCCCTCGCTCGGACAGGGGAACCCTAGCAGCTCACCCCTGGCTCAGCTCGCCGCCGCCTCGCCCTCGGGCGTCTCCGTGCCCTCGTCCTCGTCCCCGGCGAGCGCGTCCACGCCCTGCGGAATGCCGTCCACCCAGGTAACGACGTTGCCCACCATGGCGGGCACCCGCGGCCCCGGCGTCACCACGCCCGTGAGGTTGAGCGGATCCACCGCCGAGAGCTGCACCCGCATGCCCGAGGGCGCCTGGCGCCGCACCGCCCGCGCCATGTCCACCGCCTCCGGGAGCGCGAACTGCTCGCCCACGAAGCCCGACACGAAGCGCCCGCCGCGCACCTCCCCGCGCGCCTCCATCCGCCGGTACACGAACAGCAGCTCGCGCCAGGTGGGCGCCAGCGCCTCGCGCATGGCCAGATCCCTCCAGATGATGCCGTAGCGCTGGAGGAACAGGCGCGCGAGCGGCTCCAACACCTCGTCGGCCTGCTTCGGCTCGGAGGGCACCAGCAGGCTCCAGCGTCCCGGGCCGCCGCGCTGCAACAGCTTCTGCCGCCGCCGCTGCACCGGGCTCTGCAGCACGCGCAGGTTCTGCACCGCGTCCGCCGTGACGAGCCCTCTCGCCACCAGCTCCCACAGCGCGTCCTCCACCTCCGCCGGCAGCCGGCGCGCGCGCGAGACGAGATCATTGAAGAAGCACGCCCCGCGCTGCTCCAGCACCGCCACCACGTCCCGCGCCGCGGCGGACAGCTCCTGCGGCAGCCACACGCCCCCGTCCGAGAGCACCGCGTTGGGGCGCGCGGAGGCCAGCATCCAGTCCAGGTCCTCCCGGCGCGCGAAGGTGAGGCTCGCGTTGCGCGTGGGCTGCGGAGCGCGCGCACGGGGGGCCTCCGGCTCCAGCGTGGCCACCGGCGCTCCCCGGCGAGGCCCCGGCACCGGCCGCGCGTCCTTCACCGTCAGCCGGCCCCAGGCCACCTCGCCGCCGTAGCACGCGCGCTCCAGCAGCTCGCCCGTGTAGCCCTTCATGCGCGCGGGCAGCAGGAAGCGCTCCCAGGCCGAGGCCGGCGCCTCGTAGCCCTGCAGCAGCGAGACGGCCTTGAGCAGGCCCGTGGAGCCGCGCAGCGCGTCCACCTCCTCCAGGTGGTGCCACCGGAAGAGGAAGCGCATGAAGTCCTGCGCGCTCAGCGGCTCGATCTCCTTGCGCAGCCGGCCCACCGTGAGCCGGTGGATGCGCTGGAGCAGGCGCCGGTCACACCACTCGAGCGGCAGCGGCGCCTCCGGCGAGCGGGCGCCGGACGCCGGGCGGAACTGGCCGCGGAGGATTCCCCCCGTGCCCTCTAGCTGGTGCAGGGCGAAGTTCACCTCGGACTCGTCCAGCAGCATCCGCCGCGCCAGCTCGCCGGCCGTCGTCGGCCCCAGCATCTCCATGTACCCGCGCACCACCTGGAGCATCGCCGCCTCCCGCTCCATGGGCCGGTCCCCCTCCAGCACCGGCAGCGGCGGCTGCGTCACCCGGTCCGGGAAGAGCGCTCGCGCCGCGCTGCCCCGCTCCGCCGGCACCAGGAAGCGCCCGCCCGGCAGCTCCAGCCACGCCACCCGCCCCTGCTGGAAGAGCGGCACCTCCAGCCCCCGAGGCACCTCCTCCGCGCGCAGCATCACCAGCTGCAGCAGCGCGTCGTGCAGCTCGTCCGCGTCCCGCATGGGCGGCGCCGCGTCCTCCACCACCTGGGCAATGGCCGCCTCGTCCAGCGCCCCGAAGGCCGCCGCGTCCTCGGCCGGCAGCGCCCGCCGCAGCGCCACGTTGCGCACCCGCCGCTCCTCGGCCGGCGCGTCATCCAGGAAGGTGTACGGCATGCTGTGGATCATCTGGTGCGCGAAGACGCTGGGCTCCGGCACGTCCCGCGCCTCCAGGCGGATGCGCCCGTCCCTGAGGCGGCGCAGCACCTCGCGCAGGCCGTCCACGTCCATGGCCTCGCGCAGGCAGTCGTCCATTGTCTGCTTCACCAGCGGGTGATCCGGCAGCTCGAGGTCAGCCCCGCCGTGGTTGTCCTGGCAGCCCACCTGCGCGGGGAAGACGGCCGCCAGCAGATCCTCGCTCCGGGCGCGCTGGAGGTTGGGCGCCACACGCTTGCCCCCGGAGAAGCGGTTGAGCGACAGCGAGCGGGTGGCGTTCCACCGGAAGCGCGTGCCGAACAGCGGCGCCTGGAGGATGGCCTGCACCAGCACCTCCTCCACGTTGTCCGGGTGGAGGAAGTCGAAGATGTCCCCCAGCGGGAAGGAGTGCTGCTCGCCCAGGGACAGGAGGATGCCGTCCTCGGTGGCCGCCGCCTGCAGCTCGAAGTCGAAGGAGCGGCAGAAGCGCTTGCGCAGCGCCATGCCCCAGGCGCGGTTGATGCGGCTGCCGAAGGGCGCGTGGATGATGAGCTGCATGCCGCCCGCCTCGTCGAAGAAGCGCTCGGCCACCACCGTGGTGTGGCTGGGCATCACGCCCAGCATCTTCTGCCCCAGCCGCAGGTAGCCCAGCAGCGCGTCCGCCGCGGGCGCGGGCACCCCCAGCTGCTTCTCCAGGAAGGCGGCGGGGTCCTCGTGCCGCGGCAGCTCCTCGCGCAGCCGGCCCACCTGCAGCGACAGCTCGTCCGTGCGCCCCGGGGCCTCGCCGCGCCAGAAGGGCACCGTGGGCGGCGCCCCCTTCGCGTCCTCCACCTGCACCGTGCTGCCCAGCACGCGCTGGATGCGCCACGCCGTGGAGCCCAGCAGGAAGATGTCCCCCGGCGAGGACTCCACCGCGAAGTCCTCGTCCAGCTGCCCCACCACCTTGCCCTCCGGCTCCGCCGTGACGGCGAAGGTGAAGGTGTCCGGGATGGCGCCGCCGTTGGTCAGCGCGGTGATGCGCACGCCTCGCCGCCCCTTCAGCCGGTGGTTCACCCGATCGCGGTGCAGGTGCACCCCGCTGCGGCCCCGGCGCAGGGAGATCCCCTCCGAGAGCGTCTCCAGCACCGCCAGGTACTCCTCCCACGTGAGCTCCCGGTACGGGTACGCGCGCTGGAACAGGGAGTACAGCGCCCGCTCGTCCCACTCCTCGCACGCGCACGCGGCGACGATCTGCTGCGCCAGCACGTCCAGCGGCTTCTCCGGGATGCGCACCGCGTCCAGCTCGCCCTCTCGCACGGCGTTGAGCAGCGCGACGCACTCCACCAGCTCGTCGCGCGTCATCGCGAAGAGGATGCCCTTGGAGATGCCGCCCTTGTAGTGGCCGGCGCGGCCCACCCGCTGCAGCAGCACGGAGATGGCGCGCGTGCTGCCCAGCTGCACCACCAGGTCCACGTTGCCCACGTCGATGCCCAGCTCCAGCGAGGCGGTGGCCACCATCACCGAGAGCTGCCCGCTCTTGAGCCGCTCCTCCGCCGAGAGGCGGATCTCCCGCGACATGCTCCCGTGGTGCGCCGCCACCTTCTCCTTGCCGATCCGCTCGCCGAGATCATGCGCCACGCGCTCGGCCATCTTCCGCGTGTTGACGAAGATCAGCGTGGTGCGGTGCTCCGAGGTGAGCTGCACCAGCCGGTCATAGATCTGCCCCCACATCTCATGGGTGGCCATCGAGCCCAGCTCCGCGTCGGGGATCTCCACCTTCAGCTCCCACGGCCGCAGGTGCCCCACCTCCACCCGCTTGCACTCCACGTGCGAGGCGCCCGTGAGGAAGGCGGCGATCCGGTCCAGCGGCTTCTGCGTGGCCGACAGGCCGATGAGCTGCGGGCGCACCTCCGTCAGCGCCTTGAGCCGCTCCATGGAGAGCGTGAAGTGGCTGCCCCGCTTGTCCCGCGCCAGCGCGTGGATCTCGTCGACGATGACGGTGCGCACCGCGCGCAGCGTGGCCCGGGCCCGGTCCGCCGTGAGGTAGAGGTAGAGCGACTCCGGCGTGGTGATGAGGATGTGCGGCGGGCGCTTGATCATCTGCGCGCGCTCGGAGGCGGAGGTGTCCCCGGTGCGCACCTGCACGCGCAGTTCCTGGGGCGCGAAGCCCTCCGCGCGAGCCCGCGCCAGCAGCTCCTCCAGCGGCTGCAGCAGGTTCTTCTGCACGTCGTTGCCCAGCGCCTTGAGCGGCGACACGTACAGCACCTGGGTGTGATCCGGCAGCGTGCCCTCCAGCGCCTGCCGGAAGAGCCCGTCCAGCGCGGCCAGGAAGGCCGTCAGCGTCTTGCCGCTGCCCGTGGGCGCGGCGATGAGGACGTCATGCCCGCCCTGGATCAGCGGCCAGCCCTCCACCTGGGGCCGCGAGGGCTCGCCCAGCCGCTCGGCGAACCACCGCCGCACCACCGGGTGGAACGGCATCAGAGAGGAGTGCGCCGCCTGAGCGGCGTAGAAATCGATCGAGATCTGCGGGGCCATGGCGCAACCACAGCCTGAACACAGGTGCAGGGCGCCGTCAATCCGCCTCGAGGCGGTCCCGAGCCCAAGGAAGTTCGGGGAGTTGGCTCACTCCACGGCGACCCCGGTGGGGCGCCGGCCTGCCGCCTCCCAGGCGAGCCGGAAGGTGGCCGCGGTGCCGTCGAAGGCGATGGGCTCCACGTGGATGTCCGTGGCGCCCGAGCCCCGCAGCGTCTCCGCCAGGAAGCCGCAGGCGAAGAAGGGGTTGTCCGCGGACACGTCCTTCATCCACACCGTGGCCGCCTGCTTGTCCAGCTCCTCCACCCACACCTCGTTGAAGTTGTTGCCGGCGCGCGCCCCACGGGTGATGCGCTCCAGCGTGCCGCGCGCGCCCAGGCGCGCGACGAGCGCCATGCTCGCCCGGCCCACCGCCGTCTGCTGGTAGCCCTGCACGTACCGTTCGCCGAGGCCGAAGTAGGCCCCCTGGGGCGGCTCGCCCGGAAAGACATCCAGCGCGGCCACGCGCAGGAAGGCCCGCCACTGCTCCAGCGGATAGGCGGGCCGCAGCGGCTCGGACAGGTCCAACCCCTCATCGCGCAGGCAGCGCCGCCCCTCGGAGGTCAGGTGCGGCCCGAGCGCCCGGACGAAGAGGGCCTCCACGGACTGGGCGAAGACGAGCTTGTCTTTCGGCATGCGCGGGAGCCTGTCAGGGAACTCCGGCGACACGCGACTGCCTCGCCCCTCCTTCCGTTGGCTGGTGGAAGCTCGGCGGCCCTCCGCGCGCGGAGGAGGCGCTGAAAGGGCGGCATCCTGTCCGGTACAAGTCACTCCATGCCTCCCCACGCCCCCCCGTCCTCCGTTGCCCGCCGATGGCCGCTTCCTCCCATCCGTCGGCCCCGGGGCTGAGCCCCTCGCTCACACGAGCATCTTCAGCCGCGTCTCGTGCACCGGCTCCGAGGAGGCGCCCGGCTGCTCGCGCTCCACGGAGCGCAGCAGCCGGAGGATGGCCGGCCCCAGCACGTCCAGCTCCGTGGACACGTACATCTCCGTGCCGAAGCGGTGGATGGTGTCCGTCTGCTCCCGGAGGATGCGCGCGTCCTGCGAGAAGATGTGCAGCGCCACCGGCGTGAGGAACGGCTTCACCAGCCAGTGCGGGATGGGCAGCCGGAACGTCACCACCGCGTAGACGAGCGTGTCCCAGTCGGACACCGGCGTCATCGCCGAGGTCACCATCAGGTGGCTGTCGTCGCCAATGCGGTACTCCACCTGGGCGATCGACGGCAGCAGGAACCGGTCGAAGTGCTGCACCACCCCGCCGCCCGGCGCCAGCAGCCTGCCCACCAGCCCCTTCGGGCGAGGCTCGCCGATGTACTCGGCCTCCACGCGATCCGCGCTCCGCCGCACCACCACGTCGATCTCGTTGCTCTTCTTCGCCGTGCGGAACAGGCCGCCGTGGAGGAACGCGGTGTGCGGCACGTCCAGCGTGTTCTCCAGCGTCGCGTGCAGCGAGCCCGGCGCGCGCACGGTGCGGCGCACGGTGCTGTAGCCCTTCGCGTCCAGCAGCGGGAAGCGGTAGGGCTCCGTCGTCGGCTCCACCCCGGGCGTCGAGTACACCCAGACGAAGCCGTCCTGCTCGCGCACCGCGTACGAGGCCGCGCAGCGGGCCTTGGCGCGCGTGTCCCCCGACAGCCCCGGGATGGCGCGGCACTCGCCGGCCGCGTCGAACGTCCACCCATGGTAGCCGCACTGGAGCTGGCCGCTCACCACGCGCCCCAACGACAGCGGCACGTTGCGGTGCGGGCAGCGATCCAGGAGCGCGGCGGGCTGGCCCCCCACCCCTCGGAAGAGCACGAGGGGGGTGCCCTGCAGCATGCGGGCGATCGGCCTGTGCCCCAGCTCGCGGGAGGCACAAAGGATGAACCAGCTGTTCGGCAGCCGGACCACGGAGATGTTGCCGGCGGGCGCACCTGGCGTGCGCGCCTCCTCTCGGGAACCCATGCCCTGCAGTCTCGCGGATCCGCCCGTGGGTGTCACCTCGATGGATTTCGTTGCCTCGAGCCACTATGACAACCCGCTCGCCGCCGCCGCCGCGCAGGCTCCCTGGCTCCCGATGAACCCGCCTCCCGCTCCTCCGCCCCTCGGGCCCGACACGCCCCATCGAGCCCCGACGCCAGAGCCCCTGCGCGGTCCGGTCCGGTGGCTGCTGGAGGCGGGGGCGTGGGCGCTGCTCGGCGTGGCGCTGGTGGACCTCTTCTTCCGCTTCAGCGACGGCTCGCTGGACGCTGCCGCCCTCTTCACGGCGGACAACCTCTACCTGCCAGCCCTCTACCAGGATCTCTTCGAAGCGGAGGGCCGGTGGGCAGGCTGGCGGCTGACACCCGCGCCGTACTTCTTCCCGGACATGGCGCTGTACTTCCTGCTGGACGCGCTGATCGATCCCTTCGTGCACGCCGCGCTCGCGTACGGAGTCGTGCAGCTCGTCCTGCTGGTGCTGGCCCTGCGGTACCTCGTGCGCACCGTGTCGCCGCCAGGCACAGGGGCCTTGGGGCACCTGCTGGCCGTGGTGGTGGTGGATGCGCTGCTGCTCGGCTACGCGGCGGGCCACTTCCCGTTCATGCGGTACGCGCTCCTCAATGCCTTCCATTTCAGCGTGGTCCTGCTGGCGGTGGTGGCGCTCGCGCTCGCGCTTCGCACCTACCAGGGTGGTTCGCGAGGGGCGCCCTGGCTGTTGGGTGGGGTGTGCTTCCTGGCGAGCGCCTCGGACAGCCTCTTCGTGGTCGCCTTCACCGCGCCGGTGGGGATCGGCTTCGTCCTGCTGGCATGGCTGCAGCGCCCCGCGCGGTGGCGACGGCTGGGGCTGATGCTCGGGGTGCTGAGCGTGAGTACGCTGCTGGGCTTCTGGGCGGTGCGCTGGCTCACGCCCAGGCGCCCGAACGCCGGCTTCACCCGGCTGCGTCTGGGGCAGGCGTGGGAGAGTCTGCGCCAGCTCGGCGCCGCGGTGGGGGAGCAGTTCCAGGCCAGGCCTGTCGTGATGGGGGTCTGGGCATCACTGGTGCTGGGGGCCGTGGCCGTGGCCGTGACGCAGCGCAGACGCTGGACGGCACCCGACTCGCCGTGGTCGGGCCTGTACACGGTATGCCTCTACACGGTGCTGATGGTGGGGGCCAACGCGAGCGCCGTGGTGCTGACGGGGCTCTTCACGGATCCGGAGAGCTTCCGCTACCTGGTGTTGCCCCTGGTGCTGCCGTTCCTCGCGGGGGCCTTCGTCGGCGCACGGGTGCCTCGCGAGCGGTGGCAGCGGCGGCTCGGTGCCGGGGCGCTCGGGCTGGCCGTCGTGGCGTGGGGCGCGTTCATCCTCCGCTCGCCCTGGCACACCCAGGGGCCGAGGCTCTCCGGGTTCTACCCGCCCCTCGTCGAGTGCCTGGACCAGAACCAGGCACGCCGCGGGTTGGGCCGGGGCGTCTCGGACTACTGGAACGCCAAGCTCGTCTCGATGTTCTCGCGCACGGGGCTGCGCGTGAACCAGCTCAATCCCAAGGGCCAGGCCCATCACTGGATCAACAACCTTGACTGGTACCTCGACGAGCGCGGCCCGCGCCCGGACTACAACTTCCTCATCCCTCGCGGCATGGACACCGCGGCCTTCGAGCGGCAGTACGGCCCCCCGCGGGAGACGTTCCGCTGTGGCGAGGTGGAGATCCATGTCTATGGCGAGGGCTTCGACGCCGCGCTGCGCGCCGCCCTGGCCCGGCAGCTGAACCTGCCGAACCCCCGGTCCCCCGAGCCCCCATCCCCGCAGGAGCCTGGCCCCCCGCGCTGAGCCGCATCAGTCCACGGGCAGGGTGATGGTGATGAGCGTGCCCGCGCCCGGCTGGCTCTCCGCGCGCAGGGTGCCTCCCAGGCTGGTGACGATGGCGTGGCTCACCGGCATCCCCATCCCCATGCTGTTGGGGCGCGTGGTGAAGAAGGGCTCGAAGAGGCGCGAGAGCACCTCGGGCTTCATCCCCACGCCGGTGTCCTGCACCTCCACCACCACATCCCCCCGCGGGCTGGTGTAGGTGCTCACGCGCAGCAGGTTGCGCGCCGCGTGCTTATCCGACATCGCCTGCACCGCGTTGAGCAGCACGTTGAGGAACACCTGACCGAGCCGCGCCTCGTCCGCCTCCACCAGCGGCACGGGCCGAAAGTCCTTCTCCAGGCGGCCGCGGTGGCGCAGCTCGTTGCGGACCAGCTTCAGGCTGTCCTCCAGCACCTGGTGCACGTCCACCCACGTCCGGTGCGCCGGCGGCTCGCGCACCATCAGGTGGAGATCCTGGACGATCAGCCTCAGCCGCTCGGCGCCCTCGCGGGACTCGCTCAGCGCATCCAGGATCTCGTCGACTCCGCCCAGGGCGGCCATGCCCTGCCCGCTGAGCAGCGCCTCCCGGAGCCGGCCAATCTCCTCGCTGGCGAAGGAGAGGTTGGCCATCAGGAAGGCCAGGGGGTTGTTCATCTCATGGCCCACCCGCGAGGCCAGCCGGCCCAGCGCTCCCATGCGATCGGCCTGGAGCAGGCGCGTCTCCATCTGCTTTCGCGCCGTCACGTTCTTGGCGAACACCCGGATGACGCCGGCCTCCTGCAGGGAGAAGATCACCAGCTCCCAGTGATGCTGGCCGATCTGCACCAGGGGCGGTCCGCCGCTGGGCGTGTTCCGGTGGACCCCCGCCAGCGAGGCCTCCACCAGCGGGTGGCTCGCGCCCAGCACCAGCAGGTCCGGAAAGGCGGTGGTGGCGGCCGGGTTGGCGTAGTGCAGGGTGCCGTCCTGCCCGAGCTCCAGCATCGGCTCGGGGTGGAGGAGCGGGAAGGAGGCCAGCCGGTACAGCTCCGTCTCCAACGCGTGCTGCTCGGTGATGTCGCGCACCAACAGGGCCGTGCCCGGCGAGGTCGCTCCCGAGCGCGCCGCCTGTGGCGTAGCCTCGGCGGCGTAGAGCCGCGTCTCCCCGTCCACCTCCAGGCGGTACTCCACCCGGCCGCCGATGCCATTGTGCCGCGCCGCGCGCGCGAGCGTCTCCAGGGGAGCACTCGCCTCGGGGGGCAGCACCTCCGTCAGCCGCTGCCCTCCCCCGTCCTGGAGCTCCTGGCCGAAGGCCACGCCGGTGGAGGAGCACAGGCGCTGGCACCGCTCCTCCTGATCGAGCAGCACCGCGAGGGACTCCGCGCGCCGGACCGGCAGGGCTTCGGGCCGCGGGGATGTCGCGTCGCGCGCGAGCACGAAGCCCTCAATGTTGAAGAGGCCGAGCAGCGGCTCCATTCCCCTCCCGTCATGCGTCATCGCGGTGAGGGCCGAGATCATGGCGGCGGCATCCGCCTCCGCCAGCTGCTGGGTGAGGATGATCCCATCGGAGAGGGTCGGCTCGGTGAAGGCGAAGGGCGTCAGCCCGCGCTCGGCGGCGCCCACGCGCTGAGCCAGGCCCGCACGCACGGTGACCTCGTCCGGGTGGGTGGTGAAGAGCGAGGTGACGTCCGCTTCTCCCTGGAGCACCGCGAGCAGGGCGTTGCGGTAGCTCCCCAGGAAGTGTTGGCTGGAGAAGACCTCTTCTGGAGGCGTGCCCCGCGCCTCCAGGTGGCGCCGGGCCAGCAGGTGCCCTCCGGTGGACAGGGGGGCCACCCAGGCGGCGCGCGCACCTCGCAGCTGCTCCATGCCGAGGGGGGCGTCCGACCGACAGATGAGGGCGGCGTGGTAGAACCAGCGCCCGGACCTCACCGCGCGCAGGATGGCGCGGGCCTGGGGCTCGAAGGCATTGCACTGCTCGGCGGTGGCCCACGCCATGTCCACCCGGCCCGCGGCCAGCTCCTGCTCGACCATCTCATAGGTCCGAGCCAGCTCCACCACGATGGGCCGCCCCGCGCGCTGCGAGAGCAGCCTCCCGAAGAACTCAGTCCTGACGTGCTCCCTGACCTCTCCAAGCGACGGATAGATGAGGAAGCGGATAGGAGGACTCAACGATGCCAAACGGTGCTCCTCGCCCTCTGGCCACCATCAATAACCTGACGAGCCGCAGCATGCCGCACCTCTTGCTTCGAATACATGAGGTGCTCCGCACCCCAGGCTGAATCGGGATTCACCCCCCTGGGCAAGCGCCACCGGAATGTGGCACAAAACCCCAAGCACCTCCCATGCCGCTCGTCCTCGCGGCGGCCTGCTCGCTGACCTGCCAGGTGCTGCTGGCGGCGCTCGCTGCGTCTCCAGGTGCGCTTGCAGCCGCGGCCCGCCATAGAGGCCGCCCAGGGATCTCGTCCAAGGAAGAGAGCGCGCGGTGCTCGGCCTCGAAGGCGGCCAGGCCCCGCTATGGATTGCCGGCGGAGAGCTCGTGAGGTGGCTGGAGCCGCTCGAGCCGGGCGCAGAGCACCTCCGCCGAGGCGATGCGCGCCCGCGGCTCCGGGTGGAGGCAGCGCTCGATGAGCGAGGCGAAGTCGGCGTCGATGCCTCGATGTAGGGCTGCCCCCCGGCCTCACCGATGCGGAACACGGTGAGGACATTGGGGTGCGGCGAGCGGCCTGGGTGGCGGCTCGGGGCCCTCTTCCGGGTGCTCGTCTCCGCGCACCACCCAGATCAGGAGCTCCTGGCACTCATGACACTCCGCGGCATGACGATGCAGGAGGGACACTTCGTCCGAAGCCAGCCGCCCGTCGAGCAGCTGGGCCACGATGTCATCGGTCAGACACGGAGATTCAGTCGGCTCTACGTGATGCGACATGAGCAGTCGGGGTCCCTCTGCTCATCAGAGCCCCGAGGCGGAAGAACTATGCAGAGAGCTCTTTCATAGCCCTTCCCGACAGGCCCCAGGCGCGTTCGCCGCCAGGTCCTCGTGCGCGCGGCTCAGACGCCCAGCGCCTGCGCCAGCAGCTCGGCCGTGGCGCTCCCCGAGAAGTTCTGCTGCCCGGTGATGAGGTTGCCGTCCCGGATGGCGAACTCGCGCCACAGGCCCGCCTGCACGTAGTTGGCCCCGATCCGCTTCAGCTCGTCCTCGACGCGCCAGGGCATCAGGTGCTTGTCGCGCGGCAGCGCGCCCATGTTCCACACCGCGTTGTCCGCGAAGTCCTCCTCCACGTTGGCGAAGCCCGTCACCGTCTTGCCCTTCGCCAGGTACTCCCCGTTGCTCAGCCGGGCGTAGCGCAAGATGGCCACCCCGTGGCACAGCGCGCAGGCGATCTTCCCCGCCTCGTAGAACTCCGCGAACTTCTTGTGCAGGTCCGTGGCCCCCTCGAAGGTGAACATGGGCGCCTGGCCGCCCGCCACCACGATGGCGTCGAACTTCGACACGTCGATCTCGGACACCTTCCGCGTCTGCTCGATGAGCTTCGCCAGGCTCGGCGTGGCGATGAACCCCATGCTGATGAGATCGCTGGCGGAGTAGCCGCTGGGATCTCTCGGATCGCTCAACCCGTCCGCCTCGCACTTGCCGCCCTTCGGGCTGAACACCTCCACCTCGTAGCCCTTCTCGGTGAGCACGAAGTACGGGTGGGTCAGCTCGCTCCACCAGAAGCCCACGGGCCAGCCCGTCGTCACAGAGGTCGCGGGGTTGGCGATGACGATGGCGACGCGCTTCTTCTGCTTCGGGTTGACGACGTTCGGATCCTTGAGGCTCATGTGACGCTCCTCCGCTCGGCGGCGGGTTGAGGTGCACGGGAACTATTCAGGCCGGAGCACGTCGCCATCAACGAGCACTCTCGAAACAACTCCTTTCACGGGATGCAACTATGGCCGCCGGCGCGGGCGGGGGTGCCGCTTCCGCGTAACGCCGCTCGTGGGATCCGTGGCGTCGAGCCGAGTGCGCGGGTTGGGGTGCACGTCGCCAGCGACGGAGTGCGCCACGCGCACCAGCGTCTCCCGCAGCCAGCGGTGGGCCGCGTCCCCATCCTGCCGAGGGTGCCAGACCAGCTGGAGCGCATACGGGCGCAGCGGAAGAGGCGGCTCCAGGATGCGCAGGCCGAGCTGGGGCGCCAGGCGCTGGGCCAGCCGCTCGGAGATGGTCAGGACGTAGTCCGTCCGCGCCACCAGCATCAGCCCCGTCATGAAGTACGGCACCGCGCGTGCCACGCGCCGCTCGAGGCCCTGCTCACGCAGCACGTCATCCACGTAGCCCCCGGGCTTTCCGCGCGGCGCCACCTGGACATGCTGCAGGCGCAAGAACTGCTCCAGGGTCAACCGCTGCTTCACGGTGGGGTGATCCTGCCGCACGACGCAGACGAAGCGGTCGGTGAGCAGCTGGCGGATGCGCATCTCGGGAGGGAGCCCCCCGTAGATGCCGATGGCGAGATCCGCGGCCCCCTCGCGCAGCGGGACCGCATCATCGACGGTGACGGGCACGAAGCGCAGGGAGACATTCGGCGCCTCG
>JAFGNZ010000192.1 GCA_016926755.1 Myxococcaceae bacterium | reverse complement strand
CGCCGTTGCCGCAGTTGGCGCCGATCCATCGCGAGTGGTCCATTTCTGGAGAGCAGACCTGGGTCAATTCTCGAGAGCGTCAAAGTGTGCGGGGGCCAACTCACCGGGAGCAAGCCCACACAGCCATGCTTCGAGCCCGCCAATCCGCGCCAGGGTGGCTGTCGTCGACTCGCCCCGCCACCCAGGAGCCATGCGGTGCTCGACGGCCCCCCTACGGCGTGCCCTGCTCCGGCGTGAGGGGCGCCGCTCCACTCGCAGGACTGTAGAAGCTCGCCTCGGGCGCGAGGTGCATGCCAGTGAAGTACTTGTTCTTCAGGTATGCCTCCACCTGGGCCCGTTCGCTGTCGTTCAGCGCCCGGTTGTAGACGAGGACCTCGGCAATCTTGCCCGGGAAGTAGGTGTTGTCATTGTACCCGCGCCCCAGGTTCCCGACGTCGCGGCACCCCGCGATCATCGTCAACTTCCCGCTCTCGCGCTGCACCAGGGTACCGTTGACGTACAGCGAGTCGACCGCGCCATCCTTCTGCGACACGGTGAGCGAGTACGCGTTCCAGATGCTCGTGGGCCGCACGTAGGTGGGCCAGTTCCCATACTGCGTCGTCCCGAAACGCCACTGCACACGGCTCTGGAAGGGGCTGAGGTACACCGTGCCCCAGGAGGCCGTCTCGTTCCAGAAGATGGCCGCGCTCTGGGCGTGGACGCTGCCACCGGTGGGATCGCCCGTCGCGGCGCTCACCAGGAAGAGCGTCATCCCCGTCAGGTTGTTGACCGGCAGGTTGAAGGTGAGGAAGTCGTTGAGGCCGTCGAAGCGCAGGGCCGGCATGCCGTGGATGTCGGCGCTCAAGTAGGTGGGCTGGCTGCTGGCGCTGGCCTGGGTGGCGTGGCGAGCATTGCCGGACTGATCGAGCCACTGAGAGACTGTCGAGCCGTTGAGGTTCACCCCCACGTCCCCCTTGAGCCATAGCTGCAGGCCGCTGGTGGGGACGCCGCCGCCACTGGCCACGGTGATGTTGACAGCGGGAGAGGTGGAGGTGGCGCCGGAGCTGTCGGTGGCGCGGGCCGTGAGCGTGTAGCTCCCCGCCGCCACGTTGGACCAGGTGAAGCTGTAGGGGCTGGTAGTGTCGGTGGCCAGCAGCGTCGAGCCCTGGAAGAACTCCACCTTGCTCACGCTGCCATCCGCGTCCGAGGCGTTGGCGGTGAGGGTGATGGTCGCCGGCGCGGAGAATGTCGCCCCGTCCGCGGGGCTGGTGAGGCTCACTGTCGGAGGTGTGCTGCTGTACTCATACGCGCCCATGTCTGGCGCCGGGCCCGAGTACGGGAAGCCCACGTTCACCCCCGTATTGATTGCCGGGCTGGCCGCCGTCAGGTGGTAGTACGGCTCCGGCCGGGCTCCCGCGGCCACCAGCATCGGGTTCGCGGAGAGGTTGGCCTGATAGCTCCCCGGCACCGAGCCCATCGGAAGGTTGAACAGCAGGTTGTTTCGCACCGACAGCTGGCTCACCGTCGCCCCGTTCCCCGTCTCCAGCCGCATGAACACCTTGGGGTAGTGATTGTACTCACCAGGTCTCAAGTCGATGACGATGTTGTTGGCGATATCCAGGTTCTCACTGTCTCCTCCATGCATGCCTATGACATGCAGGGTCCTGTCGTTGTCGAACTCGATGGTGTTGTTGTAGAAGCGGAGGTTGCGCAGCCCGGCGTTCTGGGTGCGGACGATGTCGCCAGGCCAGTACCCCGACAGGTTGTAGAAGACATTGTGGTGGATGAACCAGTTGCTCCTGCGGATCTGGCCCCAGTCGACGATTCCATAGGCTCCCCAGATGAAGTAGTTGTGGTCGATCTCGACGTCGTTCACCGTGACCTCCACACCCATTCCCACGCCGTTCGCCCGCGTCTTGAGATCAATCACATTGTGGTGAATCCGGATGACGGGGACGCCCGTGGGGACGGCGTCTGGGTCGTCCGACACCACGGAGATGAAGTTGTCGACATATGAGTTCGTCACCTCGCAGCGCGCGATGTCGACGTTCCAGAACTCGATGGAGATATTGGCCAGGCCACCGTTCCAGATCCCGTCCGGACTGACGGATATCCAACTGTCCCGGATGACGATGTCATGCATCTTCACGCCCGGGCCGCCCGCGCCGATCGTCTTGATTCCGTAGCCAATATCCTCGTCGATGTGGATCCGCTCGATGAGCGTCCTCTCGAGGTTGATGACATGGAGCGCTCCCGCCACCCAGTCCGTGCTCGCCCAGGCGGTGTTGATGAGGCGGACGTCACGTACGATCATGTCGGTGCCGTTCAGCACCCAGATGGCGTTGAAGTGGGTGCCGGTGACCTCCACCTGCTCGAGGGTGACGTGGTTGCGCCGGTTCACGTAGATGCCCCCGTGAAGCTTCCTGCCGTCACCATCCACCTTGAAGCCCATGAGGCGCTGGCTGCCGTCCACCACGGGGTTGCTGACGAGCCGAATCAAGTACTTGTCAAAGGCGTACCCGGGGGAAGGTGGGTTGTAATAGAAGGAGCTGTGGGCCTTGATGATCGTCTGGTCCTTCCCCATGCCGATGACGTTCACGCCGGGGGGAATGTCGATGGGGCCGAGCTCCACGAAGACTCCCGCGGAGAGCGCGAGGGTGTCCCCCCAGGTGGCTCGCGTGGCGGCGTACTTGAGGGTCCGCCAGGGATTTGAGGGGCTCCCATCACCCGTGCTGTCGTTGCCGCTGGTGCTCACATGGTGGGTGGTGGTGGCGAGCACGACGATGTCGACGGAGGGGGAAGTAGCGGCAACCCCCGTATCGTTGATGACTCGGGCCGTGAGGGTATGGTTGCCCGCCGGGACGTTTTCCCAGGTGAAGTTGTAGGGGCTGGTAGTGTCGGTGGCCAGCAGCGTCGAGCCCTGGAAGAACTCCACCCGGCGCACCCGGCGCTTCTCGTGCGACGCCACGGCGTTGAGAGTGACCGCCGATGACGCGCCGAAGGTCGCCCCGTTGTCCGGCTGGGTCAGGCGCACTCTGGGCTGCCCTTGCACCGGCTCGGGGCTGTCGTCGAGCAGGCTCTGCACGCCAGAGCCGGGCGCCAGGGCCTCTTCCGGCGCATCGAAGACGTCGCTCACAGAGCATCCGCTCACGCACACGACAAGGGAGAGTGCGAGCAGCCGCGCACGGAGACACCTGGCCGCATCGAGCCGAAGTGCCCCGCGGCGCTCAGCTTCCCCATGTCCTGTTTGGAAATGAAACATTGTCCCTCCATCCTCACGGTGGACTCCGCGAGGCACATCCTGGCGACGAAGCACGAGGGCACAAGCGGATCGCCTGGAGGGAGGAAATGTTGCCTGGTCTGGCATGGCACTCGCCCGCGCCTGTGTTCTTTCCGGGAGGGGGCGTTTGGCGGCTACCGGTGGGGGCGGGCTCGCAAGCGAGCCCTGCTCGCCTGGGAGGCGGCCCGGCACTCCCTGGAGAGTCGGCCTGACCTCCCCTGGCTCGCGGCGGATGGGCACCTTTGCCGAGCGCGCTGGAGCCGCTCGCCGATCACCCGCATCTTCGCTGCGCCGATCCCAGGAGGAGACGATGAAAGCCCGCAAGATGATGAAGCTCGAAGTGACGACAGTGCCTCCCGAGCTACCCGTCGAACAGGCTCACAAGCTGATGCTCAAGCTTGGGGTGCGCCACCTGCCCGTCGTGTCGGAGCACAAGCTCGCAGGCATCCTGTCGGACCGCGACATCCTGCTGGCGTGCACACGAAACAAGGACGGCACCTTCATCTACCCGCCGCTGGTCGTCGGCGAGGTGATGGCGCTCTCCCCCGAGGTGGCGGGGCCAGATGCGCACGTCGCCCAGCTGGCGCAAACGATGGTCGAAGGGAAGATCGACGCACTCCCCATCGTCTCGAAGGACAACGAGCTCCTGGGCCTGGTGACCTCCACCGACCTCATGCTCCTGCTCACCGAGATGCCGGCAGAGACGGAACCCATGTTGTCGTATCAAGTTCGGCGGGTCGACACCTTACCAGCCCGCGCGTGACCGGCCCTCCCCCCAAGGGAAGACCCGGGAACAGCGTGAACCTCAGCTCCCGGCCAGCGGCTCGACGCGGCACACCCCGGAGCGGAAGGCGGGAAAGCCGCTGATCGGATCCCGCTTCGTGTCGGAGATGAGCAGGTTCGGGTTGACCTCCGCCCAGCCGGCCGGCATCACGACGCACTCCGGGTGGACGTCCTCGGTGACGACCGCGCGCAGGCGGATGCGGCCGTACGGGGAGACGAGCTCCACGCGCTGCCCGTGGCGCACTCCCGCCGCGCTCGCCGCGGCAGGGTGCAGGAGCGCTTCCGGCTCTCGCATGCGCGCCGTGATGCTCGGGCTCTGGGAGAACTGCGAGTTGATGCGCGCCCGGGGCCGCGGACCACTGACGAGCCGCAAGGGGTAGTCCGGCGTGAGGGCCTCCGTCGGCGCGCTCCACGCGGGCAGGGGCTCGTAGCCGTGACGCTCGAGCAGCGTGCTGGCGAACTCGGCCTGGCCGCTCACCGTGCCGAAGCGGGGCGCCTCCACCTGGGGCTCGGGGCGCGGCTGGAGCGAGGGGGCCTCCATCCACGCGACGCGGGGGGCGCTCATCGCCTCGTGGAACGTCTCCCAGGGGAAATACCTGCCCAGCCCCATCGCATGCGCGAGCTGTCGCAGGATCCTCCAGTCCGGCCACGAGTCCCCCTGCGCGGGGACGAGGCTCCGCGCGTCCACCTGCGCGTCCTCCGCGTCGATGTCCTGGGACTCGGCGAAGGTGGCGGCGGGCAGCACTACGTCGCTGCGCTGCGCGGACGCCGAGAGGAACGGATCCACCGTGACGAGCAGCTCGAGGGCCTCCGCCGCCTTCGCCAGCCGCTGGGTCCCCGAGGCCGTCAGCAGCGCATTGCTGGCCCAGAGCATCAGCGCGCGCACCGGGTAGGGCTTGCCGTCGAGGATGGCGTCGGCCAGGACTTCGCCCTGCGCCTCTCGGTTGAAGACTTCGTACAGCGGGAAGCGCTCTCCTCCCAGCGTCCGCGCCGCCACGGGCGGCGGCACGGGCTCTGGGGTGCGCATGCGGTAGAGCGCGGGGAGCATCTCCTCCGCGAAGCGCGGCGTGACAGGCGAGAGGAGGCTGCGCGCGTCGTGAGTGCCGTCGAAGCGGCCACACAGCACCTCCAGCGAGGAGATGGCGCGCACCGTCTGCACCCCGTTCTCGTGGTGCTCCACCCCGAGCCCCTGCCAGATGCCCGTGGGGGCGCCGTCGGCCAGCATCCGCGCGACGCGCTCGACGTCCGAAGCCCTCACCGACGTGAGCGCCTCCACGCGCTCGGGCGGGTACTGCTCGGCGAGCTTGCGCAACCCCTCGAAGCCTCGCGTGTGCCGGGAGACGAAGTCCGCGTCATACCGCTGCTCCCGGAGCAACACGTGGATGAGGCCGAGCGCCAGGGCCCCGTCGGTGCCAGGGCGAATCGCCAGGTGGAGGGTGGCCTCCTTCGCCAGGGAGGTCCGCACCGGATCGATGACGATGAGGGTGCCCTGGAGCGCCTTGCTGGCCACCACGTGAGCGAAGGGCGGCGCCGTCGTCGGAGGATTGGCGCCCCACACCACGAGCGTCCTCAGCTTGCGGACATCCGGCGCGTACTTCGAGCCCACGGTGAGCGCCTGGCCCATGCGCAGCGCGGCCTCGCAGAGGCTCGCCACCGTGGCGACGTTCGGCGAGCCATAGGCCCGAGCGAAGCGGTGGAGAAAGGGGACCAGCGGGTGCCGCACCAGCGGCCAGCCCGTCTGGATGGCGAAGGCCTCGGCGCCGTGGCGGCGCTTCACCTCCTCGAGGCGCCGGGCCACCTCCCCGAGCGCGTCATCCCACGACACCTCGTGGAACTCGTGCCCCCTGCGCACGAGCGGGTGCGTGAGCCGCTCGTGGCTGTGGACCAGCTCGCGCAGCGCATAGCCGTGCTCACACACGAAGCCCTTCGTCTTCGAGGCCCGGTCGCCCTCCACCTTCACGAGGCGGCCGTCCTTCAGGGTGCACACCACGCCGCAGCGCATGAGGCAGAAGCGGCAGGTGCCACGCTGGCGGGCCACCTCGGCCTCCCCTCGCCCCGCGAGCGAGAGCCCCAGCACGCCCGCCCCCGCCACGGCGATGGGCGCGGCCTTGAAGAGATCGCGCCGCGTCCACCTCTTCCGGAGCACCGTCTTGAGGGGAGGACGGCTCATGGCGGGCGAGTGCTCGGGGGCGGCGCGGCGTCAGGCAGCGGTTCGATGCGGATGGCGTGGTTCTGCTCGGGGCACGCCTCTTCACACAGGCCGCAGCCGACACACGCTTCAGGGTGGAAGAGCGGGGCCTTCCGAGGGCCGGTGAGCTCCACGGCCTCCTCGGGGTAGGGACACACCTGGTAACAGAGCCGGCAGATGCCCTCCAGGTTCCACGGCAGGCACCTCGAGCGCGTCAGCACCGGCACGCCCATGCGGACCGTCTTCGCGATGATGTCCGGATCCGCCGCGAGCGGCACCAGGGCCTGCGTGGGGCACACCTGGGTGCACTTCATGCACAGCACGCACGCGCGCTCCGAGGCATCAATGTACGGAATGGCCTGATCGAGAGAGAACGCCGAGCCAAAGCGAATGCAGGTGGTGGGGCATACCTCGGCGCAGCGGAAGCAGCCGATGCAGGCCTGCTCGAAGCGCCCGGGCGCCAGCGCGCCGGGAGGGCGGATCTTCCTCGCGTGGGCGCGGGCCCGTCTGGGCACGGTGGCGAGCGCCACGGCGGCGGTCAGGGCGCCCAGGAGCGCACGGCGATTCATGGCGGCCCCTCGGCCTTGGAATCCCGCGCGAGCGGGGGGCGGGACAGGCTCCAGGACAGCGCCCGGGTGGGGCACGAAGCGATGCACCGCCCGCAGCGCTCACAGCCGGAGTCGAGCCGGTTCGTCATCGGGGACTGGCCGAGGTTGCAGACCACATCGCACACGGTGCAGTCGGTGCACTTCGAGCGCTCGTTCTTCACGCGGAGCGGGGAGAGGTTCGAGAGCACCGAGAACATCGCGCCGCCCGGACAGAGCGACCGGCAGAAGCCGCCGCGAGAGACGAAGGTGTCGAAGAGGAACGCCCCGGCGACCACGAGCGCGCCCGCGCCCAGCGAGCCGTAGAAGACGGCGCGAAACACCTCGCGCCCGATGAGCGCCGGCGGATAGACGAGCGGAACCAGCTGCGTGCCCAGGAGCGAGCCCCCGACGAGCAGGCCCACCATCACCACTCGCGAGGTGGCCCGCGGCACCTTCACATCCGGCAGTCTCAGCCCGAGCCGGGTCAGCACCCACCGCGAGGCGTTGGAGGCCGCGAGCAGCGGAAGGTACGGGCAGGCCCACCCGCAGAAGAAGCGCCCGAGGAGCAGCACGAGCACCACACCGGGGAGGACAGTCCACACCCAGTGCCAGCTCACTCCCTGGAAGAGCGCGACGCCGAGCGACTCCAGCGGATCGACGAGCTCGAAGAGGCCTACCCAGATGGAAGTGGGCGCTCCGAAGAAGGGAGGAGGCGCGTCGGGGAGCAGGGCCGCGACTCGGGCCCAGGGTGAATCCGCGGCAAGTCCGGCGCCTTGCACGTCCAGGGAGTGCAGGTGCCAGAGCGGGAGCACGAAGCTCAGCGCCACCGAGAGCGCGAGGAAGCCTCGGCGTACCCGCTGGTAGCGCTGTCCGTGCCGGAGCGTGATGTCGAGTGGCTGCAGCGCCCGCCGGGTCATCTGCCTGGAATTCTCTGCGAACCGGGTGCCAGCGGAAAGCCCCAGGGCAGCGCGCAAACCTTGCGCGGCAGCGCCGCGAGGTGCAGTCCTTGCGTGTGTACCCACCCCATTGTCCCCGGCGGCACGCGAGGCCGCCAAGGCCCCCAGAGGAACTCGGCATGGCAGCAGTCATGGCGAGCGCTCGCCTCGTTGAGCGCAGTACCACCAGCGGAGCGGGCTCAGTCCAGCCCTGTCTGGTCCATGGCCGGCACCGGGCTCAGCTTGAGGGCTGGGCGGATGCCACATCTCACGTCACCGGGCGGGTACGGCGTGAGCGGTCACCGCCGGGATGGGAATGCCATGGTGATGGAGAACTGGAGTGAGAACCAACCCAACGTGGAGCGGGTGGTAACCGGCAGAATCGTGGATGCCGGCCCGGACCACCTGACGTTCCACGATCCCTCCGCGGGAGAAGGCGTCACGGTGCGCATCGATGACCGCACCCGCTATTCGTGGTCCGACCCGGCTCAAGAGGGCCGGCTGACGGACACCGCCCACGTCCGCATCGGCTACTTCATCGCCGGTGGGCTCCACATCGCCAGGGACGTCCAGGTGCTCGACCCGGGCGACGGAGAATCCATCGCCGACTACCTCCCGCGCTCCATCCACTGAGCGCACGCCCGAGGCCTATCTGCCCGTACACGGGGACGCTTGCACGCGCGCGAGCGTGTCACGGACGGCGGAACGCAGCGCCGCCCGCTCGGTCAGGATGGCCGAGACGTGCCCGGCATTCACCCACCGCAGCTCGCTCTCCTTCCAGTGAGCGTGCAGCGCGTGCGTCTCCGCCGCCGGGACGAAGCCGTCCTTCCGGCAGGCCAGGAGGATGGCCGCGCCGGGCTGCCGTGGCGGCGGGAACTTCGTCAGGTTCGCCAGATCGAAGATGCGCCCCAGCCGCTGGCGGGCCTGCTCGGCATCCCGGCGGGCGCCGTCGAGCTCCTCGAAGGCGATGGACCACGACAGCAGCCCCCGGGTGAACACGGGCACGGGTGAAGCGCCCGCGGCCAGCGCCGCCACCGCGACGGGCTCCGGGAAGAGCGCCGCCGCGAGGGCCGCCATGTACCCGCCCATGCTGTACCCCGCGACGCCCAGCCGCTCGTAGCCGGCGCCTCGCAGCCACGCGAGCAGCGCGCGCGCCTCCTCCACCATGCCGAGGTTCATCAGCACGTGGTCGCTCACGGTGCGCAGCGCCCCGCCTCTCTGTCCAGGCGGCCTGCGCAGGCCGTAATACGGATTCTCCAGCAGGAAGAGCTCGATCCCCTCCCGGACCAGCGGCGCGTAGAGGCGCTCGCGAAGGACGAAGCCCTCTTCCCGAGAGGCGGCGAGCACCACACACGCCGAGCGCCCACGGGCACTCCCGGCGCTCAGCCAGCGGACATGCACCGTCTGCGCGGCGGGAGCCAGCAAGGGCAGCGGCGAGGTGAACGTCCCATCCCGGAACACTCCTCCCCTGCGCGACTCCGGCTCACCCCACACGGGTGTGATTCGCGCCGGCTCCGGGAGGAAGGAGGTCCCCACCGCCACGTCCTCGAGGAGCCGCTCGTCTCCCCATCCATCTGTGAACAGCCGGGCGCGGCGGGCCAGCCCCGCGAAGAGGACGTCCACGAGGTGCGCGCTGCGAGGGCGCCAGGGCTCCATGCGTACATCCTACCGCTCCACTCAGGCTCCCGGAGTCACGATGACGGACGCGGCCGAGCGCCTCGAGGGGCCGTGGAACACGGCCTCGATGTTGTTGCCATCGGGGTCGAGCACGAAGGCCGCGTAGTAGCCCGGGTGGTAGGGGCGCTCGCCAGGACCTCCGTTGTCGCGTCCGCCCGCGGCGAGCGCGGCGGAGTGAAAGCGCTGCACTGTCTCCCGATCACTCGCCTGGAAGGCCAGGTGCATGTGCGCGGTCAGCGGTGCTTCCGCGCTGACGTAGAGCTCATCGGTCCAGAACGCTCCCGGGTGCTCTCCGCCGAATGGGATACCCAGCACCTCGAAGATGGCTCGATAGAAGTGCTTGCTCGCCTCGAGATCACGGACCTTCAAGTGCACATGATCGAACAGCCGGCCTCGATGGAACTCCATGCAGTGCCTCCCCCTTGAGCCGGTCCCTGATGACCGGTCGACGCACGCACTATAGGGGGCTCCCACGACTATCCCGAGAGCACAGTGCGCCGCTGCTTCCGTCTCCACAATACAGAGGAATCGGGAGCATTCAACTGAGCTGAGTTGCGGCTGCCCATGTTAGCGTGGAGAACCACTCCTACTGGAGGTTTCCCGAATGAAGCGTCTCATCGCAGGACTCGCGGTGGCTGCGTCCATGATGCTGGCGATGGCTCCGACCTCTGCCAGCGCCGCAGTGCAGCAGGTCATCGAAATCTACTACTACGATTCCACGTACACGGTGCAGTTGGGCTTCAAGATCATCTACTGCGACGGATCGATGTATTCCGAGGGGCAGGCGACCAGGTATCAGGAGCGGTATTACACTGACTGGTGCCCTGGCAGCGCGCTCACCGGCGGTCGGCCTTCCACGACCGAAGCGGCGCTGCACTCCTCGCCCGTGTCCATTGCGCGGTAGCAGATGACTGGGCCCAGCGGCCAGGCTTGATTCAAAGTCGGCCGCCCGCGATCGCGCGAGCAGAGCCTGATGAGAGTGGAAGCGCGGGCTCTCCGCCACGATCACTGAGCCCGGGGCCGGAAGTCGCTGGAGGCTCAGCGGATTCCGGCCATGGTGCTTTCAATCCCTGGCTCATCTCCAGGGCATAGAGAGCGGCGTAGAATGCTCCGCATGTCCAAGACCGCCCCAGCCGCGACTCAGGGGTGACGATCCCGTAGGCTGGAAGCCTCCTGGAGGTGGAGGGCATCTCATGGCACCTCGCCTGAGCTCTGCGGTCTTGCTGGTAGCACTGTCCACTGGGTGCGCCACCCAACACGTGGTGCGCCTCGACACCGGGCAGGGGGCGCCCCTGGAGTACAGGCCCCCCACCTCAACCAGGTCCGTGAGGGTGGACACGGAAGCGTTCGAGGAAGCGCTGACGCAGATGGTGCTGAACGCGCCCCTGACTCTCCGCTCCCCCCAGCAAGGCCGGCTGGTGCGCGCCTCCTACCCCAGCAACGATGCGGACTCTCGCTGGCGGCGCCTGATGAGCAAGAGCTTCGGCGGCCTCTGCAAGCCGGGACAGCTCAAGGAAAACTGCCTCTCTTTGCTCGACGACGCGCTGGGCCTGAGCCAGTGGGACAAGCTGGGGGTGGCCCTGGGCCTGTCGATCGATCCCCTCAAGGAGAGCATCGCCAAGGCGGTGGAGAAGACCCTGGCCCCCCAGCTCTTCTACACCGTCATTGCCACGGGCCTCATCACCTGGGCTGTATTGGCTGCCAGCCCCGAGCCGGTGTTCACCAAGGCGGCGGCCATCGTCTCAGCGCTCCTGTTGATCTACCTGGGCGTGGAGACCTTCCTGGAGGTGGTGGACGCGAGCCGGGAGTTGAAGTGGGCCACCGACCGGGCAACGACCTGGGAGGAGCTGGAGCAGGCCAGCCAGCGCTTCGCCAACCGGGTGGGACCGGAGGTGGCCCGCGTCTTCGTCCTCGCGGTCACGGTGGTGGTGAGCCATGGCATGACCGGGGGCGCCGCGCTGCTGTCCTCGCGGCTGTCGATGCTGCCTCGCCTCTCGGAGGCCACGGCAGCGGGCGCCTCACGGGTAGGCATCAGACTGGCGAACGTGGGACAGGTGAGCACAGTGGCTGTATCTCCCGAGGGCATGATCACGATCGTCCTCGCGCCTGGGGCCGTGGCGGCAATAGCCCTTGGGCCTGGAGGAGGTGGCAACGACAATGGTGGGGGACCGGGGAAATCGGATCATGCACGACAGAGGCAGGCGGAAGGACGGCCCGTCGGGACAGCGTTCAACGATGCCAGCAACGCGCGCCCAGCCGATATGTTCATTCAGGGAGGAGACGGCAGAGTGGTCGTGCGGGCACCTCGGGGCCGAGAACACATCTTCGAGCGGGACGGAACATTGGTGACGACCGTGGAAGGCCGCAGTGCAGCAGCGCACCAGCGACTGGTCCAGAGTGGTGCTAGACGGCCAGCGACTGAAGACGAATTCAACGTCTTCAAGGCGCTCTTCGGGAGGTAACGTGCAGGACATCGACCTCGAAGGACTGTTGGAGATCATCTCGGGGAACGTGGTTGGCGAGAGGCGCCACCAGGACATCCTCAGAGTGCTCATTGCCGGTCCGGTCGGTACTTGGATGCCAGCGACAGGGCTCGATCGGGCAGGACTGCTCGCGGAGGAGGCCCGAGGCTTTTCGTCAGAGCTGGGGCCAAAATTGATGGAGGGGCTCAGGCTCACGTGGACGCTCAACCCGGATGACCCGGATGACAGGGCCTTCTGCGCGATCCTGTTCTTCTACGGACGGGATGATCTGATGTGGCATCGCTTGGCGCTCTTCAATCGGAACACCCTGTGAAGGCCTTGGACCCAGGGTAGAGCGAGGCTCAGCAGCACTGCCAGAGGAAGCGGCCCTCGTGCTCCTCGGGCAGACGACAGCTCATGACCTGCTCCGAGGGCGCCGCGCCCCAGGCGCTGGCGCGCCCTCACTCCCGGACACCACCCACGGCGGCGCGTGAGCAAGCCGTGCGAGCGCCAGATCGATGAATGTCCTCACACGCGCCGCGAGATACCGGTGGGCCGGGTGGACGAGCCACACCGCCCCGACATCCTCCGCGACCCAGTCCTCGAGGACAGGCACGAGGCGCTTGCGCTGGAAATCCTCCACGCAGGCGAACTCCGGGAAGAGGGCAATCCCCAGCCCGTTGAGCGCCGCGGCATGCGCCATGACGAAGCTGTTGAAGCGCAGCCGCCCCGAGACCGGGAGCATCATGTCCCCCGTCCCCCCCCGGAAGGGCCAGCGCACCGGAGCACCCTCCGCGGCGATGAGGATGCACTCGTGCCCGAGGAGCTCCTCCGGGCGCGTGGGTACCCCGCGGCGCGCCAGGTACTCGGAGCTGGCGCAGTAGCGGATGCGCGCGGGGCCCAGGCGCGTCGCGGTGAGCGTGGGCTCCTCGACGCGGCCGACCCGGAAGGCGAGATCGAAGCCTTCCTCCACGAGGTCGACGCGGCGCCCCGTCAGTACGACCTCCACATGCACCTCGGGCCACCTGCTGGCGTACTCGACGACCAGCCCGCTGAGGAACGCCTCACCGAACACCGGATCCGCCGTCACTCGCAGCACACCGCGGGGGATCTGCTGCGCGTCCGTGACGGCCCGGTTGGCCTCCTCTGCGAGCCGGACCAGTTCGGCACAACGCTCGGCGTACGCAGCGCCGGCCGCTGTCGGATGGAGGCGACGGGTCGTCCGGTGGAGCAACTGCACACCCAGGCGCTGCTCCAGCTCCGCGATGCGACGGCTCACGGTCTGCTTGGGCATACCGAGGAGCCGGGCCGCGGCGGTGAAGCTCCCGACCTCGACGACCCGGGCGAACAGGCGCATGTCCTCCAGGTTCATTGTCCCACCTATTGGACGAAGAGTCCCATTTTGCCCGTATTGTCTCGCGGCGCACGGGCAAGTACAAGGCTTGGGAACGAACGCCCAAGGAGCCTTCCATGAGCATCGATGTCCAGCCGGAGATCCTGATCAAGCGCCCCCGAGCCCAGGTGGCGGCCTTCATGTTCGAGCCACGCAACGACAAGCTCTGGACCACGGGCGTGATCGACTGCCGGCCGCTGACGGAGGGGCCTCTCCGGACGGGCTCGCGGGTCGAGCGGGTGACGAAGTTCCTCGGCCGCCAGTTCGGCTACCAGTACGAGGTCACCGACGCGGACAGCGACCGCTTCGTGGAGATGCGCGTCACCGAGCCCTTCCCGATGCAGATCCGCTACGAGCTCGCGGACGCGCCCGAGGGGACGCGCGTGAGCATCCGCGCCCGCGGGGACGCCTCTGGCTTCTACCGCCTGGCGGCGCCGCTCCTCAGCCGAATGGTGCGGCGGAACATCACCCGGGATCTCGAGCTGCTGAAGAAGCACGTGGAGCTGAGCGCCCCGGGCGCCTGATGAGCGGGTTTCCGGCCCTGGCGCTTTCAGTCCTTGTTCACTTCACAGTACGCGAAGGAGATGGCGCTCGTGTGGGTGGGAACCACGAGGTGCTGCACCTTGGACAAGGTACAGGAGACGGAGTCCGGGTCCACGGTGTAGTTGGCAGTGCGGCAGTTGAGGTTCCCGCCGTTGACGACGTCCGGGGAGAGCACGAAGTAGCTGCCGCACCATGGGGGCACCACGTTGTCGCCATTGCTCACCACGGCCGCGTAGTGCACGGGGCCGCTCGCGGTGGCCCCGGGCGTCTCGTCGTTGGAGCCATCCCCGTAGGGCAGCACCCCGTTGAGCTTCTTCATGAACGCGCTGTTGGGGCAGTCCTCGGGGTTGACGCCCGCGCAGCCGCTCACCAGCGTGCAGTTGGTGATGCCGTTGTTCGGCGCGCTCATCACCACCAGGTCATCCACGGTCCGGTTGGCGAGGAAGCGGGCGTAGTAGCGGGCCACCACGCCGCCCTGCGAGTGCGTCACCAGGTCCACCGCCGGGCAGACGCCCCCGGCACACGGCACCTTCGCGTCGATGAAGGCCGCCAGGCACTTCGCGTAGCTCTCGTTGACGAAGGAGCCCGAGTACCCCGGCAGCATGGCGCAGAAGTTGTTGGCTCCGCAGTCGCTCGCCATGTCGATGCGGAACAGGTTGACGCCCTCGGTGTAGCCGCGGGCCGCCCAGCTCGCCACCAGCGTGTCCCACCGCGCCGCCGTGTCATTGCGGCCGTGCACGAGGATGACGGGGTGCTTCGGAGCCACGGTGGCGCACGAGGTGGCACACTGCGCCTCGGCCCGCGCGGTCCACAGGCAGAGCGCCGCCGCGGCCATGAGCATCCAGTTCTTCATGTCCTGTTTCTCCTCGCTCGGTGGATACCCCCGTGGCCGGTCGAGCGCCCTGACCTGGGTATCCACGCATCATAGCCCGCACTTGACGGGTGCAGAGCCGGCGGGTGAACTCGGGATTCAACTCGGGCACAGGTGACCTGCAGCCCTGGAGACCGGTGGATGCCCGCCATTGGCCGTAATGATCCCTGCCCTTGCGGCAGCGGTAAGAAGTACAAGCACTGCTGCTCTGGCAAGCCCGTCGCCTCGGCCCCCGCCGTAGCGAAGGCGCCGCCCGTGAACCTCGAGTCCATCGAGTCGCTCGAGAAGGGCCTGGCTCAAGATCCCGGGCAGCCAGAGTGGAGGTACAAGCTCGCGGCGCTGTACGTGCGGCAGCGCGGGGATCACCGGCAGGCCTTGACGCTCCTGGAGGGCGTCACGCCCCAGAAGGCCCAGGGCATCTCGCCGCAGGAGCTCTGGGTCCTGCGCGGTGAGTGTCTCAAGCAGCTCAATGAATTGCCCGACGCCGTTCGCGCGTACCAGGAGGCGGTGCGCTGCGAACTCGCGGCGCTGAAGTCCCGTGGCGGTCAACCCAGCCCTGATGGGATGCCCTTCTTCCACCTCGGCCGCGCGCTGCTCCTGGCCCGGGACTTCGTTCAGGCCGAGGCCAGCGCTCGACAGGGGCTGAAGCACTTTGCCCATCGCTGGCAGCTCTACGAGATCCTGGCCATGGCGCTCCACAAGCAGGGGCGCACCGCGGAGGCCGTGGACGTGTATCGCCAGGCCATGCGCCAGCTGCAGGGCCTCCCCTTCCCCAGCGCCCAGCTCACGCGCATCGCGAGCATCTACGGCAGCACGCTCGCGTACATCCAGCACGGCGCACCACCGCCCGCCTCGGAAGACTCCATGCCGGTGGAGCCGCGCGCGGACGGTGGCTGGGCGACGCAGCCGGTGCCCGAGCTCCATTCCACGCTCCGCACCATCGAGCGCCGGGACCGCTTGAGCCCCGAGGAGTTCCTCGCAGAGTACGCGCGCAAGAATCGCCCCGTGCTGCTCACGGGCCTCTTGGAGGACTGGCCCGCCTGGGAGGCCTGGACGAAGTCCTCCCTCCTGCAGCGCTATGGCGACCACCGGGTCCAGGTGCGCAGGAGCAGCGACGTCACGGACGACAACAACCAGGGGGGCCGCCAGCGTCCTCGGATGCCCCTGCGCGACTACATCGCCCAGGCCATGGGCCAGGCGGCTTCGAGCGACCGCGACCCCCTCTATCTCTTCGGGCTGGAGTCGTTCGCGGGCGTAGAGCGCGACTACCGCCACCCTCCCCAGTTCGCCGGCTCCACGTTTGCCTTCGATGAGGCGCAGCGCCAGGCGAAGGCGCTGTTCTACATCGGCCCGGCCTACTCCGGGGTGTCCTTCCATCAGCACACGGCGGCCTGGAACGCGCTGTTCTTCGGCTACAAGCGCTGGTTCCTGCTGCCGCCCTTCCACTTCTACGGCCCCACCTCCATCGCCATGCACGAGTGGGCCAGCACCCATCGCTCGCGCTTCGCCGCCGACCTTCACGAGTGCGTGCAACAACCGGGAGAGATCCTGTTCGTCCCCCAGTACTGGTACCACGCCGTGCTGAACGTCTCGGACTGCGTGGGCGTCGCCGTGGAGCTGGGCCCCCACCTGGAGCTCATGCAGCATCAGTTCGGCAGTGCACCCGCCGCGTGAACGTGACTACGCTCGCGCCTCGCGCTTCACCCGGGGGCATGACATGGCGAACGACTTCACCACGCGCATCTGGTTTTCCAGCGGGACCACCTACACCTGGCCCGAGCAGCAGGCCGGAGTCCAACCGGACGTGGGCGTCTGCTTCCCCGGAGGCGGGACACGGGCGCTGTCGGCGGCGATGGGGCAGCTCCGAGGGCTGATCAACCTCGGCCTCCTGGGCAGCGTCGACTACATCTCCTGCGTCTCGGGCGGCTCCTGGGCGTCCACGGCGTTCGCCTACTACAACGCGGGCGCCACGAGCGACGCGCAGTTTCTCGGGCCCATCACCGATCCCGCCAACATCACGATGAGCGGCCTGGACGAGATGGACGCGAACTCGCTCGGCTGGGGCGCCACGCAGGATCTCGGTGACGCCCTCGAGGCCGCGCACAAGGCCGGCGTTCCGAAGGATCAGCTGTGGGCGGCCGCCATCGGGCAGGTGTTCTTCGCCCGCTTCGGCCTGTACGACCCGAGCACCCCCGCGTACTTCAGCCTCGACACGACGACGGTGAAGGCCATCCAGGCGGCGAACTCCTCGCTCGCGAACGCGACCTTCCACACCGTGCGCCAGTCGAGCGCCTACGCCATGCCGTACCTGCTGATCAACGCCACCATCGACGGTCCGACCTCGGGCGCGCCGTACAACCCGGATCCGCTGGTGATGGTCACGTACTCGCCGCTCTACTCCGGCATCCCGTTCCAGCAGACGATCGACTACGTGAGCAAAGGGGCCGCCGCCATCGGGGCGACCGTGTCATCGACCGTCGGCGGCGGCTTCATCGAGTCGTTCGCGTGGGGGAGCGGCTCCCCAACGGCGACGCCGTCGAACGGCACGGTGCAGGTGCCGCCCCCCGCGGCGCCCTTCGGCCTCGTCGACGCCAGCGGCACGAGCAGCTCGGCGTTCGCCGCGACGTTCGAGAAGATCAAGCAGCTCGACGGCCTGCTCCCCGAGCAGCTCTACTGGCCTCCCATGTCGAGCGGCACGCAGCAGGCGGCCGCGCTCTTCGACTTCGGAGATGGTGGCAACCTGGAGAACTACGGCTTGATCCCGCTGCTGCTCCGCGGCGTGAAGAAGATCATCCTCTTCGTGAACACCGAGGTGCCGCTGAGCACGAGCTATGATCCCTCGAGCGGCACCGCCACGAGCGCCGACGTCGATCCCAACCTCCCTCCCCTGTTCGGCATCCCGGTGACGAAGGGGGGCACCCCCGCCGCGGTGAACAACCAGGTCTTCCCTTCCAGCGACTACGCCACGCTGATCAAGGCGCTGCAGGGGATGAAGACCGCGGGCAACGCCATGGTCCAGCCCATGACGCACCAGCTCCAGGCGAACACCGCGTGGGGGCTGCCAGGTGGCGGCTCGGTCGACGTGCTCTACGTCTATCTCGATCAAGTGGAGAGCTGGAAGAAGCAGATCAGCAGCCTGGACGTGAAGCTCCAGCTCGACCTGGGGGACGTCGGCGACTTCGCCCACTTCCCCAACTACAAGACGATTGACGAGAACAAGCTCCCACCCTGGTCCCTCACGCAGCTCACCGCGCGCCAGGTCAATCTGCTCGCCGATCTGACGTGTTGGGTGGTGAGGACGAACCAGAAGGCGTTCGAGAGCTTTTTGTCGAGTTGAGGGAGCCTTGGTGTTTAATCGCCCCGGGACCCCTCCATGCCGCGTACGACAACGATCGAGCTCCACAAGGAAGAGATGAAGTTCTCGGCCGGGCACTTCACCATCTTCTCCGCCACGCACCGGGAGAACCTGCACGGCCACAACTTCACGGTCTACGTCGCGCTGACGGGTGAGGTGGCGGAGAACGGGATGCTCGCGGACTACGGCCCGCTGAAGCGGGCGGTCATCGATCGATGCCGCGCCTGGAACGAGACCTTCCTCCTGCCAGGGCGCTCGCGGCACCTGCGCGTCGAGCGGAACGCGCGAGGAGACATCACCGCGCACTTTCAAGACGAGGAGCTCCGGTTCCTCGCGCGGGACGTCACGGTGCTGCCCGTGGAGAACGTGACGCTGGAGGAGCTGGCGCGGCTCTTCGGCGAGGAGCTGGTGGGAGATGGCGCCGCGCTGCAGCGGGATCGCATCACGCGCGTGGTGGTGAAGTGCGCCTCCGGCCCCGGACAGTGGTCTTCCTGGGAGTGGCAGAGCCATGGCTGACTGGGCACTCATTACCGGCGCCAGCCGGGGGATCGGACGCGAGGCGGCCGCGCGCTTCAGCCGGGCGGGCTGGGGCGTGATGAACGTCTCGCGCAAGCCGTGCCCGGTGCCGGGCGTCGTGAACGTCGAGGCGGATCTCTCCCTGCCGGGCTGGGAGGAGAAGGTCGGCGCGGCGCTGAAGGACGCCCTGGGCCCTGGCGGCGGGCGCCTCTCGCTCGTGCACAACGCGGCCCTCTACGAGCATGACGACGCGCTGTCGCTCTCCGCGGCGCACCTGCGGCGGGTGCTCGAGGTCAACGTCGTCGTCCCCGCGCGGCTCAACAGCATGGTGCGCAGCCACCTCACCGAGGGCTCATCCATCCTCTACGTGGGCTCCACGCTCTCCGAGAAGGCGGTGAAGGGCGCGGCCTCCTATGCGATCTCCAAGCACGCGCTCGTGGGGCTGATGCGGGCGACGTGCCAGGATCTCGTGGGGATGCGGGTCCACACCGTCTGCATCTGCCCGGGGTTCACGGACACGGAGATGCTGCGCGAGCACATCGGCGGCAACCAGGCGATCCTGGAGAGCGTGGCGAAGCGGACGACGTTCGGGCGGCTCATCAACCCCGAGGAGATCGCCGACGTCCTCTTCTTCTGCGCCAACACGCCCGTCCTCAATGGCGTGGTCATCCACGCGCACCTGGGGCAGATCGAGAGCTGACGCCTCAATCCTCGGCGGCGTAGACGGTGCACGAGGAGGTGCACGTCTCTGCGACGCGGATCCGCACCACGCGCGCTCCGGGGATCTCCAGGCGCTCGAAGAGCCACGCGGCCAGGAGCTCGCTCGTCGGGTTCTCCAGCCCGGGCACCTCGTTCAGGAGGTGGTGATCGAGCTGCGCGTGGAGCGGCTGCCAGGCCGCGTTGAGCTCGGAGAAGTCGACGATCCACCCGAGCTTGGGATCCACGGGGCCCCGGATGGTGATCTCGATGTTGTAGCTGTGCCCATGGACCCGCGCGCACTTGTGGCCAGGAGGGACGTGGGGGAGGCGGTGGGCAGCCTCGAAGGTGAACTCCTTCGAGATTTCGGTGATGAGCGCGGGTTTCTTCAAGTCGGGAGCTCCGTGGATGGCGACGGCCTTCTACTCTCGTTGCTCCGCGTGCGTCGAGGGTTTCACGCTGGGGGGGCGCCGCCTGGGGGTGCTGTCAGTAAGGCCGCTCCATGCCACGGCGCGAGTCCAGCCAGGTGCCCTTCACATAATCGGGGAGCTGACTGGCGATCTTCTCGGACTCGGCCTCGGTGATCTGCTCGTGCAGCGCCGCGAAGACACAGTAGAGCACGAGCCGCACGTTCTCCGGCTCGGCGTTCAGGTGGTTGGCCACATGGAGGTAGAAGTCCTCCTTGTCCAGCGGCTCCGGCCTGGCGTCGCGGCTCTTCTGGCAGCGGCTCACCAGCTCCCGCACGTCGGGCGAGAGCTGCTCGAAGAGCGCCTGGACGATGCCGCCCGGGAGGCGCTCGGTGAGCGCGCAGACCACGGCCTCGGCGGCCGCGGCAGGGTCATATTCGGGGATCTGCTGGGCGATCTTGCTCAGGAAGGACTCCCGATCCGTGCCCACCCCCAGCCCGGACCACGACTGCGTCTCTTGCTCTTGCATGGTGGATTCTCCTTGCTCTCCTTCACCCTGGGGGCACTCCGGGCGCAGAGCAGCAGGCAGGAGAACGGGGGGCCGCGCGGCCGCACCTCTACCGTGCGCGTCTTCAGGTACGCTCCCCGCCCATGTTCCGCGCGTCCGCTCTCCTGCTCCTCATGGCCACCGTCTCCACCGCAGCGCCCGACAGCCCCACCTGGACCGAACAGCACGGCGAGCAGATCCTCGCGAAGACGCAGACGATCCGGCTGGCGCCGGACCTGTCCACCCTCACCCCGGGTGAGCGCACCGCCCTCTCCAAGCTCCTCGAGGTAGGGCGGATCTTCCAGGATCTCTACGAGGACTCCCGGCACCGGCAGGCGCTCGACGTGCGGAAGAAGCTCGAAGGCCACAAGTCCCCTCGCGCCGAGCAGCAATGGACGCTCTATCGCCTGTTCCAGGGCCCCATCGCCAACACGCTGGAGAACCAGCGGCTGCCGTTCGTCGACGTCGACTCCATCGTCCCTGGCAAGAACGTCTACCCGTGGGGCATCACGAAGGCGCAGGTCCAGCAGGTGCTGGAGCGCCACCCCGAGCTTCGCGACTCGCTGCTCCATGAGCGAACGGTCGTCCGCCGGGCCGACGCCGCCTCGCTGCGCAAGGATCTCGACGCGCTGAAGCGCCACCCGGTGATCGCCGGGCTCCACCCGGGCCTGGGCGAAAAGCTCCGCGCGCTCTCCGCGAAGCCTGACCCGGCGATGCTGTACGCCGTGCCCTACGCCGTCGCGTATGCGCCGCAGATGACGAAGGCCCACGGGCTCCTGTGGGAAGCGGCCGCGGCCGTGGAGAAGGATGATCCCGAGTTCGCCGGCTACCTCCGCAACCGCGCCAGGGATCTGCTCTCCAACGACTACGAGTCCGGGGATGCGTCCTGGGTGAGGGGCCGCTTCCGCAGGCTCAACGCCCAGATCGGCGCATACGAGGTCTACGACGACGAGCTCTTCGGCTCCAAGGCGTTCTACTCGCTGAGCCTGCTGCTCCGGGACGATGCCGCCACGGCCCGGCTCGAGAAGGCGCTGCAGGGGCTCCAGGCCTTCGAGGACAGCCTCCCCTACGAGCCCCACAAGACGGTGAGCTCGGATCTGCCCGTGGGCGTCTACCACGTGATCGCCGACTTCGCGCAGGCGCGCGGCGCCAACACCGCCACCATCCTGCCCAACGATCCGCTGCACGCCCGCCGCTACGGCCGCACCATCCTGCTGCGCTCGAACATCATGACCCACCCGGAGCTCTTCGCGAACGGGCGCGCGGCCTGGGAGGCGGTGATGGCCGAGCCGTTCCGAGACCACCTGGGCCCCAGCGGCGGCTTCAACCGGACGCTCTGGCACGAGGTGGGCCACTACCTCGGCGTGGATCGGGACGTGAAGGGCCGCGCGGTGAACAGCGACGCCCTGGAGGAGAACTCGAGCGCCTTCGAGGAGATGAAGTCGGACCTCGTGTCGCTGTACCTCGGCAAGGCGCTGCGCGAGCGGGGCTTCTATGATGACACCACGCTGCGTGAGCTGTACGCGAGCGGCATCCAGCGCGTGCTGCAGATCGTCCGTCCCCGGCGGGATCAGCCGTACCAGACGATGCAGCTCATGCAGCTGAACTACTTCCTGGAGCAGGGGCTGCTGGAGGCCCGCCCCGACGGCCTCCACATCCACTACGCGAAGTACCAGGACGTCGTCGGCCGGCTGCTGCGGGAGGTGCTCGCGCTCCAGCGCGCCGGAGACAAGGCCGCCTCGGACCGGTTCATCGAGAAGTACACCCGCTGGGACGACTCCCTGCACGGCGCCATGGCCGCCCGGATGCGCGCGCAGCAGAAGTACCGCTACACCCTCGTGCGGTACGCCGCGCTCGGCGAGTAGCGCCCTCAGCGCCGCCCGGGCACGGGCGTCCCCGGTGAGGAGGGAGGCGGTGAGCTGCTGGAGGTGCTCAGCCGCGCGGCGCCCAGCACCACCGCGGGCCCCGGCTCGTCCAGGTAGATGGGAACCTGGACGAAGAACTCCTGGGCGCGCTGCATGAACAGGGGCATCCGACACTGGTTGCCCACCAGCAGCACCTCGTCGATATCCCCTGGGAACATCGTCTTCTGATCGAGCACCTGCTCGCACATCGTCAGCGCCGCATCGATGAGGGGCTGGGCCTGCTCTTCCAGCTCACGTCGGGTGAGGACCACGTCGAGATCCCCGATCCGGCCGCCGAGGTTGACGGCCAGGGGCACCCTCACGCGCGCCTCCTGCTGCTCGGAGAGCTGGATCTTCGCGAACTCGGCGGCGCCGGCCACCCGGTAGAGGGCGGCGGGGTTGTTGGCGTCCGCGGCCACCCTCACCCCCGTGGGGAGCTTGCGCATCAGCAGATCGAGCAGGCGCTTGTCCAGCTCGGCGCCGCACAGGGCCACGTTGCCCTCCGTGCCAAGCACCTGGCACTGCCGCGCGGCGTAGCGCACGAGGGAGGCCTGGAAGCTGCCTCCGCCCCAGTCGCACACCATGGCCGTGCGCTCCGGCTTGCCACGCCGGCGCTGGAAGGCCCCCAGCGCGACGGCGGTGGGCTCGGAGATGATCCGCTCCACGTGCAGGCCGGCCAGCGCCGCCGCGGCCGACATGGTCCGCGGCAGCGGGTCGTCCTTGCGGGTCGGCGGGAGGGTGAGCACCGCGCGGTGGACGGGCTGGCGCAGGAAGTTCTGCGCTCGCTCCCGAGCCTCGATCAGGAGCAGGGCCGCCAGCTCCCGCGCGGTGAAGGTCCGGTCTCCCAGGATGACGGCGGGCAGCCCATCGTCCCCCTGGATGACCTGGCAGCGGAGCTGATCATACAGCCACTTCACCCTCCGGTCCCCGTACTGCGCGGACATCAGGCCCTTGATGCCCCACACCGCCAGGTGAGGGTTCGCGGCCTGCTGCTGGCGGGCCGGGTGGCTGGTGAGGACGCGGCCCCCAGGCCCGAGCGCCACCACCGCGGGCGCTCCCTCCATGCGCTCCGAGGGGATGCAGGAGGGGTTGCCCTGGTGGAGGACGGCGACCCGGCAGTTCGCCGTGCCCAGATCGATGGCGATGACGGGCCCGACACTGCGTGTGGAAGGTTCCGGGGGGCGAACGCGATCGAGCGGACAGTCGGTGACGTGGAGCGGAGCCTGGGCCATCACTGCGCCATCCTACCGCAATCCCCCCAGGCGCTCTCTACTGGCAAAACCCGAGCTGTTCCCTGTGCTGCAGGAAGTCACGCTGGATCTGCTCGCGTTTCCGCGTCAGGACGGACCAGTAGTAGTAGCGCCGGGGGAACAGGGTGCTCCGGGCGGCGAGCTGGTTGCGCAGGATGGCGACGCCACAGCGCAGGTTCACCGTCGGATCGGTGATGTTCGCCTCCATGGGCTCCAGTGGGCACCCGGCATGTCGGGTCTGGTCCCCGTAGCTGAGCTGGAGCAGCCCCACGCTGAGCGTCCGCAGCGGCTGGGGTTCCATGAAGGTGCGCTCCGGATCGAAGCCGGACTCCAGGCGCGCGATGGAGGCGAACAACAGGGCCCAGAAGGCCTTCCGCTCCTCGCGGTGGGCGTTGAAGTAGCCCGGGCACAGGGCCCGCACCTCCTCGGCCGGCACCTTGTCGTCCTCGAGCAGCGGCTGGCCAATGTCCTCCAGGGCCTCGGCGATGACCAGGTTCCACTCGTGCTTCCACGCCCGGCCCTTCTCCTCCCGCACCTGCGCGAAGCGAGGCCCGGATGCAGGAGGCGTGGGCGCTGGCGCCTCGGAAACCCCGGCCTGAGCCTCCCAGGGCTTCCTGGCAACGGGCTCCGGGTGTGCGCACGCCGCCCCGAGGAGCGCGCTGAGCAGGCCTCCCAGGAGCCTCCCACCGTGGATCTTCATCGGGAGCACCATGTGCCTGTCCCCAGAGAGAGGCAACGGCCCGCGTGCGCCTCCATCCACCTTCCGACAGGGGGAAGGCCGCCCGTGAAAAAGCGAGGGCCCTCGCTCCCACGAGGGAGGAGGGCCCCGGAAGGCGCCGAGGTGCGGCTCAGGCCGTCTTCGGCTTCATGCCACCACCCTTGGCGCGGGCCTCGCGGGCCGCGGCGCGCTCATCCAGCCAGATGGTGAGCGGGCTGGCGATGTAGATGGAGGAGTAGCTGCCCACGAGGATGCCGACCAGCATCGCCATGGCGAAGTCCCAGATCTCTCCCACGCCGAAGATGAGCAGGCCGATCAGCGACAGCGCCGTGGTCCCCGAGGTGAGGATGGTGCGAGCCAGCGTGTCGTTGATCGCGATGTTGATGACCTCCGGCAGCGGCTTGCCCTTGTACTTGCCCATGTCCTCGCGGATGCGGTCATAGATGACGATGGTGTCATTGACCGAGTAGCCGACGATCGTCAGCAGCGCGGCGATGGAGGTGAGGTTGAACTCGCGGCGGCTCACCAGGAAGAAGCCCGCCACCATCACCACGTCGTGCAGCATGGCCAGCAGCGCGCCCGGGCCGAACTTGAAGTCGAACCGGAACGCCACGTAGACGAGGATGGCGACCATCGCGTACAGCAGGGCCGCGATACCCTTGTTGCGCAGCTGCTTGCCCACCTGCGGGCCCACGTAGTCCACGCGGCGCTGCTCGAAGTCCTGCGCCTGCTGGCCCTGGCTCATCGCGGAGAACACCTTGTCCGCCATGCCGCTGGCCACCACCTGGTAGTCGAACCCACCGCCCTGCGCCTCGCCCAGGATGCGCACCTCCTGCACCCCCGTCCCCGAGCCCTCCACCGCCTTCTTGATGGCGTCCGTCGTGAGCGCGCTGGCCGAGCGGAAGTTGATGATGCCGTTGGCCATGTCCGCGTAGACGTTGCGCACCTCGCCCAGGCCGGCGATGGCGGCCTTCGCCTTCTCCGCGTTCGCCTCGTTGAGCTGCGTGACGCCGCCCATGCGAAGCAGGAACGTGTTCTCGTCATCCGAGCCGATGCCCTGCACCGACACGTCGTGCAGCCCGCCCGCCTCGGCGCGCTTGCGCACGTCCGTCGCCGAGATGTCGTGGTTGAACTTCAGCTCCACCACGGTGCCGCCGGCGAAGTCCACGCCGTAGTTGAACCCCACCGTGGCGATGCCCACCAGGATGGCCAGGTTCACGATCGTCGAGATGAAGACCGCGATCCGGCGCTTGCCGATGAAGTCGATGTTCGTCTTGTGCTTGATGATCTGCATGGCGGTCCCTTCCCGGACTCAGACCGACACCGTCTGCGCGTTACGGCCGTGGACGAAGTAGGTGACGATGACGCGCGTCACGAAGATGGAGGTGAACAGAGACGCGAGCAGGCCGATGATGAGCGTCGTCGCGAAGCCGCGGATGGGCCCCGTGCCGGTGGCGAAGAGGATGAAGCCGGCGATCAGCGCGGTGACATGCGAGTCGAAGATCGTCCAGAACGCCCGATCATACCCCTGATCCACTGCCTGCCGCGCCGTCTTCCCGTGGCTCAGCTCCTCGCGGATGCGCTCGTTGATGAGCACGTTGGCGTCCACCGCGATGCCCAGCGTCAGCACGAAGCCGGCGATGCCCGGCAGCGTCAACGTCGCGTTGAAGATGGCCAGGCCCGCCAGGATGAGCAGGCCGTTGAGCACCAGCGCCACATCCGCGATGAGGCCCGCCTTCCTGTAATAGAGGGCCATGAAGAGGACGACGAGCGCCAGGCCCACCAGCGCGGCCATGCCGCCCTTGCGGACCAGCTCCTCGCCCAGCGAGGCGCCCACCTGCCGGATCTCTCCCGTCGTCACCGGCGCGGGCAGCGCGCCCGCCTTCAGCACCAGCGCCAGCGTCTGCGCCTCTCCCAGCCACTCCTCGAACGACTTGCTGCCCGCGCGGCCCATGGTGATGCGCGCGCTGCCGCCGGCGATCTTCTCGTTGATGCGCGGCGCCGAGTGCACGTAGTCGTCCAGCACGATGGCCATCCGCTTGCCCACGCTGGCCTCGGTGAGCCGCTCGAACTCGCGCGCCCCCACCGGATCGAAGGTGATGTTCACCTCGGGCTCGTTGATCTGGCTGATCGAGGCCTGGGCGCTCTCCAGGCTCTCGCCCGTCAGCGGCACGTCCTGGTGCAGCAGGTAGGTGCGGTACGCCAGGCAGTCATTCTTCTTCAGCGGGTTGGCGATGCACTCCAGCGCCACCTCGCGATCCTGCGGCGTCTTGTCCTTCACGTAGGCCAGCAGCGCCTCGCGGTTGGCGCCCTTGAGCTGCGCGAAGCCCTCCTCGTCGGTGACGGTGATGCCGCTGTTCTCCGGCGGAGGCGTGTTCTGGAACATCTCCCGGAAGAAGTTCGGGTTGGTGTCATCCACCATCCGGAACTCCAGCTGCGCCGTGGTGCCCACCAGCTCCTTGGCCTGCTCCGGATCCGAGCGGCCCGGCAACGAGATCTGGATGGAGTCCGTGCCCAGCTTGCGCACGTCCAGCTCCGCCACGCCCCACTTGTCGATGCGGTTGCGGATGACGAGCATGGCCTGGTCCACCGACTCCTCGCGGAAGCGGTTCACCTGGCTCTCGTCCGGCGCCAGCACCAGCGTCGCGCCGTCACGGCTGACCTTGGAGAAGTCGGTGAAGGTGGCCAGCACCTCCTTCTCGATGGCGTCCATGGTGGCCGGATCCGTGGCTGTCAGCGTGAGCTGCAGCCGCTCCGGATCCGTGTCCGCCTTCACCTCGCCCAGCTTCTTGTCCTGGGTGATGTAGCGGGCGATCTGCTGCCCGCGGCGCTCGGTACGCTTCTGGAGCGCCGTCTTGGTGTCCACCCGCATCACCATGTGGATGCCGCCCTGCAGATCCAGCCCCAGGTTCAGCCGGTAGCGGGCCGGGGGCGACCACGCGGGCAGCCGCTGCTCCAGCAGCGCGATTTTGTTGCGCTCCGCCGGGGTCAGCACCACCAGGGAGTAATAGGTGGGGACGAGCAGCCACACCGTGGCCAGCGTCACCGCGACGATCAATCCGAATTTCCACCACCAGCCGCGGTCCATTTACTTCTCCTCCTTCTTGTCCTTGTCCTCGGGCTTCGCGGAGGCCGATGCCTCATCGGCCACCGCGCCCTTGGCGTAGATGGCCCGCTTGAGCACGCGGATGCGCACCCCGCTGGCGATCTCCAGCGTCACCGTCTGCTCGGAGACCAGGTGGATCTTCCCGAGCATTCCCCCCTGCGTGACGACCTCATCCCCCTTCTTCAGCCCGCCGATCAGCTCCCGGTGGGTCTTCGCCTGCTTCTGCTGGGGGCGGATCATCACGAAGTACATGACGCCCACCAGCAGGGCGATGAACCCCAGGTTGACCAGGGGGCTCGATCCACCGGCCGGCGCCTGCGCCAGAATCAGGAAGCTCTCTGTCACGTACCGCCTCGTCGCTTGGAAAGGGTTCGGAACCGGCCCCGGCCCATGTGGGCAAAGGTCGACCCGGAAGGGTGCGCCTCTTAGCAGCAGGCCACTTCGTGAGCAAGTGAACGCGGGAGGGAAGTTCCCCTTCCCGACCTCTCGAAACCCCCCGGGCTCAGCGAGCGCGGGTGCGCTCGGCCTCCTGATCCGCCGCCCGGGCCCGGAACTCCCGGGCGAACGCCGCGTACCGCCCCTCCTGGATGGCGCGGCGCACCTGCGCCATGAGCCCCAGGAAGTAGTGCAGGTTGTGCAAGGTGTTGAGCCGCATCGCCAGGATCTCCTGGGCCACGAAGAGGTGGCGCAGGTACGCCCGGCTGAACGTCCGGCAGGTGTAGCACGAGCAGGCCGGGTCCACCGGACGTGGGTCCTTGGCATACACGGCATTGCGGATGACGAGCTTGCCCTCGGAGGTGAAGAGCAGGCCATTGCGGGCGCAGCGGGTGGGCAGCACGCAGTCGAACATGTCCACGCCGGCCTCCACACAGGTGATCAGGTCCACCGGGGTGCCCACGCCCATGAGGTAGCGGGGCTTGTCGCGGGGCAGCAGCGGCGCGGAGAAGGCCACGCCGGCGTGCATCGCCTCCGGGGTCTCCCCCACCGAGTAGCCCCCGAGCGCGTACCCGGGCAGATCCACCTCGCAGATCTGCTCCGCGTGGGCCTTGCGCAGATCCTCGTGCATGCCGCCCTGGACGATGCCGAAGAGGGAGGAGCGCTCGCGGCTCCAGGCCTTGGCGCACCGGTGTAGCCAGCGGGTGGTGCGCGCCAGGGACTGCTCCAGGTAGGAGCGCTCGGCGGTGGCGGGCGGGCACTCGTCGAACGCCATGATGATGTCCGCGCCGAGCGTCTCCTGGATCTCGATGGAGCGCTCGGGGGTGAGCACCTGGCGCGAGCCGTCCAGGTGGGACTGGAAGGTGGCGCCCTCCTCGGTGATCTTCCGCTTCTCCGCGAGGCTGAAGACCTGGAAGCCACCGCTGTCGGTGAGCATGGGCCGGTCCCAGGAGATGAAGCGGTGCAGGCCGCCCAGCTCCCCCACCAGCGCCTCGCCGGGCCGCAGCATGAGGTGGTACGTGTTGCCGAGGATGATCTGGGCATCCAGGGTGAGCAGATCATCCGGGCCCACGCCCTTGACGCTGCCCACGGTGCCCACGGGCATGAAGATGGGCGTCTCCACGGGCCCATGGGGGGTGTGCAGCCGACCGCGCCGCGCCTTCGTGCCCGGATCCTCGTGGAGCAGCTCGAAGCGCACCAGCCCCGGTGCCACCCGCGTATCTCCCCTACCCTTCGACTCGCCCATCGCTCACTCCGTCACCAGCATGGCATCGCCATACGAGAAGAACCGATAGCCCGCGCGGATCGCCTCGCGGTACGCCGCCAGCGTGCGCTCCCTCCCCAGCAGGGCGCTCACCAGCATCACCAGGGTGGAGCGCGGCAGGTGGAAGTTGGTGAGCAGCAGATCCACCTGCCGGAAGCAGTAGCCGGGACGGATGAAGAGCACCGTGTCCCCCAGGCCGGCGCGCAGCCGGCCTGTCTGGGGATCCGTGGCCGACTCCAGGGTGCGCGCCACCGTGGTGCCCACCGCCACCACGCGGCGCCCCTCGGCCCGCGCGGCGTTCACCTCGGCCGCCGTCTCCTCGGGGACGCCATAGCGCTCCGGGTGCATCTTGTGCCGATCCAGCTTCTCCTCGCGCACGGGGAGGAAGGTGCCCGGCCCCACGTCGAGCGTCACCGTTACGCGCCTCACGCCCCGCGCCGCCAGGGCCTGGAAGGTGGCCTCGGTGAAGTGCAGCCCCGCCGTCGGCGCCGCCACCGAGCCGGAGGAGCGGGCGTAGACGGTCTGGTAGCGCTCGGCGTCCGCGGCCTCCGGCTCGCGGGTGATGTAGGGCGGCAGCGGCAGTCGCCCGGCCTGCTCCAGCAACTGCTGGAAGGAGGCCCCGGGTGGCGCCTGGAAGCGCACCCGGTACTCCCCTCCGCCGAGCGCCGCGAGCACCTCGGCCGTCAGCCCGCTCGGGAACTCCACCCGCGCTCCGGGCTTGAGGCCCTTGGAGGCCTGTCCGAGGCAGATCCACTCACTCGCCTCGGGCGCCTGGACGAGCGCGGCCGACGTGAGCGTGGAGGCCGCGGGGCGGACGACGAGCAGCTCCACCCGGCCTCCCGTGCCCGCCTTCAAGCCCAGCAGCCGGGCGGGGATGACGCGCGCGTCGTTGAGGACGAGCACGTCGCCCGGGCGCAGCAGCTCGGGCAGCTCCACGAAGCGGCGGTGCTCCCAGGCTCCCGTGGACCGGCTCACGGTCATCAGGCGCGAGGCGTCACGCGCGCCCAGCGGGTGCTGGGCGATCTGCGCCTCGGGCAGCTCGAAGTCGTAGTCGGAGAGGAGGGACGACACGAGGCGCTTGTACCAGCCCCGGTGCCGCCCCGGAACCGAACTCAATAGAGCTGCTGGAGCTCGGCCCCCGGGTAGTAGTGGGAGAGGATGTCCTTGTAGCTCCAGCCCCCTTGCGCGAGCCCCCTGGCTCCCCACTGGCACAGCCCGGCCCCATGGCCGTAGCCGCGCCCGGTGAAGTGGTAGCCGTGGGCCCTCTTCTCCACCTCGAAGTCCAGGCTCTTGAGCTTGGTGTAGCCCAGGCGCTGCCGGAAGCGGACCCCATCCAGCGTCGTCCCGTCCGCGGTGCTCACCCGGCTGACCCGCCGTGTCCCGGTGCGCCCGGAGATCCGCAGCCCCTCGGGAGAGCCCTCGAGCGCGGCCTGGAGCTCCCCCTCGCTCACCGTGGCGGACCAGCGGCTGGCGGGCAGCTTCCCGCAGGGGCACTCGACGGGCTGGAGGTAGGGCAGATCCCTCTGGAGCGCGGCGTGCCCGGACTCGGTGCGTCCGCCACAGGAGGCATGGAAGTAGGCCTCGATGGGGGCCAGCTCGTAGGTGAGCACCTCCCCCCGAGTGGCCTCCACGGCGGCGTGGGTGCGCGGATCCTCGCTGTTGACGCCGCCATACACCTGATGGAGCACGCTGCTGCCCAGGTAGAAGGCGCTCCCGTAGGCCTCCAGCTTCTTCTGGAGGGCATAGGTGCGCGCGGCGACCGCCTGGGCCTTGAGCGCCTCCGGGGGGAAGGAGACCGGCATCTCGCTGCCGAGCACCGCCGCGAGGTAGTCCTCCAGCGGGATGACATTGATGAGCTGCAGGCCCTCCCGGTACAGCCGCACGACGACGTCTCCGCGGACCGCCATGCCCCCGGCGCGCAGCGGCACCTCCCCCGGGACACCGGCGTCATCGGCCAGGCCCCCGGCACGGAACCTCACCGCATCCCCGACGATGGGCGCGCCGTTGACCTCCAGCTTCCGCCCGCGCCGGCGCACCGTCACCTGACGCTTGCCGAGCGCGTGGAAGGAGGCCTCCTCGGTATCCATCCCGAGCAACAGCCCCTGGCCGCTCACCTGGACCTCCCCTCGCACCTCGCTCATGGCGATGCGCATCGTCTCCACGGCGGGCGCGGGTGGGGACGCGAGTAGGATGAGGAGCAGTGTAACAGGCCGCAACATGGCACCCTGGAGTGTAGGGGGCCGCGATCGCCGCTCAAGAAAACGACCGCCGGATGACGGAGACTGACGTGGCCATGCCTGCCGCCTTCGATCCCTCCCAGCTCCCCCCGGCCGCGCTCGCCGAGGTGCTGCGGAAGCTGCCCCCTCGCCCGGTCGCCCTGCTCCGTCGATGCCTGGCCCGAGGGGAGTCGCTCGAGGCCTGCGCGGCCTTCTACGGGGTGACGCCAGCGGCGCTCTCGGCGAACCTGCTGCGCGAGGCCCTCGCCCTCACCGAGGCCGCGGGTGGAGGCCCCCGCCCACCGGAGAGTCCGGAGGAGGAGGCGGCCTGGGCCCGGCAGCTCTCGGCCGCGCTGGAGCGGGAGACGGCCACCGTGAGCCCGGCGCTCTCGGACACGGTGGCGCTCTGCCGGCGGATGCTGGCGGTGGGCCCGCAGGTGGAGCTCGCCCTCGAAGCCGCCGATCGCGCCGAGGCCGCCTCGCCCCGCCGCAAGCGGGAGGATCTCCTCCGGCGCCTCGCGGTGGGGCTGCTGCTGGCGCTGGCCGCATACTTCTACTGGAAACGCCCGCAGTAGCGCCCACTGCGCCCCGTGCTCCGCGCGTCGAGCGCGCTGGACGCGGCGGTAGGACGGCGCATAAGGGAGGGCCATGCGCACTCTCTGCCTTGCCCTGTTGGCCCTGGTCCTCGCCGGCTGTCCCAAGCAGGTGGAGCGGGTTGCGGGCTCCGATGACGCCCGAATCGACGGCGCCGCGGCCCGGCTCGAGGAGCTCACGCTTCGAGAGCAATCCGAGGAGCTGTCCTGCGCGGAGCGGTGTGATGTGGCCGGCCAGACCTGCGAGGTCGCCGAGGAGCTGTGCGCGCTGGTAGAGGCCCACCCGGACCGGACGGACCTCCCGCCGCGCTGCGCCCAGGCGCGGGAGCAGTGCGCCCAGGCCAACGGCGGCTGTACTCGATGCAGCAACGGCTGAGCGCGGGCCGTCGGCCGAACGGCGGATTGCCCGGGTCCCCCTGCCCCTCCTAGATTGGGGCAACCCTTGAGGAGCCGTCATGCCCCGCCGAATGTCCGTGCTGCTTGTCGCGTCCTGGCTTGTCGTGCCAGGGCTCGCCGTGGCGGAGGATCTGCCGCCGGAGAAGCTCGCGGCCATCCGGCGTGACGAGCAGGCCGCTCAGGCCCGGGTGAACGCGGCGTACGGCAACCGGAAGCCCTCGGAGCTGAGCAACGAGGAGCGCCGCCAGCTCATCCAGGAGCACCAGTCGGCGGGCCAGGAGGTGCTGAAGAAGCACGGCGTCTCCGACAAGGAGTACTCCCGCCAGGTGGCTCGGATGGGGAAGGAGGAGCGCGAGGCCGTCGCCCAGGCGGAGAAGAAGCTGGACGCCGACGAGAAGGCGGCCCGGGAGGCGGCGGCGACGAAGACGCAGGAAGCCCAGGAGCCGGAGGAGATCCCCATCCATCTGGGCATGAACGACGACAACCCGGTGGAGCTGGAGTCCACTCAGGAAGCGGCGTCCACGGTGGAGCAGGGCCTGCCGCCGGGTGAGCAGGGGCTGGAGGCTCCAGCGGGGCCCGCGGGAGGCACGGAGATCACCCCGGAGGCCACCTTCGAGATCCCCGTGAAGTAGCGGCGGCCCCTGCCTCAGCGCTCGCGCGTCCGCCAGGCCTCGTCATACGGGCACGAGCAGTCCATCTCCTGGGGCTCGGGGTACGCGTAGTGCTCGCCCTTGTAGTTGCGGAAGATCGTCTCGCGCTCGCCGCGCTCCACCACGTAGTCCGGCTGGAGCGTCACCTTGCCACCACCGCCGGGCAGATCCACGGCGAGGTGCGGCACGGCGAGCCCGGTGGTGTGGCCGCGGAGCTGCTGGAGGATCTCGAGGCCCTTGGTGATGGGGGTCCGCAGGTGCTCGCACCCCTCCGCGACGTCCATCTGGTGGAGGTAGTACGGCCGGACGCGGATGCGCAGCAGCGCGTGGGAGAGCTCCTTGATGATGCGCGCGTCCGAGTTGAGCCGGCGCAGGAGCACGGCCTGGTTCTCCACGGGGACGCCATGGTCCACCAGGCGCTCGCAGGCCTCGCTCGCCTCGGGCGTCACTTCCTTGGGGTGGTTGAAGTGCGTCACCACGTAGACGGGCGCGTAGCGCCGCAGGGTGCGCGCCAGCGTGTCGGTGACACGCATGGGCAGGCACACCGGCACGCGCGTCCCGATGCGGATCATCTCCACGTGGGGGATCTCGTGGAGGGGCGCGAGCAGCTCCTCCAGGCGCGTGTCGCTGAGGAGGAACGGATCGCCCCCGGAGATGAGCACGTCACGCACCTCGGGGTGGTTGCGGATGTACTCGATGCCCCGGCGGAGCTGCTCCTTGCTGAGCTCGGCCTCCCCGCCCTTGGTGATGCGGCGGCGGGTGCAGTGCCGGCAGTAGACCGAGCACGTGTCGAGCGTGAGGAAGAGCACCCGGTCCGGGTACTTGTGGACGATGGCCTCCTCGGGCCGCGTCTTGTCCTCTCCCAGGGGGTCCGCCAGCTCACCGGGGCGGATGCGCGCCTCGGCACGCACCGGGATGGACTGCATGCGCACCGGGCAGAACGGGTGCTCCGGATCGATGAGTGCCAGGTAGTACGGGCTGATGCCCACGCGGAACAGCGCGGCCGTCTCCTGAACGCCCGCCCGCTCATCGGGCGTCAGCGGTACGTACTGCTCAAGCTGCGCGAGGCTGCGGACGGCGTGGCGCTGGTGCCAGCGCCAGTCACTCCACTCCGCGTCGGTGGCCTCCGGGAACAGGCGCCGCCGCCCCTCCGCGCTCCCGGAAGAGCGTCCGGCGCGAGGCCTGGACGCGCTCGCCACCGGCGCCATACCCGGCTGGGCGGACGAGTCCATCACGCGGCCTTGAGCTGCTCCCGCCACCACGCCTGACCAGACTCCGGCAGGGTGTCGATGGGATCGTAATACTCGTACTTGCGGTTGAGGGCGTCGGGATCGTTCGCCTCGATGCCGGTGCGGTAGTTCTTGGTCCAGTACGAGATGCCCTTCTCCTTGTCGTACTCGGCCACCTGGTGGACCCAGCGCTTGCCGACGAAGGGCACGTCACAGACGATGCGCGGCGTGGCGAAGCCGGGCATGTAGCCCATGATGTCGTGCTGGAGCTTCTGGGCCTGGGCGACGGACAGCCGCCAGTGCTCCGAGTTCGGGATCATGTCGCACATGTAGAAGTAGTACGGCAGGATCTTCGCGTGATCGAGCAGCGTGAAGCACAGGTCCAGCAGGGCGTGGGCGCTGTCGTTCACCCCGCGCAGGAGCACCCCCTGGTTGCGCACGTCGCGGAAGCCCATGTCGAGCAGCTTGCGCACGGCCTTGCCCACCAGCGGCGTGAGCTGCTGGGCGTGGTTGACGTGGGTGTGGAGCGCCAGGTCCACGCCCCGCTCGATGGCCTTCTTCGCCAGCCGGTCCAGCCCCTGCAGGACACTGTCCTGGAGGAAGTGCTGGGGGATGCCCATGAGGCCCTTGCTGGCCAGGCGGATGTCCCGGATGTTGGGGATGTCCATCAGCGAGCTGACGAACGGCTCGAGCTGCTGGATGGGCAGGTTGGCGATGTCTCCGCCGGACACCACCACGTCGCGCACGGTGGGCGTGCGGCGCAGGTAGTCCAGCATCTGCTCGTAGCGCTCCTTGGGCCCGATGGAGAACTTATGCTTGGGCACCTGGGGCACGTCATTGCCCACCAGATCCATACGGGTGCAGTGCCCACAGTACTGAGGGCAGGTGGGCAGCATCTCCGCCAGCACCTTGGTGGGGTAGCGGTGGGTGAGGCCCTCCACCTTCCACATCTCCGCCTCATGGAGGCTGTCGCGGCTGGCCTTGGGGTGGTTGGGCCAGTCCGTGCGGCGGTCCGCGAAGGCCGGCAGCATGTAGCGGCGCACCGGATCGTTCCAGAGGTCCGCCAGGTTCATCGTGTTGAGCATCTGCGGTGGGAGCAGCAGCGACATGGTCGCCCGCTCCTTCTGGTCGCGCTCGATGCTCGCCGCCAGATCGTCCGGGAGGAGGTCCCCCAGTGTGGCCTTCAGCTCGCGGAGGTTCTTGACGGTGTGCTTCCGCTGCCAGACCGAGTTCTCCCAGTCGGCCGCCGAGACGTCCTTGTAGGCAGGGATGCGCCGCCAGTCAGGCTCCAGGAACTCCCGGCGGGTCGGATAGGAAATGGGCTGCTGGGCGGGGCCGGCCTCGGCCGCCTCCCGAATGGGCTTCGTTTGCATGGCGCGTCACCTTACCGTGAAGCTCCGTCAGCGAGGGCACTCCCGCGGCGGTGGCCCTCCATATCGAACAATCGAGGAGGGCGACACATGCCCGCTCACTCGATGGGCACGTTGATCAGCTTGGCGACCTCGGACTCCGTGATGGTGACGGACTGGGGCCTGGTCTGCTTGCCGCCCAGCTTGAAGACGATCTTGCGGTTGCCCACGGGCAGGACCAGCGGGTTGCCGATGGCCACCGGCGTATCCCGGCCCGAATACTTGCCGTCCACCCAGATCTGCGCCCCGGCGGGCTTGGTGCTGGCGGCGAACTTCCCCGTCGCCCTGACCACCCGCTGATGGTTCTGGACCACTTTGGGGCGATCGGGCGGAGGCTTCGGCGGCTCCTTGGGCTCCTCCTTCTCCAGCTCGAACGCCACCTTCAGCTCGGGGTCGCCTTCGTACTCGAACTCGCCCGTGTAGGGCTTGTACCCGGCGCGACGGGCCACGAACTTGTAGGTCTTCCCGATCGCCAGGTTCGCGGCCTTGGCGTTGGGCGTCTGCCCTACCGACTTGCCGTCGAGCTGGATCTCCGCGCCCGCCTCGCCCACGAAGACGGCCATGAACGTCTTGGGCGCCTCAGGCTCGGGTGGCTTTTGCGTGTCCGGGTTCGCGGCCACCGGGTCGGGGGACGGGGGGTCCTTCTTGGGCGGCTCCTCCGTCGTGCCGGTCGCTCCTGCGGAGTCGGGCTCGGAGGGCGGCTTCTGCGGCGAACCGCCCGCCGCGGCAGCGCCTTCGGGCCGCAGCTTCAGCACCACGGGCTGCGGCTTCTGGCCGGCGGTGATGGTCACCGGCATCTCGAGCGGCTCGAACCCCGGGGCTCCAGCGACCACCCGGTGCTGCCCTGGCTCCAGCTCGATGACGGTGTTGGGTGAGACGGGCTGGCCATCGACACGGAGCGCCACCTTGGCGGTGGCGGGATCCACGGTGAACATGACGCTGCCCGTGTCGGACCCGGAGGCCAGCGCCACCACCGTCCCGATCACGCCGAGCAGCAGCACGGCGCCGCCACCGACGATGAAGAGCCTGGGATCAATCGGCTTGCGTGGACCGCGCGGGGCAGGCTTCTGGGGCTTGCCACCCTTGACGGCGGCGCCCTTCTTGCCCGGCCCTCCGACGCCACTCGCGGTGTCCGGGCCCTCGTCCTCTTCCTCCAGGGCCTTGGCGCGAGGATCCGACACCTCGTCGTCGACCTGCTTCTGGGGACGGGACATCCTGGAGGGGCGCGCCGGCGCAGGTCGCGCGCTGTCGGTCGTCTCTTCCGGAGGCTCTTCGTCGCGGTCGCGGGACGTAGGGGGCGGACCGATCATTGTCGCGCCCCCGAAGTTCTCCGGCTCCCCCTCGCCGATGATGACCTGTGCCCTGGGGGTGCTCTTGCTCCTGGCGCGGAGGGCTGGCTGGGCGCCCGTGAGCGGCGCCGCCATGGTGGCGTCGGTGTTGGCGAACGGGCTGCGCATCCCCGTGCTCTCATCGAGCGTGTCGCTCTCATCGAGCGGGTTCTCCGTCTGGCCCGTGTCGCTGTCCCGGAGCGGGTTGACGTTCTTGCCCGTGGAGCTGTCGTCGAAGAGCACGCCCTCGGCCCCACCCTCACTGAGGGCCAGGGCCGAGTCGACGATCTGCGTCTTGTCCCCCGCCCCATCCATCTCGGCGAGCTCCTCGTCCGTCGGGGGCGGAATGAGAGGCGGCGGGGCAAGCGGGGCAGACGAGGAGCGCACCATCGGCGGAGGCGGCTGCGGCCCCACCGGCGTCACCATGGAGGGCTTGCGCTGGGAGCGCGACGGCGGCTGGGGCGTGGAGGTGACGTTCGAGGACTCCAGCTGCTCCGGCTTCTCGATGGCAGCGAAGCGCTCCATCTTCTCGGCCTCGCGCAGCATGTCCTCGGCGAAGGCCTCCTTCATGTAGGAGGACAGGTGCTTGCCGGAGTAGATGGCATCCCCCGCCAGGAGGAAGCGCATCAGATCCTCCTGCAGGTCCGACGACCACTGGTACCGCTCCTCGGGCTCGCGCGCGAGCGCCTTGAGGACCACCTTCTCGAGCCCCGCGGGGATGTTCGGGTTGAACTGCCGGGGCAGCGGCACCTCGGCGTTGCGCACCTTCTCCAGCGTGGAGAAGTCCGACTCACCGACGAAGAGCTTCTCGCCGGTGAGCATCTCGTAGAGGATGACGCCCACCGCGAAGATGTCGCTGCGGCGATCGATGGGCATCCCGCGAACCTGCTCCGGGCTCATGTACCCGAACTTGCCCTTGAGGATGCCGGCCTGCGTCTTCTGCGCGCGGTTGGCCGCCTTGGCGATGCCAAAGTCGATGATCTTCACATCCCCGTCGTACGAGACGAGGATGTTCTGCGGCGATACGTCCCGGTGGATGATGGCTAGGTCCTGCCCGCGCGCGTCCTTCTTGCGGTGCGCGTAGTCGAGCCCCTCGCACATCTTCGAGGCGATGAAGACCGCCTGAGCGGTCGGCATGATCTCCTTGCGCCGCCGGTAGCGCTCCAGGATGGTGCGCAGGTCCCGCCCTGCGACGTACTCCATCGCGATGTAGTAGGCCTCCTCGTACTTCCCGAGCTCGTGGATGTGCACGACGTTGGCGTGGTTCAGCTGGACGCTGATCCGTGCCTCATCGATGAACATCGTGATGAACTCCTGGTCCTCGGCCATCGTCGGAAGGATCTTCTTGATGGCGAGGAAGCGCTCGAAGCCCTCGACGCCGAAGGCCTTGGCGATGAACACCTCGGCCATGCCGCCGACGTTGATGCGCTCAAGGAGCAGGTACTTCCCGAATGTGGTGGGCCGCTTCATCTCGTGGAGTCGCCCCGTCCCGGGCAGCAACGGTGCCATCCAAGGCGGAATTATGCCGGGCGGAGCCTTGGGACTTTAGACGGAGCACGGACGGTCCGTCAAACATGGAGCACAGCCGAATTGCCCAGAGAATCCAGCGACTTGGCCGCTCCACCAGGCCCGGCTGTCCGGTCTCTCGGGCCCCGAGCAGCCCGCCTGCCGCGGTTGCGCCAGGTGCTATACGGGCCAAAAAAAACGCCCCCGGGGCCCAGTGAAGGGCGCCAGGGGCGCAAGAAAAAAATCCGGCAGCGACCTACTCTCCCACGCGGTTTCCCGCGGAGTACCATCGGCTCTGGAGG
>JAFGNZ010000191.1 GCA_016926755.1 Myxococcaceae bacterium | reverse complement strand
GGAGCGTCCGCCTGCCTCCAGCCCGGGGAGCAAGCGGTGATGGGGACTCGGGAGTAGGGGGGGACTGTCGGCTGCGGCTGTGTAATCCTGTCCGGCTGTCCGACAGGTTCGCGCCATGCCCCGTTGACGGGGCACCGAGCCCGAGGCCCCCCTCAAGCGCATCTTCGCCGTCGCTGAAGAAGCCATGGGCGAAGTGTCGGCCCTATCCATGAGGGACTCCAAGCCATGAGGGATACGAATCGAGCTCTCGTTCTCCTCCTGGCGGCCATGCTCGGGGGGCTGGTGGCCGGCTGCGCGGCGGCAATGACGTGCCTGCCGGGTGGGCCCTCGGTGAGGTCATCAACTGGCTCAAGGAGCACACCGTTCGGCGTTGCGATGGAGGTTCCCTCATGGCTTCTGATTCTGACAACTTGAGCGTTCGGATCACGACGGAGTCGCGAGCGCTCGTGCCCTGCGCGAGCCGGGCCGAGCGCCTTCACTGCGCGGGCAGGGTGGTGATCTCCATCACCGGCTTGCCAGGCGAGACCAGGTCCACCGTGACGCGCACTCGGGTCCCCTGCTTGAGCTGCCTGGCGGAGATGAGCTTTCCATCGCGGAGCACGCGCGTCTTGTCGCCCAGCTGCATCGTGAAGGGCTGGCCGTCCTCGTCCAGGAGCTCCAGCTGTCTGCCCGACACCGAGCGCACCGTGCCCGTGTAGATGGCGTTCACCACGGCCTCGCCCGCGTTGGAGGTGTCCTGGGCCATCGCACCGCTGGGCGTGGTCTCCTGGGCCGTGCCGGCCCGGAGCGGCGTGCGCTGAGAAGGGCTCACCGGGGGAGTCACTCCCGCCTGGCCAGAGCCTCCCACGCCCGCGTTCGCATCCACACCGGCCTGTCCGGAGCCCCCCACGCCCGCGCTCGCGCTCACGTCGGCCAGCGCCGCGCGCACCTCGGCCAGCTCCTGGCGCAGCTGCGCCACCTCGCTCTGGAGCTCCAGCACGGACTCCTGCAGCTCCGCCGTGCTGGCTCCCGCTCCCCCTGTCACCTGTGTGCTCCCAGCCCCGCCCGTGCCCGTCCCGCGCGCCGGCGTATCGGTCTGCGCCAGCAACGCCTCCGAGCCGCACAGGAGCAGCGACAGCCCCGCGATCCCTGCCACCACCACTATCGCCTTGCGCATGTGCCGAGCCTCCCCTTCCCCGCACAAGGTTGGCGGCTGGACGCTCGCGGGCAACCCTCACTCCGCGCCGATGCCCGGCCCACCGGGGCGGAGCGAGCGCCCCGCTCAGCGCGACGGCCTCCGGGGCTGCTCCAGCACCTGGAGGATGAGCACCTGGCTCCGCTCCTCTCCCGCGCGCGCCACGGTCCGCACCGGTGTCCCCTCTCTGAGGGACCGGAGCGATACGGAGGCCCCGCCCGGCCCCAGGAGGCGCGTCTGCCGGCTCAGACCGAACTCGAAGACACGGCCGCTCGAGTCCACCATCAGCAGCCGATTCTGCGTGACGGACCTCACCCGCCCCAGGAAGACCTGCTCTTCTGGCACGTTGGATGACTCCAGGCCGATGTCCATCCCACTCCCACCCGTCGCCGCGCCAGTTCGGGCCCTCCCGCCCTGTCTGGCAGCCTGGCCGCTCGAGCCCTGCCCCGCCGTCGCTGGCATCTCGACGATGATCACATCCGAGGGCTCCTCTCCCACCGCCGCCGTGCCCGCCTGCCCCGCGCCTCCCACCTCGGAGGCGCCACCGGCCTGCCCCGCGCCTCCCGCCTGTCCCGCGCCCCCTACCGCGGGCGCTGCCTGGCGACCCACTACCTCCTCGCGCAGCGCGGCCACCTCCTGCTGGAGGAGACGGAAGCCCTGCCACAGCTCGGTGATCTGCTGCCGCAGGGCCTCGTTGGAGACCTGCTCCGGAGCTTGCGCCTGCTCGGCGGACTGCCCCCGCGCCTCCTGGGCCAGCGCCCCGGCTGGAGCCAGCCCCACGAGGCCGAGTACCACCCAGACTCCTCTTCGCATGTGTCGCTCCTCGCTCCCCCTCCTCCGAGAAGGTGGGATCGGATCCGGGCAGCGAGCCCAGGCAGCACACCTACCCCTCCCCCCATCCCCGCCCCCCCAGGGGTGGGAGCACGTGTGTTTCACTCTTCGCGCACTTGAGGCACGCTGGCGGGCACGCGCGGCCGGAAGAAAGGGAGGGAGCCCTGAAACCGCCGGCCGGCTCGTGTCACTGAGGCTCCGTGGCTCCCTTGCTTGCCTTGCGAATGCTCGCCGCCGAAGACGAGGCCCCTGAGGCCCGGGAGGGGGAGCGCGCCCTGCTGCGCCGCGCCCGCACCGGGGATCCGGCCGCCTTCCGCGCCCTCTTCGAGCGACACGCTCCGGCCGTCTGGCGCTTCCTGAGGGACTCGTTCCGGGACGAGGCCGCCGCGGACGAGGCCACGCAGGAGACCTTCGTCCGCGCCCACGCGCGGCTCACCACGCTGAGGGACGAGGATCGGCTGTCCGCGTGGCTGCTGGGCATTGCCCGCCGGGTGTTCCTGGAGGCCCGCCGCGCGCGTGGCGTCTTCCTGGACGTGGACGGCGAGGAGAGCGAGGGGCTGGTGGAGGCGGTGCTGCCCACGCCCACGCCGGAGGATCTGCTGCTGGATCGAGAGCTGGAGGCGCTGCTGGCGGAGGCGCTCGGGCACGTGCGCGAGGAGCGGCGCTCGGCGCTGCTGCTGCGCATCGATCATGGCCTGCCCTACGAGGAGATTGCCCAGGTGATGGGCTGGTCGCTGCCCAAGGTGAAGAACGAGATCCACCGCGCGCGGTTGCAGCTCCGCGAGCGGCTGGCCGCCCACGTCGGAGGTCGCCCATGAGCTTCTCCTGCCGCGAGCAAGAGCTGGATGCGCTGCTGGCTGGGGAGCTGTCCCCGGCGGACGCGGAGCGGGTGCGCGCGCACGCCCAGGGGTGCGCCGCGTGCGCCCACGCGCTGGCGTGGTTGAGGCTGGAGCGCGGGTGGATGGCCCAGCGCGCCCGCCGCATGCCCGCGCGGCCCGCGCTGGACTTCTCCGCCCTGGAGGCCCGGCTGGCCTCGGCGGGCGCTCGCCCCACGCCGGCTCCCGGGGCCGCGCCTCACCGCGCGGCGCGGATCGCCTCGCCCCGCAGCCAGTGGTCCCACCGCGGGGTGATGGCGATGGGAGCCGCGGCGGCCGTGGCCTTCATCGTCTTCGGCGTGGGACAGGTGCGCCCGGTGAGCTCCCCCGAGGTGCCGTGGAGCCAGGAAGTGCTCGTCTCGGGGATGCTGCAGGCCTGCGTGGACCCGAGCGGCGAGGCGGTGGCGGCGCTGGAGGATCGCTTCAGCGCGTGCCTCATCGCCTCGCCCGCGCTGCCGGAGTACTGAGCACGCGCTGAAACCGGCGCGCGCCTGGAGACACTCCTGGGTGCGCGGCGGACTCGAAGCCGCGCCGCCGGCTCCGTCCCTGGAGCGGCGCCTTCCATCCCATCACGAGGTCCACCATGAAGTCGTTCCTGTCCGCCGGCGCGGCTGTCGCCGTGCTGCTGGGGCTGTCCGCGCTCGCCGTCGCCAGTACGCCCTCCCCCGCTGCGCCCTCCAAGGAGTGCAACAAGAAGGACTGTCCGCACGAGTGCAACAAGAAGGACTGTCCGCGCCTGCACGGCGACAGCAAGCTCATCCCCGCCACGCCGCGCGCGGAGGCGCCCTCGCTGGGGCCCGTGGAGGCGAAGGTGACGGTGGAGGTGTGGTCGGACTTCCAGTGCCCGTTCTGCGCCAGGGGGGCGGCCACGGTGCGGCAGCTGCGCGAGCGGTACGGGGATCAGGTGCGCATCGTCTTCCGCCACCAGCCGCTGCCCTTCCACGAGCACGCGCGCCTGGCGGCCGCCGCCTCCATGGCCGCGCACGAGCAGGGGCGCTTCTGGGAGTACCACGACGCGCTCTTCGCCAACCAGCAGGCGCTGGACCGCGCCTCGCTGGAGGCGCTCGCGGGCACGCTGAAGCTGGACGTGGAGCGGTTCCGCCGCGCGCTCGACTCGAGCACCTGGAGCAACTACGTGGAGACGGAGGCGGCGGAGGCGCAGCGGCGTGGCATCCGCGGCACGCCCACCTTCTTCGTCAACGGCAAGGGCATCACGGGGGCCCTCCCGCTGAACGTCTTCACACAGGCCATCGACGCGGAGCTCCAGCACTGACGCCCACGGCCTCTGGGACAGGGGCGGGGTGCGGGGGCCACGGCGCCCTCACCCCGTGCCCGCCACGCCTCAGGGGTAGCGCTGCCGGAGCTCGTCCAGCGCCGCCTTGGCCTGCACCAGGCCGCGCCCGTAGATGTTGTCCGGCCCCGGCTCGCCATGGTCCTCCGCCGTCTGCAGGAGGATCTCCTTCACCTCGGCCGCGGTGAGGGAGGGGCGCGCGCTCCACACGAGCGCGGCCACGCCGCTCACGTGGGGCGTGGCCATGGAGGTGCCGGACAGGCGCGCGTAGTCCACGCCGACGAGCCGCACCTTGCCGTCCTTGCCCTTGAGCCCCTTGATGGCCTGGCCGTCCGCGAACGAGACGGAGGCGGTCGGCAGCCAGTTGTCGGCCGCCTCGCCGAGGGTGAAGCTGCCCTGGCCATCATTCGGATCATTGTTGCCGATGATGACGGCCCGGGCGCCGGCCCTGCGCACGTAGGTCACCTTCTTCGCGAAGGTGAGGCCGTTGCCCTGTCCATCCAGCCCGCCGCGATCCACGTACGCGACGAAGCCGTCGCAGGTGGCCTCCGCGCCGCAGGCATCGCGCGAGTCTCCCAGGCCACACGCGATGACCTTGCCAATGTACTCGCCGATCGGCGCGAACGAGAGCGAGCGGGACTCGATGGGCCTGCCGTCCACCTCCACGAGGGAGTAGGCCTCGGCGCCCTGGATCATCGCCGACAGCACCTGCACGCCGGGCGCCATCAGGCCCACCTCCGGGCCGACCTGCGAGAAGGTGGCGCGCACCTTGTCGGCATCCACCGCGCCCACGGCGAGCACGCCGGGATAGGCCGCCGGGAAGGCCACGCCGGGCTCCGTGGCCGGGTCGCCGGTGCCGCTGTTGCCGGTGGCCGCGATGGGGAGGATCCCCGCTGCGATGGCGCTGGCGATGGCCGCCTCCTCGGTGCTGCTCTTCTCCGGGGCGCCCAGGGACATGGAGACGATGTGGACCTCCTTCGACTCACACCACTGCAGCGCGGAGACGATGTCCGAGGTGTTGCCGCTGCCGCGAGTGTTGAGCACGCGCGCCACGTAGAGCTCCACGCCCGGCGCCACGCCGACCACGCCGGCCGGCTCCTCGCCGGGGTTCACGTTGCCGGCCGAGGCCAGCTGCGCGACGATGGTGGCCGCCGTGTGGGTGCCGTGCCCGCCGCCCCACTTGCTGGTGGCCGTGTCGAAGTCGAGCGGATCGTCATCGTCGTCGATGAAGTCCTTGCCCTCCACGTAGGCCGCCTTCAGCTCCGGGTGACGGTTGTCCCAGCCGCTGTCGATGACGCACACCTTGATGCCGGTGCCATTGGGAGCGTTGGCATCGAGGATGCCGTCCTCTGGATTGGAGTCCCACACCAGGGGGGCCTGCACCATCTTCAGCCCCGGGGTGTACTCGCCCACGCTGCCCGTGGTGACCAGCGCCTGCCGCCCGAAGGCGCGCACCACCCGGTCCGGCTCGATGGAGAGCACGTCCGGATCGCGGGCCAGGGCCGCGCGCTGCTCCGGCGTCACCCTCGCGGCCACGGCGCCCAGCCAGGGCCAGCGGGTCGTCACCTGGCCACCGGCCCGCGTCACGACGTCCTCATCGGCGCGGGCCCTCTGCGCGGACAGCGTCCGGCGGTAGCGGACGAGGACGGGCTCACGTCCATCCCGTTCCTGGAGCGAGGCCTCATCGGACTCCAGCTCCAGCGTGATGGAGCGCTCAATGGGCTCCCACTGCTGGGTCGGGCTGGTGCAGTCCTGGGTCCCCGAGGGCACAGGCTCCGGCTCCGGCTCCTCCCCCTTGCAGGCCACCCACCCCACCAGTCCCAGCAAGACCCAACGCTTCATACTCGCTCTCTTTCGCCACGCTTGGTGGTACCACTACCGGCTCCGTGCCAGCCGGGGTGAACGGTAGGTCAGTCGACCGCGTTCCCGAGACGATCATAAGCATGGTGCCCGGCTGACTGCCCGTGAAGGGGGTAAGCGCCCCACAGCGACGCACACCACTTCACAGCCTCGATGTACGGCGACGAACGGTGGTGCGAGGGGGTGTCAACCATCCGCCGGGTCGATGTTGAAGATGCGGGCGGCATCCTGGGAGTAGGCCTCGAGCTGCCGCTGCTTCTCCGCGTCATCCCACCCCAGGCGAGGGGCCATCACCTCAGCGGCGGCACGAGCCGCCTCGGCTCCCTGGTCCCGCGTCTCGAAGGCGATCTTGAGGCGGCGGATGAGCAGGTCGGCCAGGGTGTGGACGAACTCGCAGGTGACGCCATGGGCGGCCTCGGCGCGCAGGTAGGGCAAGCCCTCCACGAGCGGCCGGGCCAGGGAGGCATCCTCCCGGCTGAGGGCCCACACCTGATGCCAGCGGCTGCCATAGGCGCGCACCAGGTGGAGGGCCACGTCCGCGTGGGCCACCTCGGGCAGCGCGGCCTCGAGCGCGGCCTCCACGGAGGCGATGTCTCCACCGGGCAGGGGCAGCGTCTCGGTGACGGGCCTCCGGTGCGGCGCGCCGAGCTGGCGCTCCACGGCGTTCACCACGTCTCGCGCCATGACGCGGTAGGTGGTGAGCTTGCCGCCGCTGATGGCGATGACGCCGGTGGGGCTGACATCGATCGCGTGCTCGCGGCTGGCGCTGCCGGCATCCCCGGCGCCGCTGTAGCCGCGGGCCACCAGGGGGCGGATGCCGGCCCAGGCGCTGACGACGTCGGCGCGCACGAGCTTCGCCTGGGGGAAGAAGGCGTTGGCGGAGGCGAGCAGGTATTCCACGTCGGCCTCGTTGGCGCGCACCTCGGCGGGGTGGGCGCGAGTGGCGGTCTCCGTGGTGCCGATGATGGCGTGCCTGTCGGCGGGCAGGACGAACATGACGCGCCCGTCCACCGGGGACAGGAGCGTGAGGGCGTCGCGGTTGCCCAGCCGCTCGCGGGGAATGGAGATGTGGACGCCCTTGCTGCCGCGCACGGCGGTGGTCTCGCGGTCGGCGTCGAGCTTGCGGATCTCATCGCTCCACGGGCCGGTGGCGTTGACGAGCGCGTGGGCGCGGACGGTCAGCTCCTGGCCCGTGAGGTGATCCACGACGAGGGCGCCGCGGGCCTTGCCCTCCGCGATGACGAGCTGGCGCACGGAGGCGTGGTTGAGGATGACGGCGCCGGCCTCGGAGGCGCCCAGGGCGTTGGCGAGGGTGAGGCGCGCGTCATCGGTGGCGGCGTCGTAGTAGCAGGCGCCGCCTTTGAGGCCCTCGGGGTTCAGGTGGGGCTCGGCCTGGAGCACCTGGCGGGCGTTGAAGCCGCGGTGGGCCTTGACGTTCCGGAAGAGGGCCAGGGCGTCATAGAGCATGAGGCCGGCCCTGAGTTTCCAGCGAGGGAGGCGGGCGCCCTGGTAGACGGGCCAGGTGAACGCGAGGGGGCGGACGAGGTGGGGGGCCAGCTGGAGCAGGCGCCGGCGCTCGATGCTGGACTCGAAGACGAGGCCGAGGTGGCCATGCTCCAGGTAGCGCACGCCGCCGTGGATGAGGCGGGAGGAGCGGCTGGAGGTGCCACTGGCGAAGTCCTCGCGCTCGACGAGGGCCACGCGCAGGCCCCGCAGCGCGGCATCCCGGGCGATGCCCGCGCCCGTCACCCCTCCGCCGATGATCAGGACATCGAAGACTTCGGAGGCGAGGGCGCGCAGGCGCTCGGAGCGAGAGGGCGGTGGAGGAGGGCTCTCCGGCTCGGTGGGAGCGCGGACGAGGGCAGCGGATTCGTGACGCACGGGGGGAGTGTAATGGCCGTGGCTGCGAGAGGGCAGGGAATGCGCACGCAGCGCGTCAGACGGGGGACGGAGCGAGAGGCCCTGAGGCGTCAGGCCGCGTCCATCAGTCGTCGCCTCGTGGAGCAGGGCCACGGCAGGGCCGGGGCGAGCGCCTTGCATGTCTGACGGAAGGCAGGTAGGCAGCCGGGCACTTCTCCCCCTGAGCCTGCGGAGCAGTCCTCCTCGAGGGCCCCCGAGCTCGCTGCGACCTGGTGTGGAAGGAGCGACACAATGAAGCAGGGGCTGATGGCAGTGGCATTCCTGGGCATCACCGCGTGTGGCGGTGGAACGGGAGACGTGGTGTTCACGACCTACGGGGGGGACTTCATCGAGAAGGAGCTCCCAGCCTCGGCGTTCGAGGACGGGTGGAGCGTGAAGTACACGAAGTTCCTGGTGACGCTGGGCGAGCTGAAGGTGACGGACGGAAAGGGCGCGGTGGCGGCGCAGTCGACAGGGGCGAAGGTCCACGACGTGCACCGTGCGGGGCCTGTGGAGGTGGAGCGCTTCACGGGGCTGGAGGCGAAGGATTGGGGCGAGGTGAGCTACGCCATCGCGCCGGCCTCGGCCGCGACGGCGGGCAACGCGACGGCGGAGGACCTGGAGCGGATGAGGACGGGCGGCTACGCGGTGTACGTGGAGGGGACGGGGACGAAGGGGACGGAGACGAAGCAGTTCGCGTGGGGCTTCGCACAGGACACGCTCTACGAGCACTGTGAGAGCCCGGACCTTGGCGAGGGAGTGACGGTACCGAGCGGAGGCGAGGAGGTGGTGCAGCTCACCCTCCACGGGGATCACCTCTTCTTCGACGACCTGCAGTCGCCGGAGGCGAAGCTGCGGTTCGACGCGCTCGCGCAGGCGGATGGGTTCGGGTTCGCCGGGCCGGATGGCGTGGTGACGTTGCAGGAGCTGGAGCTGGTGGACCTGACGACGCTCCCGCGGGACACCTACGGGACAGGAGGCGCCCCGAACGTGAGCAACCTTCGGGACTTCGTGAGCGCGCTGGTGCGGCGGGTGGGCCACTTCCGTGGCGAGGGGGAGTGCTCGCCAAAGGCCCGCTGAAGAAGGAGCAGGCAGGGGCAGGAGCCCTTCGGGGAAGCGCCAGGAGCCCGGGAGGGAGGGGGGCTGTCAGCCAATCATCGCTGGAGTGTGGGACAGGGCAAGCGAGGTGAGCGGGAGGTTCGGGCTACCCGGTGCCAACCTGCCCGCCCATGCATAGCTGACAGGAGGGAGGTAGAGCGGGTGCGAACGGTGACCTACGAGCGCAACGGGCGGACGAACACAGGAGCGCAGGCGCTGCGAGTGGAGGGGCTGCACTACCTCCGCGTGCTGGAGCAGGGCGAGGAGGTATGCGAGCGGGAGCTGACGCCGGAGGAAGTGGCCCGGTTGGCGCCGCTGATGGAGGCGGCGGCGAGGAAGCCCGCGCCTGCCATCACGCCGCCGGAAGCGGGGGGGCCGAATGGGCTGGCGGTGAGCCTGGCCTTCGAGGATGAGGAGGCGCCGCGGGTGCGCCTGGCGACGAAGCGGCTTCCAGCCAAGGGAGCAGGCTGGCCCTACGACGAGCTGCTGGAGGAGCTGGACGCGCTGCTGACGGAGGAGCTGCACGCCAGAGCGCCGCGGCATGCCCACGCCGTGCTGCCGCACATGCTGCGCGCGCAAGAGTAGCGCGCTCCCAGGGCCGCTGGCTCTGGCTGTCGTGGCGGAGGAGCCGCGCAGGGCCGGGTCCGGATGGGCCTGTTGCCGGGTCGGCGCGAGCGTGCCAGAGAAGAGAAATGAAGCGGGTTCAGTTCGCGGTCTATCGAGGCCAGCGGGGGGCTGCGCGGCTAGGGATCCAAAGTGGAGGGATGCGTGGAGCAGACGGCAGGGACAGGCATCGAGCCGCCGTCGAGAGGCCGGTGGAGACTGAGCCACTCCGTGCGGAGCACGCTGTGGGTGTTCGTGGTCGCGTTCCTGGTGCACCTGATCCCGCTGTTCCTGCCCCGGAACATGCCCGAGCAGGAGCTGGCCATCGCGCGGGCGATGCCAGAGGTGGAGCACCGGGTGCGGCTGCTGAAGCCTTTGAAGGAGCACCCCAAGGCAACGGGGGCGGAGCTGCGCGAGGCAGCGGAGCTGCTGTTGGATGGGGCGCCTGCGGAGGCACGGGAGCTGGTGGACGAGGCGGAGCGGCGCGAGCCGGGAGCCCTGGAGACCCAGCTCGTGCGAGCGCGGATCTGCAGGGCCGAGCGAGCGGAGCGCTGCGTGCAGGAGTCCTTCGAACGGGCGGCGCGGATGGCTCCTGGGGACGCGCGGCCGGATCTGCTCTGGGCAGACATGAAGGAGCAGGACGGAGACCTGGCCTCGGCGCTGGAGGCCCTGGATCGAGCTCGGCACAAGGTCCCCAACGAGCTGTCGGTGCAGCTCCGGTATGCGCAGCTGTTGAGCGCCACCGGGCGGCATGCGGAGGCGGAGGCCGTGCTCCGAGCGCTGGACTCGAAGCTGCCCCCGCAGCGGCTGTTCCTGGAGCTGGGGCTGCTGCGGATGCGCGAAGGTCGCAACGAGGAGGCGCGGCGCTTCTTCGCACGAGCGGTAGGCGAGGCCCCGCAGTCGGCGGTGGCGCACTACCACCTGGGGGTGGCTCACTTCCAGCTGGGGGACCTGGAGGCGGCCGAGGAGGAGCTGCGCACGGCGGACCGACTGGACGTCTCGAACCCTCGGTCGCTGGCGGCGCTGTGCGCCATGCAGGTGAAGGCTGGCCGGCTCGAGGGGGCGCGCGTGACGAAGATGGACCTCGAGCGCCGCTTCCAGGATCGGACGGAGCTCATCCGTGACGCCTGTCGGATGGACCGCTGATCCCTCCCCCGCCCACCGGCTCAGGGCTCGATTCCACGGATGAGGCGGAGCAGGCGTGCGGCGCGCTTCACCTCCCCATCGACGGAACCATCAGCGATCTCGGTGCGGACAACGGCCTGAAGAAAGGGCATGGCCTCCTCATGGCGGCCTTGCTCGTACATCAGCTCCCCAAGCGCCATCCGAGCCTGGGTCAGGAGCACGAGATTCTCGGCCTCGACAGCGGCGTCGAGCGCGTCACTGAGGGCGGACTCGGCGAGCTCTTCCTGCCCTCGGGCGAGCAGCTCGCGGGCGCGCTGAAGGTGTTCGAGGGTCTTCATGACGAGCGAGGGCGGGATGAGGTATCCCTGGGGGCATGGACGAGTCGCGCCTCATCGAGCTGGAGCTCCGGTACATGCAGCAGGCGGAGCTGCTGCAGCAGCTCAGTGACGTGCTGTACGCACAGCAGCAGGCCATGGACGCCTTGAAGGCGGAGGTCGACCTGCTCAAGCGCAAGCTGGAGGGTGAGCCGGGGCTGGTGGACGCCCGACAGCAGGAGCGTCCACCCCACTACTGAAGGCCGGCCGCCTCAGAAGCGATAGCCGAGCCGGACGCCCAGGGTGGGATCAGGGCTGGTGTAGCCCACCTCGAGCCCGAAGCTGAGCGCGCCGCTCTGGACGCCGAAGCCGAAGGCGGCGTGGGCGCGGAAGGCCTCCCCGGAGTCGATGACGATCCACGGCCCGACCAGGCCCTCGAGATAGAAGCGGCGCGCGAGGTGGAACCTCAGCACCAGGTCGATGGGGATGCCCAGCGTGTCCAGCTTCGGTAGGAGGGCCACGCCAAACCGGCCACCCAGGTGGAGGGGGCCAGCCAGGTGGGTCTCCACCCCGAGGTTGAACTGGAAGGAGGCGCCTTGGTCGAACCAGTAGTCCGCTCCGAGCCCGAGCCGCAGGCTGGTGGCTGCTTGAGAGGAACCTGGGACCAGCAACAGACCGAGCGCGAGGAGACCGCCGAGGCAGGGACGCAGCAGTTTCATGCGATGGCTCCTGGGTAGCGAGGGATCCGCCACTCAAGCAGGCCCAGGGGCAGTGCGCGCAAAAAAAACGCCCCTGGGGCCCAATGAAGGGCGCCAGGGGCGCAAGAAAAAAATCCGGCAGCGACCTACTCTCCCACGCGGTTTCCCGCGGAGTACCATCGGCTCTGGAGG
>JAFGNZ010000190.1 GCA_016926755.1 Myxococcaceae bacterium | reverse complement strand
GAGCACTCTTGAGCCGTCCGCCTGGAGCCTATGGGGTGCCTCCTATGCGCCCTCTTCGCTCTGCCTCATTCGCCGACAAGCTCCTAGAGCGGCTCCTACCAGCGCCGGAGGGCGCCCGCCTGCAGGACGGCTACGCGATCCAGGTTGCCGACGCGGATGTAGGGGGTAATCCGCGGATGGAAGTCGCTGAGGTCCTGGTCGGGCCCGATGTAGCCGCCCACCACGTCCGCCAGGGCGCCCTCCTCGAGCTCGGTGAGCGGACTGCCCACGGGGCTCTCGGGCAATGCCGCGCGCTCCTCGGTCGAGAGCCCTGCACGGAACGCCGGATCCTTCCAGGCTCGGATGATCATTTCCTTCTTCATGGCGCTGTCTCCTTGCTGTGCCCACTGCGGGGCAACCAGATGGAGTGGGGCCGCGGTGCTTTGTGATGAACGCACTGTTTCCCAGCTTCCTCCGTCACAAAGCGTGCCGAGCCCACTCCGCCTGAGTGCCCACTCATGGGCAATGCAAGGAGCAGGGACATGAAGCGAGAGACGATCATCCGGGCCTGGAAGGACCCCGAGTTCCGCGCGAGCCTGAGCACCGAGGAGCGCTCGGCACTGCCGGAGTGCCCGGCAGGTACGGCCTTCACCGAGTTGGACGAGAGCGAGCTTGCGGACGCCGTGGGCGGCGGCGCCTTCTACCTCCCGGACGATGGGTGCATCTGTTCGGACTGGACGCTGACCACGAAGTTCACCCGCACCCGGCTCGACATCGATCCCCGGGTGAACTTCCAGGTTCAGGAGCTGGCCCTCAACAACCTGCGGTAGGCCTGAGCCTGGGACACGGCCTCGACGTGGGCCTTCTCGAAAGGCGTGAGAGGTGCCCACCCCGAGCCCGCGTCACAAACAGCGCTCTCGGACTCCCTCCTGATGCCCACTCCAGAACGGCGCGGGCTCAAACAGGAGAACCCCATGGATACCGATCTGATCATCCGGGCCTGGAAGGACCCGGAGTTTCGCGCCCGCCTCTCCACCGAGCAGCGGGCCTCACTCCCCGACAGCCCCTCTGGCAAGCCGATGACCGAGCTCGATGAGGGAGAGCTGAGCGACATCATCGGCGGGCTCAAGCCGGTGGAGATCGGCGGCTCCACGGGCTGCACCGGACCTGTGCGGAAGACCTGCGGGATCGTCATCTGCCCCATCAAGGAGCTCGAGTACTGACGGCCACCTCCCCCTGAGCCGGAGGGCTCCCTGGGCCCTCCGATGAGGCACGCATGCACGCGCACTCCCCTGCGTTTCCCTGGAAGAAGGCGACGTTCCTCCACGAGCGGGCCCTGGCGGAGGGCAGCGCTCCTCCTCCGGAGAGTGAGGCGTCGCTCCAGCAGGCGGAGCGCCGCGCGAGTGCCTGGCGGCAGGTGATGGCCGTGGATGAGGGGACGCTCGAGGAGCGCCTGAGGAGCGTCGGGCTGGACCGGGAGGGCTTCCTGCAGGTCCTGGCTCGCGCGGAGCGCGCTGCCGGGAGCCCCCCCAGTCACTCCTGGCAGGAGCTCCTCCAGGAGATCCTCGAGGATCGGCGCGCGGAGGAGCCACTGCCCGCGTTCCTCCACGCTCCCGCGGGTGCCGATCAGCCCGGGCTGCCGTTCTCCGGCTTCCTCCAGCCCTTCCTCCGGTCTGGCGCGGCGCGGCTCCGGGCGGGGCTCGCGGCGCTGAGCACGCGTCACCCCACACACCGCCCGATGCTGGGGCCCGAGGTCGAGGCCGCCCTGTTGAATGATCTCGTGCAGCAGCTCCATGAGCTCGCCTCCCGCGTCCTCATCCTGGAGCTCAACGTGGCCCGGATGATGGACCGGCTCTCGGGGAGCACGCCCCGGGAGCGGTTCCACGACTTCTCCACCGTCCTGCTCCGAGCGCCGGAGGCGCGCGCCGCGATCCTCGAGGAGTACCCGGTGCTCGCCCGGCTGATGGTCACCACCCTGGAGCGCTGGTGCGAGACCCGCCTGGAGTTCCTCGAGCGCCTCGCCCAGGAGCGGGAGGTGCTGGAGCGGACGTTCCTCGCCGGCGGCGAGCTGGGCACGCTCACGGTGCTGCGCGGCGACGTCTCGGATTCGCACCGCGGAGGTCGCGGCGTCTTCCTGCTGCGGTTCAGCTCGGGGCTGCGGCTCGTCTACAAGCCGAAGGGCCTTGGGGTGGATGTGCGGTTTCAAGAGCTCCTCCAGTGGCTCGACGCGGAGGGGCTGCGCCACCCGCACCGGGTGCTCCGCGTGGTGGACCGTGGGAGCCACGGCTGGGTCGAGTTCGTGGAGGCCACCGGCTGTGACTCGCGCGAGGCCCTGCAGCGCTTCTACTGGAGGCAGGGCAGCTTCCTGGCGCTGCTCCACCTGCTGTCCGCGGTGGACTTCCACCTGGAGAACCTCATCGCCGCTGGGGAGTTCCCGGTCCTGGTGGACCTGGAGGCCCTCTTCCACCACCTGGCGCGCAGCGAGTCGGAGGAGCGGGCGCGCCCCCGCGCGTGGGCGCTGCTGGAGCAGTCCATTGTCTCCGTGGGCATGCTGCCCATCTTCCTCTACGGCCGGGAGGGCCGGCCGGGGCTCGACCTGAGCGGGTTGGGAGGCGAGGACGGGCAGCTCACGCCTCAGCGCGTGCCCATGGTGGAGGATCTCGGGCGCGACACCATGCGCGTGGTCCGCCGCCAGGGGGTGATGTCCGGCTCCAGCAACCGCCCCCGCCTGGGAGAGGCGCCGGTGGACGCCAGCGAGTTCACCGAGGAGCTCGTCCAGGGCTTCCAGGAGACCTATGCGCTGCTGTCTCGGCGGCGCGAGGCCCTGGCGCCACGCCTGCGCGCCTTCGCCGAGGTGGAGGTCCGGCACATCGCCCGAGCCACCCAGCGCTACGGGATGCTGCTCCACGAGAGCCATCACCCGGACTTCCTGCGCGATGGCCTGGAGCGCGACAAGGTGCTCGATCACCTGTGGGCGGAGTCCGCGCAGGTGCCCGCGCTGCGCAGGCTCATCCCGTTCGAGCACGCGGATCTCCGCCTGGGAGACATCCCGTTCTTCACCGCCCGCCCCGGCGCGCGGCACCTCTGGAGCAGCACCGGCGAGTGCATCCCGGACTACTTCACGCACGACAGCCTGGCAGAAGTCCTGCAACGGCTCGAGCAGATGGATGAGCGGGACTGCGCCACCCAGGTGTCCTTCATCCGCAAGGCGATGGTGGCGCTCGACAAGGGGCGGGGGACGACGCGTGTCACCACTCCTTCGAGTGAAGCGCAGGCCCTGCCCGCCGCGACCCCCGAGGAGTGTCTGGCCGGGGCGGTCGCTATTGGAGAGGACCTCGCGGCCAAGGCCATCCGAGGCAGCCGGGATGCCTGCTGGATTGGCTTGAACCTGGAGGATCTCCGCAACTGGCGCTGGAGCCTGTCGCCCGTGGGCATGGACCTCTACGAGGGGCTGGGAGGGCTGGCGCTCTTCTTTGGATACCTGGCGCGGAGGACGGGGCGCGCGGACTTCGAGGCGCTCGCGCGCGCGGCCCTGGAGCCGGTACGAGAGGACTGGCTCAAGCCCAGTCGAGGTGGCGGAACAGGCGTGGGAGTGTTCGTCGGTCGCGGCGCCGCCGTGTACGCGCTGGGACACCTGGCCGCGCTCTGGAACGAGCCGGCGCTGCTGGACGAGCTGCTGGCCGGGCTGCCCGCGCTGGAGGCGCTCATCGACAGCGACACGCGGTTGGATCTGCTGAGCGGCTCGGCGGGGCTGGCGGTGGCGCTGCTGGGACAGTACCGGAGGACGGGGAACGCGCGGCTGCTGGAGGCCGCGCGGCGCTGCGGAGAGCGGCTCGTGGCCACGGCGGTGCCGGTCTCGGAGAGCGCGGTCGGCTGGAAGGTCGAGGTGGGGTTGCTGCCGCTGGCGGGCTTCTCCCACGGCGCGGCGGGCATCTGCTGGGCCCTGCTGGAGCTGGCCGAGGCGACGGGTGATGCCCGCTACGCGGACCTCGCGCGCCGAGGGCTCGCCTACGAGCGCACGCTCTTCGTGCCGGAGCGGGGGAACTGGAAGGACCTGCGCGCCCCGGGCACCACGCCCACGAGCACGGAAGGGCACTTCATGGCCATGTGGTGCCATGGGGCGGCAGGCATCGCGCTCGGGCGGCTGTTCTCGCTGCGACACCTGGACGGGCCGGAGGTTCGGGCGGAGCTGTCGACGGCGCTCGAGACGACGCTGCGAGGAGGCTTCGGCGGCAACCACTGCCTGTGCCATGGGGACGTGGGGAACCTGGAGGTGCTGCACCTGGCGGGCGAGGTGCTGGGCGAGCCTCGGTGGCGCCGCGCCGCGCTGGAGCAGGCGGCCACCGTCCTCCGCCAGGGGCGCGAGGGCGGGTGGCGCTGCGGCCTGCCCGGAGGCAGCGAGAGCCCCGGGATGCTGATGGGGCTGGCGGGCATCGGCCATGGACTGCTGAGGCTCTCGGCGCCGGAGCTCGTGCCGAGCGTGCTCTCGCTGCAGCCTCCCCGCTGAGGCAGGATTCCTCGCCCCGTCAGGTTCGGGAGCATCTCTCGTCGTTGGTGTTGTTTTTACACCAACCCAGGAGCGAGTCCATGACTGGCGAGCAGCGCAGGTTCACGTTCTTCTATCGGAAGGAGTCCCCGTTCTCGCAGTTTCATCCGGCGGAGTTCGTGGTGGAGGGCAAGCGGTTCATCTGTGCGGAGCAGTACATGATGTACGGCAAGGCGGTGCTGTTCGGAGACCTGGAGGTGGCCGAGCGCATCCTGGCCTCCACGTCGCCCAAGACGCACAAGGCGCTGGGCCGCAAGGTGCGTGGCTTCGATGAGCAGGTGTGGCGCGGTGAGCGGGAGCGCATCGTGTATGAGGGCAACCGCGCCAAGTTCACCCAGAACGCGGAGCTGCTCGCGGCGCTGCTGGCCACGGCGGGGACGGAGCTGGTGGAGGCCAGTCCGATGGATCGCATCTGGGGCGTGGGGCTCTCGGCGGAGGATCCGCGCATCCAGGATCCCTCGCGCTGGCGTGGGCAGAACCTGCTGGGAAAGGTGCTCACGCGCCTGAGGGAGGAGCTCAGAACGTAGGCATGCTGTCCCCGGGTACAGTTGAGTTGATGGGGCGCGTGCGTCCCTTCGTGGCAGGGGGCCGAAACATGCAACCGCACTCCAGGAAGCCTGTACTCGAGATTGATGGGACGGCGTTCAACGACCTGCAAGGCTTCTACGAAGAGGTATCCCGAAAGCTGATCCCCCGCGCTGAGTGGGGGCACAATCTTGTGGCCGCCGCCGCCCGAGTACCAGAAGCTGGTCGGGTGAGTCCGACGAGCTCGTCGATATCTCCGTGGGAGCCGAGGGGTCCCCCGCTCCCGGCTGCGTGAGCGCGTTCGTCGACGCGAGCACCGCTGCATCACTCACGGCAGCCACTCGCCTCATCTGTGCGCTCCTCATGGACAGGCGCTCCTTGTTGCTCGAGGGTCCTACCCATTCTGAACCCGGCGTGGGGAGATTGGACGGTGGAGGTCGTCCGCCTCGCCATGTGCAGGCGGCCGTCCAACGCCCTGTGAAGGGCGTGACATCGAGGCCACACCGGAGTGCTGTGTTTCCCCGTGCTCCGCAGTGCCATCTTGCAACGCGCTTCAGCAGAGCGCGGCGGTTCTGGGCTCACGCCGCAAAACATTGATTCCAGGAGGAGACGTCTTCCGCTGGCGCTCCAGGGCGCCGGTCGCGGGATTCGTCCGCCCTGGATGAGCGGGCCCTGGCAACTCTCAAGGAGGAGCAACATGGCGGAAGTACGCAAAGGGAATGAAACCGAGCTGTTCTATTACGCGGACGGGAAGAAGGTTCCTCTCGCCGTCTCCCCGGAGTACGTGGCCGTGCGCGTGGCGGGGGAGGAGGAGGCGGCGACCCGCGCGCTCACCCGGCTCACGGATTCCATCTCCACCCGTGCGGGGCGGGGAAGGGTGCTGGAGCTGCCGGAGTACCAGCTCGTGGTGGTGGAGGTTCCAGGAGGGGCCACCCGGGGCCCGGGCGCGTCCGCGGAGCTGGATCAGGTGCGCTCCATGCTGGAGTCCTCCGAGGATGTGACGCCCGGCCCCACCGTCTTCCGGACGCCGAGCTCTCCGCGCCAGGAGGCCGTCATCCCCGCCGGGGAAGTCCTCGTGAAGTTCAAGCCCACCACGGCGCCCGAAGCCCAGCGCAAGGTGCTGGAGCGGCAGGGCGTGGAGGTGAAGAAGGCGGACTACCCGGAGCCCGGGGCCTTCCTGCTCGCAGCGCGTCCCGGTCTGGAGACCGTGGAGGTCGCCAACCGCCTCTACGAATCCGGCCTGTTCGAGTATGCGCAGCCGAACTTCGTGCGCCTCATGCCTCGCGTGGCTGGCGTGGACGTGACGGGCGAGGGGGCCACCGCGCCGGCGGACGGGATGGGCCTGGAGGCGATGATGCTCGGCCTGGAGGGCCCCTCGGCGCCGAGGGTGGCACGCGGCCAGCCCACCGGCGTGCCCGTGGGCCCCTTCCTGACTCCCACCGATCCCAACCTCAGCTCCCAGTGGGCGCTGCAGAAGATTCGCGCGCTGGATGCGTTCGACATCTCCATGGGCAGCTCCGGCATCTCCGTCGCCGTCATCGACGAGGGCGTGAACGTCGCCCACGAGGACCTGGCCTGCAAGCTGCCGGGCTACGACGCCGTCACCCAGACGGACAACCAGGAGCCGCAGCCGGGAGACGGGCACGGCACGTCGTGCGCCGGCATCGTGGCGGCCAAGGCCAACAACGGCCGTGGCGGCGTGGGCGTGGCCCCCAAATGCCTGGTCCTGCCCGTTCGCATCGCGCGCGGCCTGCCCAACGGGGGCTGGTTCACCACGGATGCGATGATTGCCGACGGCATCCGCAAGGCGGTGGACCGGGGCGCGGACGTGCTGTCCAACTCGTGGGGCGGTGGCGCGCCCAGCTCGGCCATCACCTCCGCGTTCCGTTACGCGCAGACGAACGGGCGCGGGGGCAGGGGCTGCGCCATCGCCGTCGCCTCGAGCAATGACGATGTGCGGGGCGTCAGCTACCCGGCGAACCTGTCACCCTCCATCCCCGGGCTGCTGGCGGTGGGGGCCTCCAACCAGTGGGATCAGCGCAAGAGCCGCACCAGCCGCGACGGCGAGACGTGGTGGGGCTCCAACTACGGGCCGGAATTGGATGTCGTGGCGCCGGGCGTGAAGATCTTCACCACCGACATCTCCGGCTCGGCGGGCTACTCGGGCAACAACTACGTGCCGGACTTCAACGGCACCTCGTCCGCCACGCCGCACGTGGCCGGGTTGATGGCGCTCATCCTCTCCGTGGACCCGGACCTGCGCTCCTGGGAGGTGGAGGACATCATCAAGCTCACCGCGGATGAGCTGGGCGCCGCGGGCCGGGACGAGGAGTTCGGCTTCGGCCGCATCAACTGCCGCCGGGCCCTGGAGGCCGCCAAGCGCATCTGGTTCACGGTCCAGGTCACCCCCGAGTTCCTGGGCACGGGCAGGGAGTGCTTCATTCGCGCCAACTGCCGCATCTTCAACCCGGGCATCAGCTCGGTGCGGCTGGACCAGATGATGCTCCATTCGCAGGGTCCCGACGGCCGCGAGATCGACCGCTTCCAGTACGTGGCCACCCCGGGCGGCGTCATGACCCCGCGCTCGGGCAACGAGCTGCTCCTCAATAACATCCTGCTGCGGGCCAACGGCAACGCGACATCCTGGAGTTACCGCTGGAGCCTCAGCTGGGCCTACATGTTCTGGCGCCCCAGTTCCCCCCTCTTCGCGCGGGGTGGCGTCGCGCCGGACCTCTCGGAGTCCAATGGCCGCAAGGTGCCGCTGGCCATCGTGGCCCACGGCTCCGGGGAGATGCCGCGTGCCGGCAGGGGCACCGTCCTGACCGGAAGGACCACATCCATGGAAGGCGAGCCCCAGGGCACCATGACCGGGCCGGGGGACCTGAGCGCCATGAGCGTCGAGGCATCCTCGACCCCGGGCATGGCGACGGGAGACACGGTGACCATCGACCGGCAGTCGAAGAGCATCACCATCGTCATCCGCTGAAGACTTCGTGAGCCGAGCCCCCGGCCTCCCCGCTCGCGGGCGGGGCCGGGGGCCTCACGGCCGCGCAAGAGTCTGCAGAGGAGGCGCCGGAATCATGAAGACCCTCTCCGTGCGGACACGCGCTCACTCCTCGGTGAGGGGCAGGCGCACGATGAAGGTGGTGCCCTTTCCCAGCTCGCTCTCCACCTCGATGCGCCCCTTGTGGCGGGCGATGATGGCGTAGCAGATGGACAGCCCCAGCCCCGTCCCCTGGCCGGGCGGCTTCGTGGTGAAGAAGGGCGTGAAGAGCTTCGCCTGCGTCTCCGGCGACATCCCCCGCCCCGTGTCCCGGATCCGCACCAGCACCTCGTTGCCCTCCCGCCGCGTGCTGATGTGGATCTCCCCCCGCAGCTCGATCGCCTGCGAGGCGTTCATCAGCAGGTTCATCAGCACCTGGTTGATCTGCGTGGGCAGGCAGCGCAGCAGCGGCAACGGCCCGAAGTCCAGGCGCACCTGGCACTTGTGCTTGAGCTCGTGGCGCAGCATGCGCAGCGTCACCGGCACCATCTTGTTGAGGTCCACCGCCTGCGGCGTCCCCGTCTCCTCCCGCACGAAGGTCTTCAGGTCCTGGATGAACTCGCGGATGCGCAGGGTGCCCTCGCGCGAGTCCGCCAGCAGATCATCCATGTCCTGGAGCACCTCCTCCAGCCGCTCCTCCTCGCGCAGCGCCCGGGCCCGCTCCAGCACCTCGGCCACGTGCGGCGGGGCCTCGCCGCCCAGCAGCCGCGCCGCCTCCAGGTGCAGCTCCAGCAGCCGGCGGAGCAGCGAGATGTAGCCGTCCAGGGTGGCGATGTTGCTGGAGACGTAGCCCACCGGGTTGTTGAGCTCATGGGCGATGCTGGCCGCCATCTGCCCCAGCGAGGCCAGCTTCTCGGACTGGATGAGCTGCGCCTGGCGCGCCTCCAGCTCCCGCGTCGCCTCGCGCACCCGCTCCTCGAGCCGCTCCTGCTGCCGCCGCCGCTGCTCCTCCAGCGCCTTGCGCACCGTGATGTTGCGCACGATGCAGAGGCCCTCGTCCGGCCCGCTCGGCACCACGCGCGCCTCGTACTGCTGCAGCCCGAAGGTGTTCTCCAGCGAGTACTCGAAGATCTCCAGGGAGCTGTCCTGGGTGACGCGCTGGAGCGCGGCCCGCAGGTGGGTCAGCAGGTGCTCCGGCAGCGGCAGCTCGAACACGTTCTTGCCGATGAAGAACTCCGGGCGCATCGCGGGCGGATCCAGCAGGGACTCCTTGAAGGCCAGGCACGTCCCGTCCAGGCGCACCCGGAAGAGCATGTCAGGGATGGCTTGGATGAAGGCCTGGAGCTGCTCCTCCGCCCGCTTGCGCGAGGTGATGTCCACGTTGGTGCCCACCACGCGCAGCGGGCGGCCCTGCTCATCCCACTCGACGACCTTGGAGCGGCCCAGCACCCACACCCAGCTGCCGTCCTTGTGCCGCAGGCGGTGCTCGAGCTCGTACCTGGGGCTGCGCCCTTCCATGTGCTCGGCCAGCCGGCGCTCGGCCTCGGGCAGATCCTCCGGATGGCAGAGCTGCTCGCGCCAGAACGCGAGGGTGGGCTTCATCATGGGCTCGTAGCCCAGCATCGTCAGCCACCGGGGGCTGGCCGTGATGACCCCGGTGCGCACGTCCCAGTCCCACACCGCGTCATCGACGCTCTCCAGCGCCAGCCGGAGCCGCTCCGTGCTCTCGGCCACCTGCTGCTCGCGCGGCCGCTGCCCGGCGAGCTGGCTCCCGCTGGCCTCGGCCTGGGAGCGCGCCTGCTCGTCCTGACGGCGCCGCTCGGCCTCGCGCCACACGTGGAGCACCGAGCCGCAGCCGGTGAGCAAGGGCTGCAGGGACGCGATGAGGCCCTCGTCATACCCGCCGGGCCGGTTGGCGAGGCCCACCCAGCCCACCACCTGGCCCAGGAGCGTGAAGGGCAGCCCGAGGAACGCCCGCCGGGGAGCCGCTCCGGGCGGCGCCTCCTGGGTGTCCGCGCCGGGAGCCTGGATCAGCACGGGCTCCCCCGAGGCGAGCGCCGTGCCCACGAGCGGCTCCAGCTCCCGCTGCGCGTCCTCCCAGGCGTGCGCGGCGTGGAGCCGGAGCGAAGGCGGGCCCTCGGGTGGGCGGTGGAGCTCTCCCAGCCAGCCCCGCTCGCTCCGCGTCAGCTCGACCGCGAGCGCCAGCAGCCGCTCGAGGAGGGCGCGAGGATCTCCGCGGACGAGGAGCTCGGCGTGCACCTGCGACAGCTCGTGCAGCAGGCGCCGGGTGGACTCCAGCTGCTCCTCCAACGCGCTCACGGGGCCCGCGGAGGAGGGCGCGCAAGAAGCCGCCTCCGTAGGCTCTCCGGGCTGAGTGGGTTGGACGCGCATCGAAGCAAATCCCGAGGTGTGCCAGTAGCTTACCCTGACTGGAACTTTTCAAGTCTACTGTTCTTTGGATCGAACCATCATGAAACAACGGGAAGTTGAGAAAGGAGACAGAGCGCTCATGTGGCCGAGGGGTCGGCTGGCTCATGGGGGGCGACGAGCGAGGTGAGGATGTGGTCCCTCCAGCGCCCGTTGATCAGCAGGTAGTCGCGCGCGTAGCCCTCCACCACGAAGCCCAGCCGGCGCAGCACCGCGGCGCTGCGCAGGTTCTCCGGCAGGTGGCTGGCCTGGACGCGGTGCAGCCCCATGGCGCTGAAGGCGTAGTTGCACGCCGCCCGCAGCCCCTCCGTCATGAGCCCCCGGCCCTGGTAACGGAAGTCCAACCCGTAGCCCAGCTCGCAGGCCTGCAGCGGCCCGCGGCGGATGTGGGTGAAGCTCACCGTGCCGATCACGGGCGCCGTCATCAGCGGCTGCTCGCGCGGCAGCAGGAACAGCCGCAGCCCCACGTCATGCCGGAAGTCCTCGCGGTCCTGCGCCAGCCGCGTCCTCCAGTACATGAGCGTGAAGAAGGTGGGGGGGCGCGCCGGAGAGACCTGGCCCAGGTGCTCCTCGTTGACCTGGTGGTAGGCCAGCACGCGACCGGCGGCATCGGGAGAGAGCATCGCCAGATGCAGCCGCTCGGTGGTCAGCAGGACGGGAGTGGGTTCGGACGACATGGCGGTCCACGACAGCCTAACGCGGGACCGCCAGGAGGTCCGATCTTCGGCGCCTCAGCGGACCTCCCTCTCCTCGCCGCCGCCGCCGGTGCCGGTGGGCGCGGGGCCTCCGGGGGCGCGCTGGAGGACGATCTCCACGCGGCGGTTGTTGGCGCGGCCCTCGGGCGTGGTGTTGCTGGCCACCGGGCGGTACTCGCCCAGCCCGCGCACCATGATGCGCTCCGGCGAGACGCCTTGCGAGACGAGGAAGTCCCGCACCTCCTCCGCGCGGCGCAGCGAGAGCTCCTCGTTGTACTGCTCCGGCCCCTGCGCGTCCGTGTGGCCCTCGATGGTGAGCGGGTTGTCGGACCGCTTGAGCGCCTCCGCCACCTCGGACAGCCGGTTGCGCGCGGAGGGCAGCAGGTTCGCCGCTCCCGAGGTGAAGAGCACGCTGCCGGACAGCGTCAGCACCGTGCCCCGCGCGTCCTCGCGCACCTGCACCTCGCCCGCGCGCTCCAATTCCGTGAGCGCCTCCGTGGCCCGGCGCTCCGCCTCCATGCGGGCCTGGCGCTCCGCCTCGAGCTGCTCGGCGGCCTGGCGCTCCGCCTCCTCGCGCTCGCGGCGCTCCGCCTCCGCCTGGGCCTCGGCCTGGGCCAGCCGCTGCGCCTGGGCCTCCGCCTCCCGCTGCTGCCGCTGCGCCTGGGCCTCGGCCTGGGCCAGCCGCTGCGCCTGGGCCTCCGCCTCCCGCTGCTGCTGCTCCGCCTGGCTCAGCCGCTGTATCTCCTCCTGCCGGCGCTGGGCCTCGGCCTGGAGCTGTGCCGCCTCGGCCTGGAGCCGCCGCTGCTCCGCCAGCCGCGCCGCCTCGTCCCTCAGGCGCCGCGCCTCCGCCAGCTGCTGCTGCGCCGCGTTCAGCTCCGCCCACGCGCGCTGCCGCTCCGCCTCCTGTGTCTCGTTCAGCGCCTGGAACGCCAGGGCCCGCTGCCGCTCGGCCACGGCAGCGCTCGCGCGGGCCTCGGCGAGCTGGGCCTTGCGCAACGCCACGTACGCCAGCGAGCGCGCCCGCGTCGAGTCCTGGCTGCGGTCATACTCGCGCTCGGCCTCCAGCAGCGCCTGCCACGCCTCGTTCAGGTCCTGCGGGCGCTCCTGCTTCACCGTGTTGCTCACCGAGGCCCGCTGGTACGCCTCGCGGGCATCGAGCAACTCTCGGGGTGGCGGGCGGTGCGCCATACACCCCGCCACCAGGGCCGTCAGCCCCGCCCAGCTCCACACGCGCTTCCATCGCCGCATGACGCGTCTCCTCCTCGGCTCACTGGGTGCGCCTGAGCGCCTCCACCTGCTGCAACAGCCGCCGCGCCTCGTCCTCCAGCGGCACCGTGCGGGCCAGCGCGAGCGCCAGCTGCGCGTCCGCCGACGCCTGGCGCAGCTGGAGGTCCGCCGCCTCGTACCGGCCCTCGTTCATCAGCCGCTCGGCCTCCGTCACCTGCTGGTGGGCGAAGCCCAGGTACGTCGCGGCCTCGGGCACCCGCGCCGCGCCCACCTCCTCCGCCGCGCGGATGACCGTCCGCGACTCCGCCAGCCGCTCGGTGGGCGGCTTCGTCGTCGCGCGCCTCGCGGCGCACCCGGAGGCCAGCAGCGCCAGGGCCGCGGCCAGGAACATCTTGCGCATCGTCCACCCCCGAGCCACGCGGTGGAGGAACGAGACAGCGCGCCACCGCTCGGGCAGAGGTGTGTATGCGCTGGCGGCCCGGCAATCCGCCTCGCGCGAGGCCGCCCGGTCTCCAGGCTGGCGGCGGGGCGCCTGGGGCAGTAGACAGTCTCCGCGTATGCGCCTGCACCTCGTCGACGGAACGTATGAGCTGTACCGCGCCCACTTCTCGCCGCGCCCGGGCCACACCGCGCCGGGCGGGCAGGACGTGAAGGCCACGGTGGGCGTCATGTCCTCGCTGCTCGCGCTGCTGCACGACAAGGTGGAGCAGGTGACGCACCTGGCCGTCGCCTTCGACAACCCCATCCGCTCGTTCCGCAACGCGCTCTTCGACGGCTACAAGTCCGACGAGGGCGTCCCCCCCGAGCTGCACGCGCAGTTCGATCTGGTCGAGGAGGCGGTGCGCGCGCTCGGCGTCACCGTCTGGTCCATGAAGGACCACGAGGCCGATGACGCGCTGGCCACCGCCGCCGCGCGCTGGGCCGGCGAGGTGGAGCAGGTGCGGCTGCTCACCCCGGACAAGGACCTGGGCCAGTGCGTGCGCGGCAAGAAGGTGGTGCAGGTGGATCGGCGCCAGGAGAAGGAGCTGGATGAGGAGGGCGTGCGCGCGAAGCTCGGCGTCCCTCCGGCCAGCGTGCCGGATCTGCTCGCGCTCGTGGGGGACGACGCGGACGGCATCCCCGGGCTGCCCGGCTTCGGTGAGAAGGGCGCCTCGGCGCTGCTCTGCGCCTACGGCCACCTGGAGGCCATCCCCGCGGACTCCTCCAGCTGGACGGTGCGCCCTCGCGGCGCGGAGAAGCTGGCGGCCACCCTGCGCGAGCACCGCGAGGACGCCCTCCTTTATAGGAAGCTCGCCACCCTGGTGACGGACGCGCCGCTGAAGGAGTCCCTGGGACAGCTCGCGTGGGCGGGTGTCCCCCGGGCGCCCTTCGAGGCCCTGTGTGACAGGCTGGGCGTCACCACCCTGAAGTCCCGCCCCAAGCGCTGGGCCGGCGCGGCCACGGGCTGAGAGAATGTCGCCCACCCCTCTCCGGGTTTGAACACCGCTATGTCCATTCAGCTCAAGACGCCTCCCTCGGACGACTGGATCCCCTCGCTGGAGGACACGCCCTTCCACCGGCTCGGGGGCGAGGAGGCCGTGCACGCGCTCGCGGAGGCCTTCTACGAAGCCATGGACGCGAGCGAGCCGGCGCTCGCCCGGCTGCATGAGCTGGACGCGGCCGGCAAGGTGAACCGCGGCACGCGCGAGCGCTTCGGCCTCTTCCTCATCGGCTGGCTCGGCGGGCCCCAGCACTACAGCGAGCGCCACGGCCACCCGCGCCTGCGCATGCGCCACGCCCACGTGCCGGTGGACACCGCCATGCGCGACGCGTGGCTGCGCTGCATGCACCAGGCCATGGACGCGCGCGGCATCACCGGTGGCGTGCGGCGGTTCCTCGAGGAGCGCTTCGCCCAGACGGCCGACTTCCTGCGCAACACCGAGGGCTGAGGCGGGGGCGGCCTCAGGGCCGGGACAGCAGGGTGCGCCCCAGGAGGAGCGCCAGCGCCGCGCCGATCACAGCGACGAAGATGGCGAGCGTGGCGGGGCCCGCGGGGGAGGGGTCCACGGGCTGGCCGCGCGTGAGCGCCCGGTGGTTGGACAGGAAGCGGCGGACCGCCTCGATGTTGGCCCCCATGCCGAGCACCACCATCAGGAGGCCGGCCACCACGGAGGCGGAGGACTGCCCCTGGTCCGGCAGCAGCCCGGGCGCGGAGTGGCCGAGCGCCCGAAGGAAGGCGCCAAAGCGGGCCACGACAAAGCCGAAGCCCATCATCGCCAGGCCGGTGCGCACCCATGCCAGCAGGGTCCGCTCGGCGGCCCAGTCGTAGCGCGCGTCTCGGGCCGGCTTCGAGACGGCCGGCGTGAGGGGCAGCGGCTCCCGCGGGGACGGCACCTCGGTGGAGTCCTGCCTGGCGGGACTGTTCACCCGGCCATCACATACCCTTTACCCGTACCGCGCAACCCGGCGGGGGCATGGGAGGCGGCCGTGCCCGCAAGTGGAGCGGCCGACGATCCGGATGCTCCAGGTGTCGAGGCGCAGGGCTGCCTGCCTCCTGCCCCGCGCCTCCGGCCACCCCGGTTGACGCCCCTTCGGGGGGGTTGGTAAGTAGCTACTTAACAACCCGCCAGGAGCCCTCGTGCACGGACCAACGCTTACAGGTGTGAGCCTGCTCATCGTGCAGTTCATCGTCATCATCGGCGTGTCCCGGCTCATCGGGCGCGGGGCGCGGTGGCTGGGGCAGCCGATGGTGATCGCCGAGGTGGTGGCGGGCATCGTCCTGGGCCCTTCGCTGCTGGGGTGGTTGTGGCCCGAGGCCCTGGGCCAGCTCTTCCCGAGCTCCAGCCTGCCGGTGCTGAAGATGCTGAGCCAGGTGGGGCTCATCCTCTTCATGTTCCTCATCGGGCTGGAGCTGGATCCCAAGCTGCTCAAGGGCCGTGGCCACAGCTCGGTGGCCATCAGCCACACCAGCATCATCGTCCCGTTCGCGCTGGGGACGGCGGCGGCGCTGTGGCTCTACCCGCGGCTCAGCGAGCCGGAGGTGCCCTTCTCTTCCTTCGTGCTCTTCATGGGCGTGGCGATGAGCATCACCGCCTTCCCGGTGCTGGCGCGCATCCTCACCGAGCGCCGCCTCATGCACTCCAAGGTGGGGGCCATCACCATTGCCTGTGCCGCGGTGGATGACGTGACGGCGTGGTGCCTGCTGGCCTTCGTGGTCTCCATCGTCCGCGCGGCGAGCCCGACGCAGGCGGCGTGGACGACGCTCTTCGCGCTCCTCTACATCGCCGTGATGCTGCTGGCGGTGAGGCCCTTCCTGGCGCGCATGGGCGCGCGCGTGGCCAGCAAGGACGGGCTCACCCAGAACGTGGTGGCGGGCACGCTGCTGTTGCTGCTGGCCTCCGCCTGGGCCACCGAGCTCATCGGCATCCACGCGCTCTTCGGCGCCTTCATGATGGGGGCCGTCATCCCCAAGGAGGGCGGGCTGGCCGAGGCCCTGGCGGAGAAGCTGGAGGACGTGGCGGTGGTGCTGCTGCTGCCCCTCTTCTTTGCCTACAGCGGCCTGCGCACGCAGGTGGGCCTGCTCTCCACCGCGGAGTCGTGGGCCATGTGCGGGCTCATCATCGTCATCGCGTGCGTGGGCAAGTTCGGCGGCAGCGCGGTGGCCGCGCGCCTCACGGGCATGCGCTGGCGCGAGGCAGGCGCCGTGGGCGTCCTGATGAACACCCGCGGGCTGATGGAGATCATCGTCCTCAACATCGGCCTGGACCTGGGCGTCATCTCCCCTACGCTCTTCACGATGATGGTGATCATGGCGCTGGTGACGACGTTCATCACCACGCCGCTGCTCAAGTGGATCTACCCGCTGGAGGAGCTGGCGCGAGACCGCATCGACGCCGTCCCGGTCCCGGCCCTCGCGAGCGCCCCGCCCTTCACCGTGCTGATGTGCGTGTCTCATGGGAGGGTCGGGCCCGGCATGGCCTTGCTCAGCCACGCCCTCACTGCGGGGGACACGAAGAGCGCGCAGATGTACGCCCTCCACCTCATCCCCTCCACGGAGCGTGCGTCCTTCCACCTGAAGCACGACCCGACACCGCAGGAGAGCGCCCTGGCGCCGCTCCTGGGCCGAGCGCAACACCTGGGCATGGAGGTGCGCCCGCTCTCGTTCGTCTCCTCGGAGCCGGGGACGGACATCTGTCGCACGGCCGAGGCCAAGCGAGCCGACCTCATCCTGCTCGGCTGGCACAAGCCGCTGTTCAGCCGCACGGTGCTGGGGGGCACGGTGCACGAAGTCATGCAGGAGGCGGGGACGGATGTGGCCGTGCTGGTGGACCGGGGCCTGAAGGAGCTCCGCCGCATCCTCGTCCCCTTCATCGGCAGTCCGCATGACAAGACGGCCCTCGAGCTGGCACAGCGGCTGCTGCGCCATGCGGGCGCGGAGGTGACCCTCCTTCACATCACCTCGCCCGACCAGCCCCCCGAAGGCGCGGTGAAGCGGACGCGGGTGGAGGACCTCTTCCCCGAGGAGTCGGGGCAGGTGCGCTTCCAGGTGGTGGCCCACCCGGAGCCCGAGGCGGCCGCCCTGGAGGAGTCTCGCAAGGGCTATGATCTGGTCGTGGTGGGCGTGGGAGCCGAGTGGGGCCTGGAGAGCAACCTCTTCGGACTGCACCGCGAGCGCATTGTCCAGGACGCGCCTACCTCGCTGCTGGTCGTGCGCCACCCGGTGGCCGCCCGCGCCGAGGCGGCCGCCGCCGAATCAGCAGAGGAGCTTCCCGCGGGCAGCGTCGTATCCTGAGCCGCCCCACCGGCTCTCCTCCTGATCGGAGCGGGACACCTGGCCTGGGGACGAGTGGACCATGCACTTTGGAGCAACCCTTCGCTTGCTGCGTGTGGATGCGGGGCTCTCGCTGAGGGACCTCGCGCGGCGCATTGGCGTGTCCAGCGCCTATCTGAGCCGGGTGGAACATGGCCTGGACGCGGTCCCCACCCCCGAGCGCCTGTCGGCCATCGCCCGGGAGCTGGACGTGCCGCCCACCCTGCTGATGGATGTGGCGCACCGGATCAACCCCTTCGTGGCCAGCTACCTGGAGCAGGAGCCAGGCGCCCGCGCGTTGGTGCTGGAGCTGGCGCGCCGCAACCTCACGGGCGCGCAGTTGCTCCGGGTGCGCGAGCTCCTCGACCGGGAGTTCCCGCTGCCCGCTGCCCGCAAGGACGCGCCCCCCACTCCCCTGGCGCCCTTGCTGAGCCCGGAGCGGGTCGTCCTCGGGCTCTCCTGCGCGCGCCTGGAGGACGCCCTGGACCTCATGGCGGGGCGTCTGGCGACCGCGTGGCCCGAGGTGGGAGCCGCGGCGCTGGCGACGATGCTGCGACGGCGCGAAGAGGAGCGCCCGAGCGCGGTGGGCAACGGCGTCGCGGTGCCCCATGCCTTCATGACGGGCGGCGCCTCGCCCACGGCGGCCCTGGTGACGCTGGCGCGCCCGCTCAAGGCGGACACGCCGGACGGACTGCCCCTGCGCGTGTTGGTGGTGCTCGTGAGCGAGCGGGGACGCACCCACCTCTGCAGGTTGGCGCACATCGCACGGCTGGCCAGCCATGGCCTGGCGGATCGCCTGGGAGAGGCTCGGGACGCGCAGCAGGTGCTCGAGCGACTCGGCGCGCTGGATGCCCTCGGCTGAGCGGGGGCCCCGCTCAGAAGCGCACGAAGAGGCCCGGGCCCGCGGCGACGGAGCTGTTGTCGCGGCCCGCCGCCATCACCACCGGCACCGGCATGGCCTGGAAGTCGGCGCGGCGCAGGCTGTCCCTCTCCGTGGGCACGCCCGGATCCGAGGTCAACAGGAGCGTGAGGGCGAACGAGGTGACGACGCCGGCCAGCGCGGTCAGCGGCACGGTGGTGCCCTCGGCGAGGGCGGCGCCCAGCGTGAGCATCGTCAGGCCCACCCCGAGCGGGATCAGCGTGAGCTTGAGCACGCGCGAGGGATCCATCTCCAGCGCCAGGGAGAGCAGGCCGCCCAGGGCCATGCCCACCGCGGGGGCAACCAACGTGGGGACGTAGTTCGTGTCGGAGCTGCTCGCCCCGTCGATGATGCCCTGGGTGAGCCCGGTGAGGGCGAGCGTGTAGAGGGACACCATGCCCACCAGCGCCGCGTCCCCGGTGCTCACGTCCCCGCCCCCATACGTGAGCGCGAGCACGGTGGCCACGCCGATCTGCGTGCTGAGGAACGTCACCAGGGCGGCCTCCCGCGCGGACATGTCCGAGTCCGCGGCGACGGAGATGCCCGCGAGGAAGGCCGTCGCCGCTCCGCCCGCGGCCAGGAACGCCTCGTTGCGCTCCACGGGGAGGAAGTACTGGTAGACGATGGCGGCGGTGCCCAGCGTGAGCCCGCCGATCACCGCGCCCGTATAGGCGTTGCTCTCCTTGTCATTGTCCGGGTCGTCGTAGCTGATCCCGAGGATGGCGCCGCTGACGACGCCGGCGAGGACCTCGGTGAAGGCGAGCAGCGGCCCGCCCCCGCCCGCGGAGAAGCGGCTGTAGCGCACCGCGCGCTCGCCCGGGGACTCGGCGGGGCCGGCGGCCGGCGGGGGCAGGGCCGTGGACGGCGGGGGCGGAGGTGGAGGCAGCTCGCTCGGCGGCGCGGGGGTGATGGGGGGCGGCGTCGGCTCGGGCTGCGCGGTGGGCGCGTCGGGCTGCTGGGCGCTGGCGACGGCCGCCACGAGGCTCAGCAGGATGGCGATGGACCGCATGGGGTGGGCTCCTGGAGGCATGGGGGGAGGCTCAGAACTGGATCCACAGGCCGGGCCCCGCGGCGAGCCCGGAGTGGTCGCGGCCCGCGGCCAGCAGGACGGGCATGGGGGTGATCCGCACGGCGCTGGCGGAGGCCCGCTCCTGGGGAGGCGGGACGTAGGTGAGGGCGGTGGTCAGCGCGGTGATCACCAGGCTGGCGCTCAGGGAGATGAGCCCGGCCCTCGCGGCGCCGGCCGAGAGTCCCCGGGAGATCGCGACCGCGAAGCCGAACGTCATCCCGGTGATGGAGAGCGGAATCGCGGTGATGAGCGCGAAGCCCAGGCCGTTCAGCTCCAGGGGAATGGAGAGCAGGCCGCCGATGGCCATGCCCACCGCGGGCGCGATCAGCATGGGCGCGTAGTTGTACCCCCGGGTGCTCTGGGCATCGTTGATCAGCTCGATGAACCCGGCGAAGAGCGTGGTGTAGATGGGCATGATGCTGATCAGCCCCAGGTCCGAGCCGCTCAGCTCCAGGTCCCCGGAGGTGAGCAGGAGCGAGGAGAACACGCCGAGCTGGGAGGACATGAGGGCGATGATCGCCCGGTCCCGATCGGGCAGGTCCTGGTTGTTGGCGAAGCCGATGCCCGCCGAGAGCCCCGCCACCGCGGCGAAGGCGGTGAGGAGCGACTCGCGGCGCTCCACGGGGAGGAAGTACTGGTAGAGGGTGCCGGCGGTGCCCAGCGTGAGCCCGCCCAGCATGGCGCCGGTATAGAAGTGGTTGGTCTCGCCCTCGGCGTCGAAAGAGGAGCCCACCATGGCGCCCCCGGCCAGGCCGATGATGACCTCGAGCACCACGAGCGAGGGGCCCCCCGGGCCCGCGGAGAAGCGGCTGTAGCGCCGCGCGCGCACTCCCGCGGGCTCGGCGGGGCCCTCGGCGGGAGGCGTCCTGGCCCAGTCGGGCTCGTCCGGAGACGAGGAGGAGTCAGGAGGCTCGGCCTGGGCGGAGAAGCGCCCCAGGGGCTGGGCGCCGGCTGCGGCGGAGACGAGACACACCAGGAGCAGGAGCGAGCGCATGGGGACCTCAGAACCGCACGAAGAGGCCAGGGCCCGCCGCGAGCGAGTCATGGTTGCGGCCCGCCGTCATCACCACGGGGACGGGCATGGCCTCGAAGGACTCGGCGGAGGCGGACGCCTGGGGAGCCTCCACGGGCGCGCCGGAGAGCAGGTTGACCATGCCGACGATGGCGAAGGTGCCGGCGATGGTGCCCAGCATCGCCTTGGCGACGAGGACGTTGTCGGCCAGCCGCGAGCCGAGCAGGAGCGCCAGCAGGCCCGTGCCGAGCGGATAGGCGGTGAGCTCGAAGACGCCGGTGGACGACATCTCCGCGGGGATGGCGATCAACCCGCCCAGGGCCATGCCGACGGCGGGCGCCAGCAGGAGGGGCACGTAGTTGTAGTGCTGCTGGGTCTGCTTGGCGTGGATGTACTCGACGAGGCCCACGATGATGAAGCTGTAGAGCGAGGTGGCGCCGATGAGCCCCGCGTCTCCGGCGCTCACGTCCCCGCCGCCCGCGGTGAGCAGGAGCACGGCGGCGACGCCCGCCTGGGTGGCGCCAAAGGCGAGCATCGAGCTGTCCTGGTCGCTCAAGTCACGCGAGTTGGCGAGGGTGAGGCTGGCCATCAACCCCGCCGTCGCCGCGCCCGCGGCGAGCAGCCCCTCGCGGCGCCCGATGGGGACGAAGTACTGGTAGATGGTGGCGGCGGTGCCCAGCGTGAGCCCGCCGATGATGGCCCCCGTGTAGCCATCGCTGTCCTCCTGGCTGCTGGCGATGTCGAAGGCGGAGCCCAGCATCGCGCCGGTGGCGATGCCGATCATCCCCTCGGCGAGCGCGAGGACGGGGCCCCCCGCGCCCGCGGAGTAGCGGCTGTAGCGCAGGGCGCGGCTCCTGGCGGGCTCGGCGGGGCCGACGGCGCGGGGCGGCGCGGGCTGGGCTGGTGCGGCGGTGGCGGCGCGCGGCGGTGGCGGGGTGCTCGGTGGCGCGATTCGAGGCGTGGAGGTGGCGCGCGGCGGCGGGGGCGGCTCGGCGGGAGAAGCGGAGGTGCCGGGGAGCGGGAGGAACTCGTCCTCGGGGTTGGCAGCCGGTTCGGGCACGCGGACCGGCAGGGGCTCATCGTCTCGGGGCGCGGAGGTGATGGGAGGCGGCGTGAGGAGCTCTTCGGGCGGCGCCTTCTGGGAGGGCTGGGCGTTCGCGGCGGCGGCGAAGAGGAGCAGCAGGATGCTGGGGGCACGCATGTGTGGACTCCTATACCCCCATCTTCACTGCATCGCGGATGCCGAGCCAAGAGACCGCCTGTATGCTGTCGCGCGTCAGGCGGAGCGGGGCGGGCCTTGGGGGGAGCGAAGGGCTCGGCCAGGCTCCGCGGGCCGCGCCGCAGCCGGGCTTCAGCGGCGTGGGGGGCGGACTTTGGAAGATGCTGGACGCAATGGTGGACTGGCTGGTGAACCCGCCGAGGAACCCGCACGGCTTCTGAGTTAGGGTCTCCGGCCTATGAACCTCTCCACCCTGCCGCTCCTGGTGTCCCTGCTCACCGCGCAGGCACAGCCTGGGAAGCCCGCTCCCGCCGCGCACTCCACCGTGGCCGGTGTGGCGCCGCTGTCCGGGCTCCCCAATGTCCTCGTCAGTGGCATCCCCGCCGTGCCTCCCGAGCTGGAGGCCCGCGTCCGTCAGTACCTCGAGTCCCGCAACGCGCAGCTGCTGGACGTCTCGGACGATGGCAGGCAGGCGATCATCTCCACGCGCTTCTCCGAGGTGAGCCAGATCCACCTGGTGGAGCAGCCCATGGGCGCGCGCACCCAGCTCACCTTCACCCCCGAGCCCATCTTCGAGGCGCGCCTCCTCCCGGGCTCCCCGAGCACCCTCTTCTACATGCAGGACGTGGGCGGCGGTGAGTTCTACCAGGTGTTCCGGCTCGACCGGAGCACCGGCCGCTCGGAGCTCATCACCGACGGAAAGAGCCGCCACGAGGGGCTGGAGCTCTCCCACGATGGCAGGTGGCTGGCCTACGGCAACACCCTCCGCAACGGGGAGGACACGGACGTCTACGTCGCGCCCACGGACAACCCCCGCCAGGCCCGCCGCATCACCGAGGCCAAGGGCACCTGGTACCCCGTCGACTTCTCCCGGGACGGCTCGAAGCTGCTGGTCCAGCAGTTCCGCTCCGTGGCCGACGCGGATCTGCACGTGGTGGATCTGAAGACGAACGAGCGCCGCCAGCTCACCCCCAAGGAGGGCCTGGGCAGCGTCGTGGACGCCCGCTTCACGCCGGATGGCCAGGGCGTCTACCTCATCACGGATCGCTACAGCGACTTCGCGGAGCTGTACCGGCTGGAGCTCGCCAAGGCGCCGTACACGGCCGCGCCGCCGTCGCTGACGAAGTCCATCCGCTGGAACGTGGAGGAGCTCGAGCTCTCTCCGGATGGCCGCCAGCTCGCGCTGCCCGTCAACGAGGACGGCTCCAGCCGGCTGTATCTCCTGGACACGCGCACCAGCGCGCTCTCGCCGGTGAGCCTGCCCCAGGGGGTGCTGACGGAGCTGAAGTTCCCCGGCAGGCGCTCGGACACGCTGTTCCTGTCGATGATGACGGCGCGCTCGCCCATCGACGTGTGGCAGCTGGACCTGCGCACGAAGAAGACGACGCGGTGGACGCGCTCGGAGGTGGGCGGCCTGAACACGGACACCTTCGTCGAGCCGGAGCTGGTGCGCTACCCCTCCACCGACGGCGTACAGGTTCCGGCCTTCCTCTACCGGCCCCGGGGGGTGAGCGGGAAGGCCCCCGTGGTGGTCATCTTCCATGGCGGGCCCGAGGCCCAGAGCCAGCCCATCTTCAGCCCCCTCGTCCAGTTCGTCGTCACCGAGCTGAAGATGGCGGTGCTGCTGCCCAACGTGCGCGGCTCGGAGGGCTACGGCAAGGCGTACCGGGCCATGGATGACGGGGTGAAGCGCGAGCAGAGCCTGGCGGACATCGGCGCCACGCTGGACTTCATCGCCGCGCGGAAGGACCTGAATGCCTCGCGCGTCGGCGTCTACGGCGGCTCGTACGGCGGCTACATGGTGCTGGCCACGGCCGTCTTCTACCCGGAGCGCATCAAGGCCGTGGTGGACGCGGTGGGCATCTCCTCCCTGCCCACCTTCCTGCAGAGCACGCAGGCCTACCGCAGGGACTTGCGCCGCGCCGAGTATGGGGACGAGCGGGATCCGCAGGTGCGCAAGGTTCAGGAGCGGATCTCTCCGCTGAACTTCGTGGAGCGCATCCGCGCGGCGCTCCTCGTGCTGCAGGGCAAGAATGATCCGCGCGTGCCGCAGTCCGAGGCGGAGCAGATCGTCAAGGCGGTGCGGGCCCGGGGCGCCGACGTCTGGTACATGCTCGCGCTCGACGAGGGGCACGGCTTCCAGAAGAAGGCCAACCGGGACTACGCGATGATGTCGACGCTCATGTTCCTCGAGAAACACCTGGGCAGCGCGCCGGCGGCGCCCGGCGCCTCGGGTGCGAAGTAGCGGAGGTGGGATGGAGTTCCAGGGGGGGGGTGACTATCTTCCCCGCATGAGAACTCCACGCTCCATCCGTCTCATGCTGGGCCTCGGGCTGCTCGCGGGGGGAGTGGCCGTCGGCGCGCCGACCGAGCCCACCATCTCCGTGAAGCTCCCCCAGCAGTCCTACAACGTGAAGCTCACGGGGAGGGCCATCACCGCCCCCCACCTCCAGCTCAGCCACAGCCGCAAGGAGATCCGGGGCCGGATCTTCGACGCCGCCACGGTGATCACGTTCAACGGCAACCAGGCGAGCGGGAACATCGGCGGCGAGGCCGTCAGCCTGAAGGCCCAGGTGGAGGGAGACACCCTCAAGGCCAAGGGCGGCTTCGGCGGCAGCCCCGCGGAGCTGACCTACAGCCCCGCGGAGCTCACCGTGTACCTCCGGAGCTGCACCTACCGGCTGAAGGGCACCGAGGAGCCGGGCACCTACGTGGGCCGGCGCAGCTGTGACCGGGTCTTCGAGCGGGAGACGGTGGTGCAGATCCCCGAGGCGCTGAAGGAGCTCAGCCCCGCGGAGCAGGCGACCGTGCTGCTGCTGTCCCTCTGAGCCATGGAGCCCAGGGCGGGCGTGAGGCCACGAGGCCGCCCGCCCGTCCGCCCGGGGCGCCCTCAGTCGCGGCGGGGGAGCTCCACCGTGAACGTGGAGCCCACGCCGAGCTGGCTCGTCACGTGGATGCTCCCGCCCATCGCCTCGACGATCTGCCGGGCGATCCACAGCCCCAGGCCGAAGCCGCCGTAGTTGCGCTCGGACACCGCCCGCTCGAAGCGGTTGAAGAGCCGCGCGAGATCCTCCTCCGCGATGCCGATGCCCCCGTCCTTCACGCAAAGCCGGACCTGGTTGTCCGTCGTCTCGGTGAGGAGCTGGATGGGGTTGCCCCGCCCGTACTTCACCGCGTTGGACAGCAGGTTCGTCAGCACCTGATCCAGCCTCAGCCGATCCCACTGGCCCTGCGTCTCCGCCGAGAGCTGGAGCATGAGGGCCGAGCCCGCGCGCGTCAGCTCCGGCTCGAAGCGCTCGGCCACCTCGCGCGCCAGCGCAGACAGCTCCACGGGCTCTGGCTGCAGCTGCAGCCGCCCGGCGGAGATGCGCGACACGTCCAGCAAGTCGTTGATGAGCTGCGTCTGCCGCCGCACCTGCCGGTCCACCGTCTCCAGGCTGCGGCGCAGCCGCTCCGGAGTCGGCCCCGTGGGTGAGCGCGCCAGCGTGGCCATCAGGCTCTGCACCTGGAGCTGGAGGGCGCTGATGGGCGTCTTCAGCTCGTGGCTGGCGATGGAGAGGAACTCCTCGCGCAGCCGGACGGCCTGCTGGGCCTTGTGGTAGAGTCGGGCGTTGTCGATGGCGAGCGCGGCCTGCCGGGCCAGCTCCTGCGCCAGCGCCAGATCCTGCGAGTCATAGAGGCGCCGGGTGGTGGTGAGCGACAGCACCCCCAGCGCCTGGCCGCGCACCATGAGCGGCACGCGCAGCGAGGCCCATGGCCGCGGCGTGGACTCCTTGCTCAGCTCCGGCTCCCGGGAGGCGATGATGCGGGCCACCGCGCTGAGCTCGGGCTCTCCCGAGGGGGACTCCGGCGCGGCGCCCGCGTGCGCGGAGGCCACGCACCGCAGCTCGCCGTCCTCCAGCAGGTGGATGGAGCAGATGTCCGCCCAGGAGGGCACGGCCAGGCGCGCCACCCGCTCCAGCGTGGCCTCGTCATCCAGGCTGCTGGCCAGCTCGCTGCCCGCGCGCGCCAGGAAGCGCTGCGAGTCCTCCGCGCGCTTGCGCTCCGTGATGTCCGTGATGACGTAGACGCACTGCACCTGCCCGCTCGCGTGGTGCACCAGCGAGGCCCACAGCTCCACGTCGATCAGCGAGCCATCCTTGCGCTGGCGCTGCGTCTCCACGCCCATGAGCGACTCGCCCCGGGCCGCGCGCTCCAGGTTCGCGCGGAACTCCTCGTGCCTGTCCGGGGGCACCGCCACCAGCCGCAGCCCCAGGGCCTCCTCCTCCGTCCAGCCGAAGATGCGCTCGGCGGCGGCGTTCCACAGGCGCACCGCGCCGTCCGGATCCATCAGCACGATGGCGGCGGGGGAGGCCTGGATGATGGTGGAGAGCGTCTGGTGCGCCTCGCGCAGCGCCGCCTGCGCCAACTGCTGCTGCTCCAGCAGCCGCGCCCGGGTCAGCGCCTCCGCGGCGGGGTGCACCAGCAGCTCCAGGAAGGCGCGCTCGTCCTTGTCGAAGCGGCGCGACTCGGTGAAGCCCAGCACCAGCGCCCCCAGCGTGCGCCCCTCGGCGCGCAGCGGCAGGCAGGCCATGGAGGGTGTCAGGGGCATGGGCGTCGTCCCCTTGTGCCGCGCGAGCTCCGGGGCGCGGCTGGCCCCCGGCTCGGCCGTCTCCATCCACACCGGCCGGCCCTCGCGCAGCGCCTCCATGAGCGGCGCGCCCAGCTGCAGGGGCAGCCGCTGGAAGCGCTCCACCACCTCCTGCGGGTAGCCGAAGGTGCGGACCAGCCGCGCGTGGGTGGCCTCCGGCTCGACGAGCCACAGCCCCCCGCTGCGCGCCCCCACCGCGGCCACGCCATGGTCCACGAGGATCTCCGCCACGCGCGAGGCGGTGAGCGCATGGGACAGCTCGGCGGTGACGGCCTGGAGGCGGCTGGTGCGCTCGGCGGCGCGCTGGGCGTTGGCGCGCGCGTGCTGCTCGGCGGCGTAGAGCCGGGCCCGCTCCAGCGCCTGGGCCGTCTGCCCCACCAGATCCTTCAGGAAGGCGCGCGCGTCCTCGCTGAAGGTCCGCGGCGCCTGGAAGCCCAGCGAGAGCGCGCCCAGCGCCCGCCCGCGCGAGAGCAGCGGCAGGCTGGCCACCGCCTGGGGGGACGCCTCCGGGCGTTGGTGGGCGCCGGGGTAGCGGGTGATGAAGGCCTCCTGCGACTCCACCCACACGGGCTCTCGTGTCCGGTAGGCCTCCGCCGAGGGCAGGGGCGCATCGTTCGGGAAGCGGATCAGGCGCTCCAGGATTTCGGGCGGCAGGTTGCGGCTGCCGAGGATCTCCAGCCAGGCGGGATCCTCGCCCGCCACGGTGACGACGCCCTGCTCCGCGCCCAGCGCGTCCATGGCCTCGCGCATGGCCACCCCCGCCACGTCCGCGGGCGTCAGCGCCTCGGAGAGCGCCGCGGTGGCGCGCTGCATGCGCAGGATGCGATCGGCGGCGATCTCGGCGGCCTGCCGGGCCTGCTTCTCCGCCGCGTAGGCGCGCGCCACGTCCAGCACCACCGCCGAGCGATCCGCCAGATCCTGGAGGAGCATGCGCTCGGAGTCCTCGAAGGGGCGCATGCCCAGGCCCCGGGCGACGGTCAACGTGCCCAGGATGCGCCCGCGCGCGCGCATGGGCAGCACGAGCAGATCACTGAAGGGGAAGCGCTCGGCCGCCGCCCGGAACGTGGGCGCCACCGCCCGGCGCAGCACCTCGGGCGGCAGGGCGGACAGCAGCAGCGACTCGCCCTTGCGGATGACCAGCGCGGACAGCCCCTCGTCCGCGCGCTGGGGCCCGAAGGTCATCGCCTGGAAGCTGGCCTGGGCGGCCGGATCCGCGTGCGCCACGCCGAAGGGGTGCAGCCACTGCCCATCCTCGGACAGCAGGCGCAGCCCGCACGCCTCGCCCAGGGAGGGCACCACCAGCGCGCAGATGCGCTCGAGCACGGCGGGGGGCTCCAGGCTCGCGTCCGCGAGCACGCGAGAGGCCTCGGCCAGCAACGCCAACCGCTCCGCCAGGCTCGGAGGACTGCCCTGGTAGTGCTGTGTCTGCTGGCCCGAGCTCGAGGAAGCCATTCCGTGCACGCCCCCCAAAAGGGTGATCGCACATGTGAACAATGGATTGAGCAAAGGTGATTGTCGCCGGAAGTATGCCGGTGGACACGCCTACATATGCACACCCCCAGGCGAGCAAGCTCCTGGTGGGTTGTCTATTCCAGTCATGCTGTAAAATGAGGAGACGCGAGGGCGGGAGTCAGTTGCTCCTCACACAGATTCAGCTAAAGCGGAGGCCGTGAACCCGACCCCAGAAGCCCCCGCCTCCCTGGCCGAGGGGCCAGATACCTTCAAACGCACGGCGCTGCTGGCGCTGGGCGCGCTGGGCATCGTCTACGGGGACATTGGCACCAGCCCGCTGTACGCGCTGCGCGAGTGCTTCAGTGGGCCGCACGGGATCGCCGCGACGCCGGGCAACGTGCTGGGGGTGCTGTCGCTCATCTTCTGGTCACTGCTCATCGTCGTCTCGGTGAAGTACCTGATCTTCGTGATGCGAGCAGACAACCGGGGCGAGGGCGGCATCCTGGCGCTGCTGGCGCTGGTCATGCAGCGGCCCCGGGGAAGCCGGGGGCCGAGCCCGGCGCGCCCCGTGCTGCTGGTGCTGGGAATCTTCGGCGCGTCGCTCCTGTACGGGGACGGGCTCATCACGCCGGCCATCTCGGTGCTGAGCGCGGTGGAGGGCCTGAGCGTGGCGACCCCCGTCTTCGAGCCCTACATCATCCCGATTACGCTGGTCATCCTGCTGACGCTCTTCCTGGTGCAGCGGCACGGGACGGGGGGCATCGGCAACGTGTTCGGGCCCTTCATGTGCCTGTGGTTCATCGCGCTGGGAGTGCTGGGGGGAAAGGAACTGGTGCACAACCCGGCGGTGCTGGGGGCGCTGTCGCCGACGCACGGGGTGCGCTTCTTCCTGGAGAACGGGGGACACGGCTTCCTGGTGCTGGGCGCCGTCTTCCTGGTGGTGACGGGCGGCGAGGCCCTCTACGCGGACATGGGGCACTTTGGCTGGAAGCCCATCCGCCAGGCGTGGTTCGCGTTGGTGCTGCCGGGGTTGATGCTCAACTACCTGGGGCAGGGGGCGCTGCTGCTGAGGGATCCGACGGCGGCGCGCAACCCCTTCTACCTGCTGGCCCCGGACTGGGCGCTCTACCCGCTCGTGGCGCTGGCCACGGGGGCCACGGTGATCGCGTCCCAGGCGCTCATCTCGGGTGCCTTCTCGCTCACGCGCCAGTCGATGCAGCTCGGGTACTCTCCGCGCATGGAGGTGGTGCACACCTCGGCGGAGGAGAAGGGGCAGATCTACCTGCCTGGCCTCAACCTGATGTTGCTGGTGGGCGTCGTGGCGCTCGTGCTGGGGTTCCGCTCCTCGAGCGCGCTGGCGGCGGCGTACGGCATCGCGGTGACGACGACCATGGCCATCACCACGATGCTGGCGTACGTGCTGGCGCGCGAGCGCTGGGGCGTGCGGCGGGCGGTGGCGCTGCCGGTGGCAGGGGCGTTCCTGGCGGTGGACCTGTCCTTCTTCGGCGCCAACGCGGTGAAGATCGCTGATGGCGGCTGGTTCCCGCTGGTGCTGGCGGTGGCGCTCTTCACGCTGATGACGACGTGGAAGCGCGGGCGGGAGATCCTCGCGGGCAAGCTGCGCGCGGCGAGCATGGACCTCGAGGATCTGCTGGACAGCTTCAAGGGCGAGCACGCGCCGGTGCGGGTGCCGGGCACGGCGGTGTTCATGACGGGCAACCCGGAGGGCTCGCCGCCGGCGCTGCTGCACAACCTCAAGCACAACAAGGTGCTGCACGAGCAGGTGGTGCTGCTCACCATCCTCTCGGAGGACGTGCCGCACGTGGCGCTGGAGGAGCGGGTGGAGGTGGAGCCGCTGGAGCTGGGCTTCGTGCGGGTGATCGCCCGCTACGGCTTCATGGAGAACCCCAGCATCCCGGACATCCTCAAGAAGTGCCGGGAGAAGGGCCTGCAGTTCCAGCTGATGTCCACCTCGTTCTTCCTGGGGCGCGAGACGTTGATCCCCTCGAAGAAGCCGGGGATGGCGATCTGGCGCGAGGCGCTGTTCTCGTGGATGAGCCGCAACGCGCGCAGCGCCACGGCGTTCTTCCGGATCCCCCCCAACCGCGTGGTGGAGCTGGGCACGCAGGTGGAGCTGTAGGCGCCAGGGCCTACCGCATCGCCGCGCGCGCGCCCTCCACCACCCGGCGCGCGATGGCCCGGCTGATGCGGTGCCCCAGCTGCAGCTCCACCTCCAGGTAGCCGGGCGTGCTGTTGAGCTCCAGGAAGACGAAGTCGTTGCCGCGCTGCTTGAGCTGGAAGCCCGCGAACGTCAGCCCGCACGCCCTCGCCGCCGCCCGGCAGAAGCGCTGCACGGGCTCGGGCAGCGCCACCTCATGGTACAGGAGCTCGCCGGCGTCAGCGTCGCCCTCGAGGGCCAGGCGCTGCTCCGGCGTCGTGGAGGCCACGCACGAGACGAGCTCGTCTCCCACCAGCAGCACGCGCACGTCCTCGCCCTGCACGCGCTCCTGGAAGATGACGGGCGCGGCCGTCAGCGCCTCCAGGCGCTCCAGCGCCTCGGCCTCCAGCGCCCGCGCGCCCGCCCCGCCCAGCAGGGGCTTGTAGAGCACGTCCTTCACCTCCGCGTGGAAGGCGCGGATGGCGGCCGGATCATTCGAGATGAGCGTGCGCGGGACCCTGGCTCCCAGGCTGCGCAGCGCGTGGAGCTGGTAGGGCGGATACTGCATCACGCTGGCCGCGTGCGGGCCGTTGACCAGCGTGGCGCCCCGGTGCGACAGCTGCAGCAGCCACGCCACGAAGTACCCCGCCCGCCCCCGCGTCTGGTTGAAGGTGGTGAACCAGTCCTCGTGGAGCACCAGCGCCGGATCCTTCTTCATCGCCGCGACGTAGGGGGCGGGGATGGAGCGCACGTAGAAGCCGCGCACCTCGTCCACGGGCTGCCCCAGGTAGAAGGTCTTCCCGTCCAGCATGGACAGGGGCTGGCCCTCGTCCAGCGCGCGGCTGTCCACGTACAGCGCTTCCGCGCCGAGCGCCGCCGCCTCTCGGGCCACCGCGGCGCACTGTGGATCCTTGGCCTCGCCGAAGATACCGATTCGCATGCTGCCTCCCCCCTCGGGGACTCGGAGACTTCCGCTCCAGGCAAGCAGGACTCACCTTCGGCGTATAGATGGGTGGGCGGCAACCCAGCCCCCCTCCCGCTTCAGGAGGCACCATGACGGAGCGCCACAGAGCATCGTTCATCCGGTACGAGCTGCCCGAGCCAGGCGCCGGCGAGCCCCCGAAGTCCGAGAGCCTGGACGAGCAGGCGGGCAAGGGCAAGCCCCGGCCGGTGACGACCCTGGCGGTCGGGGAGGAGAGCGGCGGCCCCCGCCCCCGAGGCGCGGGCCTCAGTTCCAGGTGATGTCGTACTCCACGCGGTCCACCCCCTGCGGGCGAGCCCGCGCGTGGCCCTGGATGTTGAGCAGCTTCAGCGAGCCGATGATGACGCCCTCATGGTAGGCCGGGGGGATCATGTCGCCGTTGGCGCGCAGCACGCCGGCCTTGGGGCTGACGGGCTTGTACTCGCGGCGCCCGTAGGTGACGGCGGTGCTGTAGCCGATCTGCGCCATGGAGAAGAGCTTGTGCGGATCCCCCCGGACGAGCACGCCGAAGAGGAAGCGGCCCGGGCCGGAGTTGTAGCGCGTCATGCTCGTCTCCCCGCAGGTGCGGAAGACGTCCTCCGGAGAGCCGAGCTTTCCCTCGAGCAGATCCGCCACCTGGTAGATGAGGTGGAGGAAGTCCTGCACCGGATACATGCGCAGCTCGCTGTAGTCCTTGGCCAGCTCGCCGGTGCGCACCTTCATCAGGGCGGCGGGCCCTGCCTGCTGCTCGACGATGTGGAACACCGTGGTGAAGAACAGCCCGAGGACGTTGTCTCCTGGATGAGCGGCCGTGAGGCGTGCCGCGAGATCCACCTTGTTCGCCGGCATGTGACACCCCTGCTGCCTTCTCTTCTTCCCAGAGGCAGCGTGGGTGATTCTAGGGAGGCGAGCGCGAGCAAGGAATGCAGGCATTGCGCTCACATCTCGTCGAGCAACACAGGCGAGAACTTTGCGGCGTCACAGGAAGCCAGCACGTAGCGCACCCCGGCGCGCTCGCCGGTGAAGCCCGCGGCGATGCCCTCGGCGTGCAGGTGGCCGTAGACGCAGACCTTGGGCTTGAAGGCCTCGATGGGCGCGCTGAAGGCGGTGGGCTTCTCGTTGGCGTAGAGCGGAGGGAAGTGCACGGCGACCACCCGGGTGAGCGGCGTGGGGCTCTCCTTCTCCTTCTTCAGCGCGTCCTCGATGGAGGTGGCGAGCCTTCGCGTCTCGCGCTCCACGTAGCCCAGGTCCGCGGGCTCGTCTCCCATCTCGCCGCCGGGCATGGGCGGGGCCTCGGGCGCCGTCCACAGCCGCGAGCCAGCGATGAGCCACGGCCCCATCACCACCGCGCTGTTGTGCAGGAAGCCCTCCAGCGTCTTGAAGGGCTCCAGCAGCCTGCGCAGCTTCGAGGCCGAGTCTCCCCACCAGTAGTCATGGTTGCCGCGCACCAGCACCTTGCGCCCGGGCCGCTCGTCCAGCCACTTCAAGTCGTCCAGCACCTCCGTGGGCCGCGTGGCCCAGGAGATGTCGCCCGCGACGATGACGACATCCTCGGCGCGCACCTTCTCGTCCCAGGCGCGCTGCAGCGGCAGGGGATGCTCCGTCCACCCGAAGCGGTGCATGTCCTTGTTGCGGGTGGAGGGCAGGTGGGTGTCGCCAATGGCGAAGAGACGCATGCCACCTCTCATACCCAAGCCCGCCGCCGCTTGGAATTTCAATCAAGCCAGCGCGGAATAACGCATAAATACTGTAAACAATGTGAAACAAGTTTATACGGCAGGTGACTGAAATCAGGACAGCTGTTTTCCCAGCGCCCAGAGTGGGGTGGAGCATGGATGCTCCACTTCTGGCGGCGTGGGCGTGCGGCGTGAGAGGGAGGCCGGGTTGGCATGGGGAGTGCTGGTCGGACCCGGCCGGCCCGCCTCTGGACGAGGTGGAGCCGCCGCAGCACCTATCCCCCCCTCCTGAAGGAGTCTCTCCTCATGTCCACGTTGCGCAATGCGCTGGCGGCAGCCGCCGCGGCCCTCTCGCTGGCCGCCTGCGGTCCCCAACAGAGCCCCGAGAATCCGGAGCAGACGCAGCCCCCCGCGGGCGCCATCGACTCGGCCCAGGGCGTGTTCAACCGCGGCTCCACGGGCCAGCTGGATCCGCTCTTCGACAAGGCCGCCGCCGAGTTCAACGTCCCGGCCGACCTGCTCAAGGCCATCTCCTTCTCCGAGACGCGCTGGCAGATGGTGGCGGGTGAAGAGGAGTTCGAGGGCCTGGCTCCTGCCTTCGGCGTGATGGCGCTGCGGGGCGAGCGGCTCGAGCGCGGCGCGGCCCTGGCGGGCGTGCCCGCGGAGCTGGTGCGCACCGACGCGCAGGCCAACATCCGCGCTGGCGCCGCCCTGCTGTCGGCCTCCGCGGACGAGCTGAAGGTGGACCGCGCGGACCTGGGCGCCTGGGCCCCGGCCGTGGCCCAGCTCAGCGGCATCACCCACACGGACGCGGTGGCTGAGTACATCCACAAGGACGTGTACGCCACGCTGCGCAACGGCGCGGTGGCCGAGAGCGCTGACGGGACGCTGATCGCGTCCATCATGCCCGCGCAGGTGGAGGCGAAGTTCGCCCTGCCCGCGGCGCGCGCCCTGGCGGCGGGCCCGGACTACGCGTCGTCCATCTGGCGCCCCTCGCCCAACTACAACTCTCGGCCCGCGGGCACCGACATCTCGATGATCGTCATCCACACCTGCGAGGGTGCCTACTCGGGCTGCTGGGGCTGGCTGACCAACTCCGCGGCGGGCGCCAGCGCGCACTACGTGGTGAACGAGAGCGGCAGCGAGATCTCCCAGCTGGTGAGCGAGGCGAACCGCGCCTGGCACGTGGCGGCCAGCTATGACTGCAGCCTGAACGGCAGCAAGGACTGCGGGCTCAACGGCGTGTCGGTGAACCACTTCTCGGTGGGCATCGAGCACGGCGGCTACGCCAGCCAGAGCTCCTTCCCCGCGGGGCAGATCGACGCCTCGGCGAAGCTGTCCTGCGACATCTCGCGTGACCGCACGGTGGTGCGCGACAGCTACCACATCGTGGCGCACGGGCGGCTGCAGCCGAACAACCGCACGGATCCGGGTCCGAACTGGCCGTGGTCGACCTACATCAGCAAGGTCAACTCCTACTGCGGCAGCACCAGCACCGAGCTGGTCATCGACAGCAACAACGCCAACAACGACAGCAGCAAGGGCTACATCGAGGTCTCCGCCAACTGGACCTCGTCCACGAACGTGGGGGGCTACTACGGCAGCGGCTACTTCGTGGCGTCCACGGTGGCCGCGTCGGATCCGGCGACGTTCTGGTTCTACCTGCCCGCGGCGGCGACGAAGACCATCGATGCGTGGTGGACCGCGGCCACGGATCGCTCCACGACCGCGCCGTTCATCATGTGGAACGCGGCGGGCACCAAGCTGGCCACGGTGAACGTGAACCAGCAGCTCAACGGCGGCCAGTGGAACACGCTGGGCTCCTTCAGCTTCTCGGCCGGCTGGAACAAGGTGCAGCTCAGCCGCTGGACGGGCGCGGGTTACTACGTCGTCGCCGACGCCGTCCGCGTCCGCTGAGGTGAGGGAGTGATGGGCCAGGGCCTCGCACAGCGTCGTCGTTCCTGGCCGGGGTGGGCGTGGCTGAGCGGCGCGCTCGCCCTCCTGGGCGCCGGTTGTCCCGCGGGCCAGTGTGGCCGTGGGGCGGCCGGCGTCGGTCCGCTCTCCGAGGAGGAGCGGCGGGCCATCCCCGGCGTCATCGCCTTCATCTCCGAGCGGGCGGAGCAGAAGGACGTCTGGCTGGTGAAGCCGACGGGGGAGGAGACCCAGCTCACGAAGAGCCCCGAGGAGGATGACTTCACGGCGGCGCCCGCTCCGGACGGCAAGGCGCTGCTGGTCATCGCCACGCGCACGGTGAGAGGGCTCCACCTGGAGCAGCTCCGGGTGCAGCCGCTGGATGGCTCGGCGCCGGTGCCGCTCAACGCGCCCCGCGCGCGCTCGCGCAACCCGAGCTGGTCGCCGGATGGCCGGTGGCTGGTGGCCGAGTCGGACGCGCGGAACTTCAGCGACCTGGTGAAGCTGGAGCCGAGGGCGGACACGGCGGAGCAGCGCCTGACGACGGCGCCCGAGGGTTGCTTCGAGCCCGCCGTCTCGCCGGACGGGATCGAGATCGCCTACGTGTGCAGCAAGGAGGGCGATCCGGAGATCTACGTGATGCGCGCGGACGGCACGAGCGAGCGCCGCATCACGGCCTTCTACCGGGAGGATCGCGAGCCGCGCTGGAGCCCGGACGGCAAGTGGCTCACGTTCATCAGCGACCGCGAGGGCCGCGAGCGCTACTACGTGGTGCGCCCGGATGGGACGCAGCTCCGCCCGCTGTCTGGCGGCGCGGTGAAGAGCGACGAGCGCGAGCTGGCGTGGAGCCCGGACAGCAAGAAGGTGGCCTTCGTGGAGCGGCTGCCGGACGCGAGGAGCCGCATCTGGGTGGCCCGCGTGGAGGGGGGCGAGCCGGTGGCCCTCACGGATGGGAAGAGCCGGGATGACGCGCCGGCGTGGAGCCCGGATGGGAAGTACCTGGTGTTCGTGGCGGAGCGGGGCGGGGAGGTGGACCTGTGGCTGATGCGCGCGGATGGCAGCAGGCAGACGCGCCTCACCACGGCGAAGGGCCCGGACTGGCTGCCGCGGTGGTTCGTTCCCCGCTGAGCGGGTGGCTCACCGCGAGCCCGGCTGCTGCCCCGCGAGCCGCTGGAAGCGCGCCATGAAGCGCCGATCGATGAAGTCCTTGAGCCGCCATACGGCGCGGCCGTGGAAGGCGAGCCCCTTCCACGCGGCCACCGCCTTCCCATCCCCCGCGTTCAGCAGGGAGAGGAAGCCGGACTGGGCGCGATAGGGGCGGAGCGTGCCCTGGCCCGTGAGGGCCGCGCGCAGGTTGGCGCTGAGCACCGGCCCCTGGCGCACCGCGTACACGCCGGCCTTGGGGACGCGCTGGCCGCGGATGAAGCCCGCGCAGTCGCCCGCGGCGAACAGCTCCGGGTGGGAGGGGCTGCGCAGGGTGTCCTCCACCGCGAGGTAGCCTCGCGCGTCCAGCGCTGCCCCGCTGCCGGCGAAGAGCGGGGGAGGCCGGGCACCCGTGGCCCACACGCAGGTGGTGAAGGGGAGGCAGTCGCCGGACTCCAGCCGCGCGGCCCCGGGTGCCAGTGAGACCAGGGCCGCGCCCGTCCGCAGCGCCACGCCACGCCGCGCCAGCAGCCGCCGCACGAGGCGCCTGGCGGTGGGGGGCGCGCCGCGGGGAACCTCCGCGTCGCTGTCCAGGAGCGTGATGAGGCGGCCGGTCCGGGCCTGGAGGCAGAGGGCCAGCTCCACGCCCGCGGCCCCGCCGCCCACGACGAGGAGGGGGCCTGGCTGGCGGAGCGACTCGGAGAGCACCGCGAGCGCCTGCTCCAGCGGCTTGAGCACCAGGGCGTGCTCCTTCACGCCGGGCAGCTCATCCCCCGCGGGCAGAGAGCCGATGTCGAAGCTCGCCACGTCGTAGCCCAGCACGCGGCCGTCTCCCAGCCGCACCTCCCGGCGTGCCGCGTCCAGCGCCTGGGCGCCGCTCGGCTCCAGCCGCGCCCCCGCGGCCCGCGCGAGCCCCGCGAGCTCCAGGCAGAGCTGCTCCAGCGCGTAGTCGCCCGCGATCCAACCCGGCACCATGCCGCTGTAGAGCTGCCGGGCGCCCAGCGACACGAGGACGGTCTCCACGCCGGGCAGGGGCGCGCGTGCCAGCGCCTCCAGCACGAAGAGGTGGGCGTGGCCGGGGCCCACCAGGAGCAGCCGTCTCACGAGGCCTCCCGGCCGAGCGCGCGGGCCTTCACGCGGCGCCGAGCTTCGTCGCGGACTCCTCGCGCGCGGCGAGCTTCAAGGGGAGGGTGATGGTGAAGATGGAGCCCTGGCCTGGGTTGCTCGCCACGCGGATGCGACCTCCGTGCGCCTCGACGATGAGGCGGCTGATGTAGAGCCCCAACCCGATCCCCTGCGCCAGCCGGCCCTCGCGCGTACGATAGTACTTCTCGAAGAGGCGCCCGGTGTCCTCCGGCCGCATGCCCTGCCCCTGATCCTGCACCGAGATCTCCGCGTGGCTCTCGGTGCGCTCCAGGCGGACGGTGATGGGAGTCCCCGGCAGGCTGTACTTGAGCGCGTTGGTGAGCAGGTTCACCAGCACCCGCTCCAGGCGCGGCGGGTCCACCGGCACCGGCGGCACCTCGGCGGTCTTCAGGCGGAAGCGCTCGCGCGAGTCGGGGGGGATGTCCCGCTCGAGCACCTCGTCGAGGAAGCGGGCCAGGTCCGTCGGCTGCCAGCGCAGCTCCACCTGTCCTGCCTCGAGGCGGGAGTTGTCCAGCAGCTCCTCCACCATGCCCCCCATCCGCTGGGTGTTCCGCAGCAGGCCGCTGGCGAGGTGCGCCTCGCGGGTGAGGCCCTTCTCCTCGAGCATGCGCTGGAGCATGTGGGTGCGCAGCGCGATGACCTGGAGGGGGTTGCGCAGATCATGGGAGATGATCCCCACGTACTCCTGCTGGAGGCGCTCCAGCTCGCGGTGGGCCTGCTGAAGGCGGTTCAGGTGCAGCTCGCGCTCCGTCACGTCCCGGATGATGGCGGTGACCATCAGCCCCTCCGCGGTGAGGTAGGGGCTGAGGCTCACCTCCACCGGGAGCTCCGAGCCATCCTTGCGCCGGCCATGCAGCGAGACCTCCTGGCCCACCGAGCGGACCACGGGGGCGAGCATGTACGCCTCGAAGTTCCGCTGGTACGACTTCCGCAAGCGCTCCGGGATCAGCACCTCCACGTTCCGGCCGATCAGCTCCTCGCGCGAGTAGCCGAACACCTGCTCCGTCCGGTCGTTCGCCAGGTGCAGCACCCCGCGCCGATCCATGACCACCACCGGATCCGGCGCCGTCTCCAGCAGGCCCCGATAGCGGGCCTCGGAGGCCGCGAGGGCGGTGCTGGCGTGGCGGCGCTTGAGGACGATGCGGTCCACCATCGCGGTGGAGATGAGCACCAGCCCCACGCCACCGCTGGTCGCCACGGTGGAGAAGAGGGGCGCCTTCATGAGCGGGCCGAGGAGCGTGAACCGCTCGAGCACCGCCAGCAGCAGGCTGAACAGCGTGGGGCTCAGCAGCGTCACCGGCACGAGCCGGCGCGCGAGGAAGCCGCCGAGCGTGTTCCGGGTGATGCGGACCATCAGCCCCTGCTCCGGTCGCGCGCACAGGACGCCGATGCCGAGCAGCAGGAGCCCCGCGGCGCTCTGCAGCTCCAGGCCCGCGGAGGAGAGCAGGTCGGGGGCCTCGGCGGACTTGAGGGCGCCGTGCAGCAGGCTGTTGAACACCAGCAGGGTGGCGCACAGCGCTGGCAGGATGAACACCTCCATCCGCCCGGAATGCAGGAGGGAGTGACGCCCGAGCACCAGCAGCGCGCACCCCAGCAGCACGAGGATCGCCTGCGTCAGCCCCAGGCCCTGGCCCTGGAAGAGCGCGGTGATGCCCATGGCGACCACTCCCCCGGCGCAGGCCATGCCAACGGCCCTGCGGAGCCTGCCGGGGGCCTTCGGGTGGAGCAGCCCCAGGGCCAGGCTGCCCAGGAGAAGCGCGGTGGGGGGGGAGGGCGCCGCGTCCAGCGCGCCGAGCGCCTCCGGTGTCCGCGCGCCGCGCGCCGAGCTCCAGACGAGCAGCCCCCAGCCTCCTGCGAGGAGGCTGGCTGCGATCCCTGCCCACACGAGGCCTCGGAAGATCAGGGCGCTCCGTGCATTGGATCCACTGGACATGCGAGTTCCCCCCGGAACGCAGTGCCCTAAAAGTTCACAATTACATTCTCAGGAAACGAGATCAATCCGGGTAGGGCCGTGGGGGCGAAAATCAGGAGCTCGGAGGAGGGAGCTCGCGGCGGCTCAGGGAGGATGGGAGCCCGGGAAGAGGGTGAGCACGAGGCCTCGCCCGGGCATGGCGCCCAGGTTCCGCCAGGTGTACTCCTCCGTGCCCTGGAGGCTCGCGCGGAACGTCTCCACGTCCGCGCCCGAGTGGATGTAGAGGAAGAGCCCGTTGGCGCTGGTGCTCTCCTGGGCCGCGTGGGAGAGGTCCTCGGAGAGGTAGTAGAGCCGGTCGGCGAGCTCGCCTCGATCCAGCCGCACCCGGGCGCCCGCCAGGGGCTGGCCGGTGGCATCCACCACGCGGCCGAGCAGGAAGCCCGCCTCCTCGAGCCTCCGGGCCCGGCCGTCGGTGAGGGCCAGGAGGGTGTCCTGCCCCACGGCGCGGGTGAGCGCGTCATGGAAGGCCCGCGGCAGCGCCCAGGCGTGGACGCCGATGAGATCCGTCCGTGGCCGGGAGCCGGTGAAGGCGGTGTCGAAGACGATGGTGGAGCTGCGCGCGAGGCCCTCGTGGTCGATGCTCGCCGCGAGGCTCATGTGGATGTCCTTCACCGGCACGTGGGGGACGGAGAACCCGCCATCCTCGGCGAGGGCGCTGGCGCCGAAGGTGGCGCTCGGATCGTTCACCGCCACGCGCAGCGGCTCCTCGATGACCAGGGGGAGCCCCGCGAGCGAGGGCAGGGGCTGCCCCTGCTCCGCCAGCAGCCGCGCGGCCTCGGGCAGCAGCTCCGCCCGGCCATGCACGGTGATGAGGAGGTGCTCCAGATCCACGGGCTGGGCCTCCTCGGTGCGCACGCCGGGATCCGGCATGGAGCCGAACCCACAGGCCGAGAGACCCAAACCCAGGAAGACACAGCAAGCGAGCAGGCATGGAGACTTCATGACTGCTCGCCAAGATTCCCATGCACCCGCGGGGCGGCAATCCACCCCGCGGTCAACCGTCCCGCTGCGGACGAACAGCTACCAGCGGACAGGGCCGCCGCTGCCGCCCGACTTGGACGAGCCGCCCCGAGGCGGCGGCGCGGAGGTACCGCCACCCGAGGAAGAGGAGCTGCCGCGATCGTTGTTGCCCCAGGCACTGCCGCCACGGTTGCCACCGCCGTTACCACGGCCGCCACCGTTGCCATTGCCATGGCCGTTGCCGTTGCCCGGGTTGCCCCAGCCACCGCCGCTGTTGCCACCGCCGCTGTTGCCGCCGCCGCTGTTGCCGCCGCCGCTGTTGCCGCCACCGCTGTTGCCGCCGCCGCTGTTGCCGCCGCCGCTGTTGCCACCGCCGCTGTTGCCACCGCCGCTGTTGCCATGGCCGTTGCCGTTGCCGTGACCCGGGTTGCCCCAGCCACCGCCGCTGTTACCACCGCCGCTGTTGCCGCCCGAGTTGCCCGGGTTGTTGGTGTGACCCGGAGGCGAGCTGCCGCCGCCGTGGCCCGGAGGAGTGCCACCATGGCCGGGAGGAGTGCCGCCATGGCCGGGAGGAGGGTTGCCCCAGCCGCCACCGCTGTTGCCGCCGCCGCTGTTGCCGCCGCCGCTGTTGCCGCCGCCGCTGTTGCCGCCGCCGCTG